>NZ_CP077097.1:440000-750000 GCF_014269225.2 Pseudomonas anuradhapurensis
ATCTGGTAGGCGGTGTCCAGCGCGACGCGCAGGCTGCCGGTGTCGACCTTGCCAGTGCCGGCAAGGTCCAGGGCGGTGCCGTGGTCAACCGACGTGCGGATGATCGGCAGGCCCAGGGTAACGTTCACGGCTGCGCCAAAGCCTTTGTACTTGAGTACCGGCAGGCCCTGGTCGTGATACATCGCCAGCACCGCATCGCAGTGCTCCAGATATTTGGGGGTAAACAGGGTATCGGCCGGCAGCGGCCCGCGCAGGTCCATGCCCTCGGTGCGCAGGCGGGCCAGGGTCGGCTCGATGATGTCGATTTCCTCGCGGCCCAGGTGGCCACTTTCACCCGCGTGCGGGTTGAGGCCGCACACCAGGATGCGCGGGTTGGCAATGCCGAACTTGTCACGCATGTCTGCGTGCAGGATGCGGGTCACACGTTCGACGCGCTCGGCAGTGATGGCGTCGGCAATGTCGCGCAGCGGCAGGTGGGTGGTCACCAGGGCGACGCGCAGACCGTGGGTGGCCAGCATCATCACCACTTGTGCGGTGTGGGTCAGTTCGGCAAGGAATTCGGTATGCCCGGAGAAGGCGATGCCGCTTTCGTTGATGACGCCCTTGTGCACGGGCGCGGTGATCATCCCGGCGAAGTGCCCGTCCAGGCAGCCTTGCCCGGCGCGGGTCAGGGTTTGCAGCACGAACGCAGCATTGGCCTTGTCGAGCTGGCCAGGAATTACCGGGGCCGCCAGGGGCGTGTCCCAGACGTACAGGCTACCCGCCGGTGCGGGCTGCTCGGGCCATTGGCCCGGCGCTACCGGCAACAGCTTGACGGCCAGCCCCAGCTGGGTGGCCCGCTCGGCGAGCAGGTCACGGCTGGTGATGGCAATCAGGGGGTGGGGCTGGGCGTCTGCGGCGAGCAGCAGGCACAGGTCGGGACCTATGCCGGCTGGTTCGCCGGGGGTGACGGCGAAGCGCAGGGGCTTCACGGGGCGGCCTGGTCAGCGCCAGGCAGCTTGATTTCAACGTAGGCTTCGTCGCGAATCTGGCGCAGCCAGGTTTGCAGCTCTTCGTCGTACTTGCGGTTGCGCAATACGTTCATGGCCTGCTGTTCGCGAGCCTGCTCGGTGCTGTCGGTGGCGCGGCGGCCCAGCACTTCGAGGACATGCCAGCCGTACTGGGTCTTGAACGGACGGGTGACTTCGCCTTGGGTAGCGTTGGCCATCTGCTCGCGGAACTCCGGTACCAGGCTGTTCGGGTCGACCCAGTTGAGGTCGCCACCGTTGAGCGCGGAACCCGGGTCTTCCGAGAAGCTCTTCGCCAGTTCGCCGAAGTCCTCGCCGTTCTTGATGCGCTCGTACAGGCGCTCGGCCAGTTGCTCGGTGGCCGCTTCGCTGCGGATTTCGCTCGGCTTGATCAGGATATGGCGTACGTGCACTTCGTCACGCAGCACGTTCTCGCTGCCGCCGCGCTTCTCCTCGAGCTTGAGGATGATGAAGCCGTTGGGGATGCGGATCGGCTGGGTGATTTCACCCACCGGCATGCTGCTGAGCATCTTGGCGAAGTCCGGTGGCAGCTGGCCGGCTTTGCGCCAACCCATCTCACCGCCTTCCAGGGCGTTTTCGCTGGCCGAGTGGGCAATCGCCATCTGGCCGAAATCGGCGCCCTGGCGCAGTTGCTGGTACAGGTCACCGACCTTGCGTGCAGCCTTCTGGATATCGTCCGAGCTGGCCGCTTCCGGCGTCGGGATCAGGATGTTGGCCAGGCGGTACTCTTCCGACATCTGCATCTTGCCCAGGTCGGAGTTGAGGAAGTTCTTCACTTCCTGCTCGGACACCTGGATGCGTTCGGCCACACGACGCTGGCGCACGCGGCTGATGATCATCTCGCGCTTGACCTGCTCGCGGGCGTCGTCGAACGACAGGCCGTCGCGGGCCAGGGCGGCACGGAACTGGTCCAGCGACATGCCATTGCGCTGGGCAATGGTGCCGATCGCCTGGTTCAGTTCTTCATCGGTGATGCGGATGCCGGAGCGTTCGCCGATCTGCAATTGCAGGTTCTCGACGATCAGGCGCTCCAGTACCTGCTGGTCCAGCGCGCCGGCAGGCGGCATGCCGCCTCCGCGCTTGGCGATGGTTTGCTGAACTTCGCGGACGCGCTGGTCGAGCTGGCTTTGCATGACCACGTCGTTGTCGACGATGGCCACCACGCGATCAAGAGGTTGTACCGCGGCATGCACCGCGCCACTCAGCAATGCGACGCCCAGCAGCGCTGGGCGCAGTCGATCAATAAGCTTGGTCTTCACGTTCACGGTAACCTTGAATGCCTTGGTCGAGGAAAGATTCGACCTTGTTGCCGACGACACCACCGAGGCCCTTCAGGACGATCTGAAGGAAGATGCCGTGGTCGCCTTTCTCGTTCTGCGGAAGCGCCTGGCTGAAGTCGTCGTAGTCGATCCAGTAACGGTTGATCAGGCGCAGCTTCCAGCAGCAGTTGTCGTACTCGAAACCACCCATGGCTTCCAGGGTGCGGTTGCGGTTGTAGTCATGCTGCCAGCGCGCGATGACGCTCCACTGCGGAACGAGTGGCCAGATGACCGAGAAGTCATGCTGCTGGATCTTGTAGTAGTCCTTCACGTAGTTAGGACTGCCCGGGGTGCCATAGTCGCCGCCGCCCACTTTCCAGGTACCGGTCGTGGAGTCGTAGGCGATGGTGTCGTTACGGTAGCGATAACCGAGGTTGACCACCTTGTTCGGGTTGTCTTCAGGCTGGTAGTGGAACATCGCGCTGCCCGAGCGTGGGCTGCGGGTGTCCGGGTCCCAGTTGTAGGTCGAATTGAAGCGCCAGTCGCGGTTGAAGTAGTAGTTGTACAGCAGCGCGTAAGGCGACACGTCGGACTGCGAGTCGGCGCGGGTGCGGTAGTCGATACCCGGCAGCTGGACTTTGCGATCCTTGAAGTAGTACGCCTGGCCGATGCTGAAGTTCTGGCGCTCGAAACCGTTCTCTTCGATCCAGCGGGTAGTCACGCCCAGCGACAGCTTGTTCTCGTCACCGATGCGGTCGGTACCGCTGAAGCGGTTTTCACGGAACAGCGACTCGTAGCTGAACAGCGATTCACCGCTGTCGAACAGCGGGATGTCCACCTGGTCCTTGTACGGGACGTAGAGGTAGAACAGGCGCGGTTCAAGGGTATTGCGATAGTTGGTGCCGAACAGCGAGGTGTCGCGGTCAAAGTACAAGCCGCTGTCGACGCTGAAGATCGGGATGTCACGGTTCTGGGTGCTCGAGAAGTCACCACGAAGGTCACGGGTGGTTTGCGAGGCGCCAGCCAGGTCGGCTTTACCTTCGCTGTCCAGATCCAGGTCGTACTTGGTGTACATGTAGGTCAGCTTCGGCTTGATATAGCCGTAGCTGGCGTCCAACGGCAGGCTGATCGACGGTGCGAGGTTCAGGCGAGTGCCGTTGGCCCTGGCGAGGCCGAATATGTTCTCATCAAGGCGTCGCCCGTCGGCACCGGCCGTGGTGTCCAGCTGCCCGTCTTCGTTGAACACAGGGCCGGTCTTCAGATCGCGATCGAAGCGCACGGCTTCGGTCTTGTAGCTGAAATCGAAACCGCCTGGGTGATACGGCAACATGCCGTTAAGAGTTAGCTGCGGCAGGCGATCATACGGCGTGATCTTCGAAATGGTAGCCATTTCGTAGGCGTGCACGTTCAGGCGAGCCTGGTAATTATCGCCACGGTAGGTCAGTGCGCCGCGCTGATTGAGCAAGTCCTTGGACTCTACGCCAATCTGGTCGGACTCCAGGTCCTGGAAGTAGAACGGATCGCTGATGTCGGTGTAGTCCACCTCGGTCATCAGGCGCTCGTCCAGCCCGCCCTTGTGCTGCCAGTTGACCATCCAGCGCTGTTCTTTGTAGTCAGTCTGGTCTTTGCGGTCGTCGTTCTTGTCGTTGAGGTACGCACCACCGAACTGGCCTTCGCTGGAAGGCGTCAGGTAGCGGAACTCGCCTTCCATCAGCAGGCCGCGCTTGGTCATGTAGCGCGGGTACAACGTGGCGTCGTAGTTCGGTGCCAGGTTGAAGTAGTACGGCGTGACCAGCATGAAGCCGGTGTCGCTGGTGCTGCTGAACGATGGCGGCAGGAAGCCGGACTGGCGACGGTCGTCGATCGGGAAGTAGATGTACGGTGTGTAGAACACCGGGAAATCCTTGACCCGCAGCGTAACGTTGGTCGCGGTACCGAAGCCGGTGGCCGGGTTAAGGGTGATGTTGTTGCCCTTCAGCTGCCAGGCGTTGCTGCCCGGTTCGCAAGTGGTGTACGTACCGTCCTTGAGGCGGATGATGGCGTTTTCGCCACGCTTGGCGTACAGGGCACTGCCGCGGATGTGCGACTTGTGCATCACGTATTCGGCGTTGTCGACCTGGGCTTCGCCAGTGTCAAGCTGGATCTGCGCCTCGTCACCGACTACCAGCGAACCGTTGTCACGGATCTTGACGTTGCCCTTGAGCTCGCCACGGTTTTCGGTCTGATAGAGGTTGGCCTCGTCGGCCTCGGCCTGCATGCTGCCCTGGCGCATCACCACGTCACCGGCGAGGGTAGCGATCTGCTGCTCCTGCTGGTACTTGGATACCTTGGCATTGATGTAGGTCGGCGACTCATCCTTCGGCGTGGTGTCGGCCATGCCCGGGCGGGTTGGCTCGATGTACGCGCCACCACAGTACGGGCCGGTTTCGGCCAGCTGCGCGGCAGTGAGCTTTTCTCGCGGTACCCAGTCCAGGTGGCTGTAGTCTTCGCTGCGCGACTTCAGGGCGCGGCCCTTGGCCTCGGTGACCAGCATCGGCCGGTCCGCAGTTTCGCCTTCGTTCGCGGCTTCGGTGCCGGCGCTGACGGCAGCACCCTCATGCACCGGGCGCGGCGGCAGGTTGTTGACTGGGGTCTTGGGCTTGCAGTCCCAACCACCGGAGGCGGACACTTGGCAGTCGAACTGTTCGGCTGCCACCACGTACGACGTGGCCAGAGGTTGCAGGGCCAGCAGACCGCCGGTTACCAGCAACGGAAACTTTCTACGAAACGCGGGGGATTTCAATGCCATCTTATTAGTCCGGGCTTCCTGCGTGCCATCTGCCCGCGTGTGGGGCCGCACGCCTCTCGATGGTCTGAAAAAGATGCTGGATAATAAAGCATGACCCGCTTGACGGCTAGGGCCGTCGGAGACCCTTGTAATGCCTGAACACGATGTACGCCTGCAACAACTGACGGTCTGGCTCGATGAGCAGCTCAATGATCTTTTCCACAGAAACGCCTGGGGCGAAGTGCCCGCAGGCAGCCTGACCGCGGCCAGCAGCGACGCCAGCTTCCGTCGGTATTTCCGCTGGCAGGGCGCTGGGCACAGCTTCGTGATCATGGATGCGCCCCCGCCACAGGAGAATTGCCAACCGTTCGTCGCCATTGACCACCTGCTGGCCAGCGCCGACGTGCACGTGCCGCTGATTCACGCTCAGGACCTGGAACGCGGCTTCCTGCTGCTGGGCGACCTGGGCCACCAGACCTACCTCGACATCATCGATGCCGACAACGCCGATAGCCTGTTCAGCGATGCCATCGACGCCCTGCTGGCCTTCCAGCGCCTGCCGATGGAAGCGCCGCTGCCGAGCTACGACGACGCCCTGTTGCGCCGCGAAGTCGAGCTGTTCCCCGAATGGTACGTGGGGCGTGAGCTTGGCCAGACCTTCAGTGACGCCCAGCAAGCCACCTGGCAGCGTGTCAGCCAGCTGCTGATCGACAGCGCCCTGGCCCAGCCCAAGGTGCTGGTGCACCGTGACTACATGCCGCGCAACCTGATGCAGAGCACGCCCAACCCCGGCGTGTTGGACTTCCAGGACGCGGTGTATGGCCCGGTCACCTACGACATCACCTGCCTGTTCAAGGACGCCTTCGTCAGTTGGCCACAGGCGCGGGTCGAAGGCTGGTTGCGTGATTACTGGCAAAAGGCGCGGGCTGCCGGTATCCCGGTGCAGGCTGACTTCGAGGCATTCCAGCGCGCCAGCGACCTGATGGGGGTGCAGCGCCATCTGAAGGTGATCGGCATCTTTGCCCGAATCTGCCATCGCGATGGCAAACCGCGCTACCTGGGCGACGTGCCGCGTTTCTTCGCCTATATAGAAGAAGTGATCGGTCGCCGGCCCGAATTGGCGGAGCTGGGCGAACTGATTGCCGAGTTGCAGGCCGGAGCGCGTGCATGAAGGCAATGATCCTGGCGGCAGGGAAAGGCGAGCGCATGCGCCCGCTGACCCTGCATACACCCAAACCGTTGGTCCCGGTCGCGGGTCAGCCCCTGATCGAGTATCACTTGCGCGCCCTGGCGGCGGCGGGCGTCAACGAGGTGGTGATCAACCATGCCTGGCTTGGCCAGCAGATCGAAGACCATCTGGGCGATGGCAGTCGCTTCGGCCTGAGCATCCGCTATTCGCCCGAGGGCGAGCCGCTGGAAACCGGCGGTGGCATCTTCAAGGCATTGCCACTGCTGGGCGACGCGCCGTTCCTGCTGGTCAACGGCGATGTCTGGACCGATTATGACTTCAAGCACCTGCAGTCTCCCGTGCAAGGCCTGGCTCACCTGGTGCTGGTCGACAACCCGGGCCACCATGGCCGTGGCGATTTCCGCCTGGTGGGCGGCAAGGTGGTGGATGGTGATGACGCCCCTGGCACGCTGACTTTCAGCGGCCTCTCGGTGTTACACCCGGCGCTGTTCGAGGGCTGCCAACCGGGTGCCTTCAAGCTCGCGCCGCTGCTGCGCCAGGCCATGGCAGCAGGGCAGGTGAGTGGCGAACACTACCGCGGGCACTGGGTGGATGTGGGAACCCTCGAGCGCCTGGCCGAAGCCGAACGCCTGATCGGCGAGCGTGCCTGACATGTGGTGGCCAAGCACGGTGATTGGCGCCGGTGCCGGCTTTGCCGTTGCCAGCATCCCCGGTGCCTTGCTCGGCGCATTGCTCGGTCAGTTCATTGACCGCCGCCTGCGTTTGCAGGGCTGGGAAGACCTGCGCGAACGCCTGGGCGGGCGCCCGGCCTTGCAGGATGACGAGTTGCTGTTCGTGATGCTCGGTCGCCTGGCCAAGTGCGATGGCCGGGTGGCCGAGCAGCATATCCAGCAGGCGCGTCAGGAAATGGTGCGCCTGGACCTGGCCGAAGAAGCCCGGCTGCGTGCGATTGCCGCGTTCAACCGCGGCAAGGCAGGCAAGGACCGGCTGGGTGGGCACCTGCGGCGTATCCGCCAGCAGCCACATGCGGCGGAAGGCACCTTGCGGGCCTGTTGGCGCATGGTCTGGGCCGACGGCAAGATGGGCAACAAGGAGCGCGAGTTGCTGCTGGAATGGGGGCACAAACTGGGCCTGAGCCGGCGCCAGGTCCAGGCCATGTCGCTGGAGTACGAGCCGCGCAGGGCTGCCGGTGCCCGTGAGGTACCCATGACCTACGCGGCTGCGCTGAGGCTGCTGGCAGTCGAGGCGGACACCGAAGGCGACAAGATCAAGCAGGCCTATCGGCGGCTGGTCAGCCGCCACCATCCGGACAAGCTGGCGGGCACGGGGGCGAGCGAGGCACAGTTGCGTGAAGCGACCGAGCGCACCCGCGAGTTGCACCAGGCCTATGCCATGATCCGCAAGCGGCGCGGCCTGTAAAAGCCTGCGCGGTACATGTAGGAGCGGCCTTGTGTCGCGATGGGGCGCGCAGCGGCCCCAAGTGGCCAGCTTCGCAACTGATACCGCAGGGGGGCCGCTTTGCGGCCCTTTCGCGACGCAAGGCCGCTCCTACAGGCTCATCCACCCTCGCACCCGGCGGAACAGTTGCTCTTGTTCCGCTGCCTTGTTCCCCGGCATGGCAATCAGCGACAACTGCCGGTACTGGCTGTCCTTCTGCCGCTTGCTGGCCTGCAGGCGCTGCGCGGCCGCGCTGCGGTCGGCGCTGCGGGTGGCGTAGTAGATGTCGGCAGTGGGCACTTTCAGGATGGGAACCAGGCTTTCCAGGTCATGCTCCACCCGCGCCGGTGTCTGTGCAGCCACCAGCACCAGCTTTTGCACCTGCGGTGGCTGCTGTTCGCTCAGGTAGCGGGCCGCCCAATACGCGCCGCTGCCATGGCCAATCAGCACGATGCTGCGAGCGTTATGCTGCTGGGCAAAGGCCACTGCAGCATCCAGGCGCGCGAAGATGCGCGCGGCATCGGCCGGGTCGGTTTGCTCGCTGGCCTGTGCGGCATCAGTGCTTTCTGCCGTGTCGGCATCGGCCGCAGTGGCTTGGGCGACATTGGCGTTGGCATCGGCTGGCAAGTCCTTGGCCGGGGCGCTTTCGCCCTGTTCTGGCGCTGGCTTGGCCGCCGGCTTGGCTTCGACCCGCGCCTGCGGGCTGTCGGCCAGCAGGTCGGGCAGGCTGATGCTCAGGCTGTGCCAGCCGACATCGGGGAACTTGCGCCGCAGCGGACCGACCGCGTTTGGCCAATCCGCCGTTTCACCGGCGCCGGGCACGATGATCACAGCCCCTTGCGGGTCGCTGTCGTTGGCCGGTTTCCACAGTGCAAGGAAGCTGTCGGCGCCGCCTTGCAGCGTCTGTTGCTCGGCCTTGGGCACCAGCCGTTCGAGCGCCTGGGCGTCCTCCTGGCTACGCTCCAGCAACGGCGGACGCGGGGCTGGAGCAGCCGGGGCCTCGTTGGTGACAGGTGGTTGTTCGGCATCGGCGGCCAAGGCGCCGAGTGGAAGGAACGAGGCCAGGCAGCACATTGCCAGCGTCGTGCGATAAAGTGTGGACATGAGTCAACCCAAGGCCAGAATGATACCGGCAGCCTAATAGTATTTGCCCGTGACGGCCATGCTGCATGGCCGCCTTTGCCAAGACGAGCGTGTAGATGAAGCGAGTGCGTCGCCTGTTGGTTATCGGCTGTTTATGGCTGCCCTTGATTGCATTGGCCAGGCCCGAGGCGCTGCCCTCGGTAGTGCTGGAGCCTGCCCAGCAGC
This sequence comes from Pseudomonas anuradhapurensis, assembly GCF_014269225.2. Lineage (NCBI taxonomy): Bacteria > Pseudomonadati > Pseudomonadota > Gammaproteobacteria > Pseudomonadales > Pseudomonadaceae > Pseudomonas > Pseudomonas anuradhapurensis. The sequence goes on from NZ_CP077097.1 coordinate 448,989, forward strand.
AATGGCTGGACACGCATCGCAGCCTGCGCGTGGGCTTGGTGCTGCAGGCACCGTACGCGCAGTTCGACCGACGTCTGCAGCAACTCTATGGGGCCAATGTCGAGTTGGTCAGTAGCCTGGCGCAAGCGCTGCAGCTGGACCTGACCTGGCGCAATTTCGCTGACCAGGCCAGCCTTGAGCACGCCCTGCAGGCGGGGGAGATCGACTTTGCCCCGGGCCTGACCCAGACCCCGGCCAGCTTGCGCCTGTGGCTGTTCAGCGACCCGTACATGCGTGTACCGCAACTGGTGGTCGGGCCACGCACCGGGGCGATGGCCGTGGAGCTGGAAAGACTCGAGGTCGAGCAGCGTGTGGCGGTACGCATGCCCAGCCAGCTGGCGGACTACCTGCGCGCCAACTACAACAACCTCAACCTGCAAGGGGTGCCCAACGAGCGCGAGGCGTTGCAGCTGGTGGTGGGCGGCCAGGCCAGTTTCGCGGTGCTGGATGAAGCCCAGCTCAGCCGCCTGTCCCGCGAGAGCGAGTTCGGCGAGCTGGCAGTGGTCGGCGACATCGGTTTGCCGCAGTTGCTGCGCATCGGTTCGCGGCGCGACTGGCCGCTGCTGGCCGATGTGCTCGAGCGTGGCCTGCAGGCGCTGCCGGCCAAGGAGCTGGAGCAACTGCACCAGCGTTGGTTGCAACCGAAGTACCCACGCCTGAGCGAGTCGACCGGCTTCTGGCAGAACCTGGCCTTGCTGTCCGCCATGCTGTTGCTGTGCGCGCTGGCCACCCTGGTATGGCAGCGCCGACAGCAGCGCCAGCTGGAGCGCAGCCTGCTGGCCACGCGGGAAACCCTGGCAGAGCGACAGGTCCGCGAAGAAGCGCTGCGCCTGAGCCAGTTCGCCATTGACCAGAGCACCGTGGGCATCCTCTGGGTCAACTGGGACAGCCATGTACGCTATGCCAACCATGCCGCCGAACGCATGCTCGGCTATGGCGAAGGCGAGCTGCTGGAACGGCCGCTGAGCACCTTCGAGCCCAACCTGACCATGGATCGCTGGCTCGAGCTATGGAAGGGCGCGCGCGCCGGCGAGGTGGGTGTCGGCCAGTTTGAAACGCATTGCCGGCGGGCCGACCAGAGCCTGCTGCCGGTGGAATTGTCGCTGAGCTTCCTGCGCTTTCGTGATTCCGAGTACCTGGTGGTCTACCTCGCCGATGTCACCGAGCGCCACCGCGCCCTGGCGGCGCTGCGCGAAAGCGAGGCGCGGCTCAAGGGGATTGCCGGCAACGTGCCGGGGCTGGTGTTCCGCCTCGAACGCGACCCGGCCGAGGGTGACCTGGAGTTCCCCTACATCAGCGAGGGCAGCGAGGCGCTGGTGGGCTATGCGCCCAGCGAGATCCAGCACCCGCAGATGGGCCTGCGCAACCTGGTGCACCCCGACGACCGTGCCGATTACCACCGGGTACAGGACTTGGCCCTGGCCAGCGATCAGGACTGGTCCTGGCAGGGGCGTATCCTCACCCGTCAGGGCGAACAGCGCTGGGCCGACATCAAGGCCAGTACCCGGCGCCTGGTTGATGGCCGGGTGGTTTGGGATGGCGTGGTGTGGGACATCACCCAGGGCAAGCGGGCCGAGTTGGCGCTAGCCAAGTCCCAGGAGCAACTGCGCGAATTGTCGGCCCATCTGGAGAGCGTGCGCGAGGAAGAAAAGGCCCGCATCGCCCGCGAAGTGCACGATGAGCTGGGGCAGATGCTGACCGTGCTCAAGCTGGAAGTGTCGATGTGCGAACTGGCCTTCGCTGGACTGGACCCGGGCCTGCACGAGCGCCTGGACAGCATGAAGCGCCTGATCGCCCAGCTGTTCCAGCTGGTGCGCGATGTGGCCACCGCCCTGCGCCCACCGATCCTCGATGCTGGCATTGCCTCGGCCATCGAGTGGCAGGCGCGGCGCTTCGAGGCGCGCACGCAAATCCCCTGCCTGGTACAAGTACCGGATAATCTGCCAGCATTGAGCGATGCCAAGGCCACTGGGCTGTTCCGTATTCTCCAGGAGGCGCTGACCAATGTGATGCGCCATGCCCAGGCACACAGCGTGGAGATCGAACTGGTGCATGAGCACGGGCAATTGCGCCTGACCGTCAGCGATGATGGGCAAGGGTTTCGCCGCGACCAGCCCCGGCCTGCGTCGTTTGGCCTGGTAGGTGTGCGTGAACGGGTGCTGATGCTGGGCGGCAGCATGGCGCTGGACAGTGAACCGGGCGAAGGCACCAGCCTGAGCGTGGCCATTCCGTTGGAGTAGGAGAGCGATCGTGATTCGAGTGCTGGTGGCCGAAGACCACACCATTGTCCGTGAAGGCATCAAGCAGTTGATTGGCTTGGCCAAGGACATGCAGGTGGCGGGGGAGGCAGCTAACGGCGAGCAACTGCTGGAAACCTTGCGCCATACGCCGTGCGAGGTGGTGTTGCTGGACATCTCGATGCCGGGCGTGAATGGCCTGGAGGCGATCCCGCGCATCCGTGCCCTGCATGACGCGCCGGCGATCCTGATGTTGTCGATGCACGATGAGGCGCAGATGGCGGCGCGCGCGCTGAAGGCCGGGGCGGCGGGCTATGCCACCAAGGACAGCGACCCGGCGTTGTTGCTGACCGCCATTCGCCGGGTTGCTGCAGGCGGGCGCTATATCGACCCGGCGCTGGCCGACCGCATGGTATTCGAAGTGGGCCTGACCGAGTCACGGCCGTTGCACACACTGTTGTCGGAGCGCGAGTTTTCGGTGTTCGAGCGCCTGGCCCAGGGCGCCAACGTCAATGACATCGCCCAGCAGCTGGCGCTGTCGAGCAAGACCATCAGCACGCACAAGGCGCGCTTGATGCAGAAGCTGAAGGTGAACTCGCTGGCAGAGTTGGTGAAGTACGCCATGGAGCACAAGCTGGTCTGATTGCGACACTCATCTGGCTTTGCGCGGGTTTTGTAGGAGCGGCCTTGCGTCGCGATGGGCTGCGAAGCGGCCCCGGCAACATGTGCCTATTGGCTGGCGCCTGGGGGCCGCTTCGCAGCCCATCGCGACGCAAGGCCGCTCCTACAGGAAAATCGTATCTGTCCTGAACGCGTCATCCTTGTAGGGGAATCCCTACAACAAATCTTCCAACCGGATGATGGCATTCTCTCAGCACCCCCGATTTCCGGGCGCATGCGCCTTGTCTAATCTTTTGCCTACGCAGTCATCCAACAAGAAGGTGCAGGCATGAGCGAGGCGAAGTCGAACGCTGCAACCAGCGAAACGCTGGTCAGCTTCCGTGGTGTGCAGAAGAGCTACGACGGCGAGTCGCTGATCGTCAAAGACCTCAACCTGGATATCCGCAAGGGCGAATTCCTTACCCTGCTCGGCCCGTCCGGCTCGGGCAAGACCACCAGCCTGATGATGCTGGCCGGCTTCGAGACCCCAACCGCCGGTGAAATCCAGCTGGCCGGGCGTTCGATCAACAACGTGCCACCGCACAAGCGCGACATCGGCATGGTGTTCCAGAACTACGCGCTGTTCCCGCACATGACCGTGGCCGAGAACCTGGCGTTCCCGCTGACCGTGCGCAACCTGAGCAAGACCGACATCAGCGAGCGGGTCAAGCGCGTGCTGAACATGGTCCAGCTCGACGCCTTCGCCAAGCGCTACCCGGGGCAGCTGTCCGGCGGCCAGCAGCAGCGCGTGGCCCTGGCCCGCGCCCTGGTGTTCGAGCCACAGCTGGTGCTGATGGACGAACCGCTGGGTGCGCTCGATAAACAGCTGCGTGAGCACATGCAGATGGAGATCAAGCACATCCACCAGCGCCTGGGCGTGACCGTGGTCTACGTGACCCACGACCAGGGCGAAGCGCTGACCATGTCTGACCGTGTGGCGGTGTTCCACCAGGGCGAGATCCAGCAGATTGCCGACCCGCGTACCTTGTACGAAGAGCCCTGCAACACCTTCGTCGCCAACTTCATCGGTGAGAACAACCGCATCAACGGCACCTTGCTGGCCAGCGATGGCAAACGCTGCCAGGTGCAGCTGGCGCGTGGCGAGCGGGTCGAGGCGCTGGCGGTGAATGTCGGCCAGGCCGGTGAGCCGGTGACCCTGTCGATCCGCCCGGAGCGTGTGCGCCTGAACGGCCACAGCGAGCGCTGCGTAAACCGCTTCTCGGGGCGGGTGGCCGAATTCATCTACCTGGGCGACCACGTACGGGTGCGCCTGGAAGTTTGCGGCAAGGGCGACTTCTTCGTGAAGCAGCCCATTGCCGAGCTCGACCCGGCCCTGGCCGTGGGCGATGTAGTACCCCTGGGCTGGGAGGTGGAGCACGCCCGCGCGCTCGATCCGATTGCCGAAGCCCATTGATGGATTGCTTCACCAACCCTGTACTGTGGAGAGAATAATAATGCGCAAGCAGTTGAAACTGACCGCCCTGGCCCTGGGGCTGTTCGCCGCTGGCCAGGCCATGGCCGCAGACCTGACCGTGGTGTCCTTCGGCGGTGCCAACAAGGCGGCCCAGGTCAAGGCGTTCTATGAGCCATGGGAGAAGGCCGGCAAGGGCAAGATCGTCGCTGGCGAGTACAACGGCGAAATGGCCAAGGTCAAAGCCATGGTCGACACCAAGAGCGTGTCGTGGAACCTGGTGGAGGTGGAATCGCCAGAGCTGGCCCGTGGCTGTGACGAGGGCATGTTCGAAGAACTCGACCCGGCGCTGTTCGGCAATGAGGCCGACTATGTGCCAGGCGCCATCCAGCCTTGCGGCGTAGGCTTCTTCGTGTGGTCCACGGTGCTGGCCTACAACGCCGACAAGCTCAAGACCGCACCTACCAGCTGGGCGGATTTCTGGGACACCAAGAAATTCCCAGGCAAGCGCGGCCTGCGCAAGGGTGCCAAGTACACCCTGGAATTCGCCCTGATGGCCGACGGTGTGGCACCGAAGGACGTGTACCAGGTGCTGGGCACCAAAGAGGGCGTGGACCGCGCCTTCAAGAAGCTCGACGAACTCAAGCCAAGCATCCAGTGGTGGGAAGCCGGTGCCCAGCCGCCGCAGTACCTGGCCTCGGGTGACGTGGTCATGAGCTCGGCCTACAACGGCCGCATCGCCGCGGTACAGAAAGAGAGCAACCTGAAGGTGGTGTGGAACGGCGGCATCTACGATTTCGACGCCTGGGCCATCCCGAAAGGGGCCAAGGATGCCGACGAGGCGAAGAAATTCATCGCCTTCAGCGTGCAACCCGAGCAGCAGAAGACCTACTCCGAGAACATCGCCTACGGCCCGGCCAACTCGAAAGCCGTGAGCCTGCTGTCGGACGAGGTGAAGAAAGACATGCCGACCACGCCTGAGAACATTGCCAACCAGGTGCAGATCGACGTGGCCTTCTGGGCCGACAACAGCGAGCAACTGGAGCAACGCTTCAACGCCTGGGCGGCGAAGAAGTAACAGCCCGGTGTGTGGGGCCGCATGGCGGCCCCTATTTCAGCCTGTATTGCGGAGTTCGCCATGGCCATTGCAGTGCCCCTCAACGAAGGCGCAGGTCCAAGTCTCAAGCAGCGCCTCAAACACGCCGAGCGGGTCAACCGCTGGAAGGCGCAGGCGTTGATCGCGCCGCTGGCGCTGTTTCTCCTGCTGGTGTTCCTGGTGCCGATCGCGGCATTGCTGTACAAGAGCGTCGGCAACCCGGAAGTGGTTGGCGGGCTGCCGCGTACGGTGGACGTCATCACCCAGTGGGACGGCAAGAGCCTGCCGGGCGAGGACGTCTACAAGGCGCTGAGCCAGGACCTGGCCGAATCGCGCAAGAACCAGACCCTGGGCGACCTGTCCAAGCGCCTGAACATGGAGCTGGCCGGCTATCGCAGCCTGTTGGCCAAGACCGCGCGGGCGCTGCCATTCAAGAGCGAACCCGCTTCCTATAAAGATGCCTTGCAGGCACTCGACGAGCGTTGGGGTGACCCGGCCTACTGGCAGGCGATCCGCCGCAACACCAGCACGGTGACCTCGTTCTACCTGCTGGCTTCGCTCGACCATCGTATCGACGACCTTGGCGAACTGGCCAAGGCCACCCCTGACCAGGCCATCTACCTGGACATCTTCGCCCGCACCCTGTGGATGGGGGTGGTGATTACTGCCATTTGCCTGGTGCTGGCCTACCCGTTGGCCTACCTGCTGGCCAACCTGCCGACCCGGCAGAGCAACCTGCTGATGATCCTGGTGCTGCTGCCGTTCTGGACTTCGATCCTGGTGCGAGTGGCCGCGTGGATCGTGCTGTTGCAGTCCGGTGGCCTGATCAACAGCGCGCTGATGGCCATGGGCATCATCGACCAGCCACTGGAACTGGTGTTCAACCGCACCGGCGTGTACATCTCGATGGTGCACATCCTGCTGCCGTTCATGATCCTGCCGCTGTACAGCGTGATGAAGGGCATTTCGCCCAGCTACATGCGCGCGGCGATCTCGTTGGGCTGCCACCCGTTCGCCAGCTTCTGGCGGGTGTACTTCCCGCAGACCTACGCCGGTGTAGGCGCGGGTTGCCTGCTGGTGTTCATTCTGGCCATCGGCTACTACATCACCCCGGCCTTGCTGGGCAGCCCGAACGACCAGATGGTCAGCTACTTCGTCGCCTTCTACACCAACACCAGCATCAACTGGGGCATGGCCACCGCGCTGGGCGGGCTGTTGCTGCTGGCGACCGTGCTGTTGTACCTGATCTATAGCTGGCTGGTCGGCGCCAGCCGCCTGCGCCTGAGCTGAGGAGCCTTGTCATGCTGAGCCCTTACATGTCGCCCGTGGAGCGGGTGTGGTTCTACAGCCTGCGTATTCTTTGCGGTCTGGTCCTGCTGTTCCTCATTCTGCCGGTGCTGGTGATCGTGCCGCTGTCGTTCAACAGTGGCAGCTTCCTGGTGTACCCGTTGCAGGGCTTCTCGCTGCACTGGTACCAGGACTTCTTCGGCTCGGCCGAATGGATGCGCGCCTTGAAGAACAGCATTATCGTCGCCCCGGCGGCCACGGTGCTGGCCATGGTGTTCGGTACCCTGGCGGCGATCGGCCTCACCCGTGGCGATTTCCCGGGCAAGTCGCTGGTGATGGCGCTGGTGATTTCGCCGATGGTGGTGCCGGTGGTGATCATCGGTGTGGCCAGCTACCTGTTCTTCGCCCCGCTTGGCATGGGCAACAGCTTCACTTCGCTGATCCTGGTGCACGCGGTGCTGGGGGTACCGTTCGTCATCATTACCGTGTCGGCGACCCTGCAAGGCTTCAATTACAACCTCGTGCGCGCGGCGGCCAGCCTGGGCGCCTCGCCGCTGCTGACCTTCCGCCGGGTGACCCTGCCGCTGATCGCGCCCGGGGTCATCTCGGGGGCGTTGTTCGCCTTTGCCACGTCGTTCGACGAGGTAGTGGTAACACTGTTCCTCGCCGGCCCGGAACAGGCGACCCTGCCACGGCAGATGTTCAGTGGCATCCGCGAAAACCTGAGCCCGACGATTGCGGCGGCGGCCACCTTGTTGATCGCCTTCTCGGTGATACTGCTGCTGACCCTGGAGTGGTTGCGTGGGCGTAGCGAGAAGCTGAGAACCCAGCAACCGGCCTGATTGTCAGTTGTCTGAACTGGCCTCTTCGCGGGCACGCCCGCTCCCACAGGATTTCCACTGCCCTTGGGCCTTGTGGGGTACCTGTGGGAGCGGGCGTGCCCGCGAAGAGGCCAGTTCAGGTTGAAACAGCTGGTCGAAACCCGTTGATACCAATCAGCCCTCATCCGCTTGCCTGGGTTACAATGCGCGCCACCGTGATTCTGCCAACAGGTGCGCCATGCAGCCCTACGCTATTGCCCCCTCCATTCTCTCCGCCGATTTCGCCCGTCTGGGCGAGGACGTCGACAAGGTATTGGCGGCGGGTGCCGACATCGTCCATTTCGATGTCATGGACAACCACTACGTCCCCAACCTGACCATTGGTCCGATGGTCTGCAGCGCCCTGCGCAAGTATGGCGTCACCGCCCCGATCGACGTGCACCTGATGGTCAGCCCGGTCGACCGCATCATCGGCGACTTCATCGAAGCCGGCGCCACCTACATCACCTTCCATCCAGAAGCCTCGCAGCACATCGACCGCTCCTTGCAACTGATCAAGGACGGTGGCTGCAAGGCCGGCCTGGTGTTCAACCCGGCCACCAGCCTGGATGCCCTGAAGTACGTGATGGACAAGATCGACATGGTGCTGCTGATGAGCGTCAACCCGGGCTTTGGCGGGCAGAAGTTCATCCCCGGCACCCTCGACAAGCTGCGTGAGGCGCGTGCGCTGATCGATGCCAGTGGCCGTGATATCCGCCTGGAAATCGACGGTGGCGTCAACGTCAACAACATCCGCGAGATCGCTGCCGCTGGCGCCGACACTTTCGTGGCCGGTTCGGCGATCTTCAACGCCCCGGACTACCAGGAAGTCATCGCCAGGATGCGCGCCGAACTGGCTCAGGCGCGCCCATGAGCGGCTTCGAGCAGCTGTTCCCGGGGACGCTGCCCAGGCTGGTGATGTTCGATCTGGACGGTACCCTGATCGACTCCGTGCCAGATCTGGCTGCCGCCGTGGACCGCATGCTGCTCGAACTGGGGCGCCCGCCCGCTGGCCTTGCGGCGGTGCGCCACTGGGTGGGTAACGGCGCCCAGGTGCTGGTGCGCCGGGCGCTGGCCGGCGACATCGAACATGCCGCCGTGGACGACGCGTTGGCCGAAAAGGCGCTGGCGCTGTTCATGGACGCCTATGCCGAAAGCCACGAACTGACCGTGGTCTACCCCGGCGTGCAGGACACCCTGCGCTGGCTGCACAAGCGGGGCGTGGAGATGGCGCTGATCACCAACAAGCCCGAGCGCTTCGTCGGCCCGCTGCTGGACCAGATGAAGATCGGCAAGTACTTCCGCTGGATCATCGGCGGCGACACCCTGCCACAAAAAAAACCGGACCCGGCGGCGCTGCTGTTCGTCATGCAGATGGCCGGCGTCACCCCGCAGCAGTCGCTGTTCGTCGGTGACTCGCGCAGTGATGTGCTGGCCGCCAAGGCAGCTGGTGTGCAGTGCGTGGGCCTGAGCTACGGCTATAACCATGGCCGGCCGATCCACGACGAATGCCCCAGCCTGGTGATCGATGACCTACGTGCACTGCTGCCTGGTTGCGCAGACCTGGCCACTGGGATAACGTTGGCGGACCTTCAAGCCTCACAAGACAGAGAGTCCACCGTGGCGGTTACTGGCAAGTTCTGGATGAAAGTCATCAAGGCCCTGGCCCGTTGGCGTTGGCGCGCCTGACTTCTGCCTGCCGGCGCGTGCCGGCCCATCCGTTTGCCTGACCCATTGCTGCTTGCCACGAGGCTACCCATGACCCGCGAAGAATTCCTGCGCCTGGCCGCTGCCGGCTATAACCGCATTCCCCTGGCCTGCGAAACCCTGGCCGACTTCGACACACCGCTGTCGATCTACCTGAAACTGGCCGACCAGCCCAACTCGTACCTGCTCGAATCGGTGCAGGGCGGCGAGAAGTGGGGTCGCTACTCGATGATCGGCCTGCCGTCGCGCACGGTGATGCGTGTACACGGTTACCACGTCAGCATCCTGCAAGATGGCGTGGAGGTAGAAAGCCACGACGTCGAAGACCCGCTGGCCTTCGTCGAAACCTTCAAGGACCGTTACAAGGTCGCCGACATCCCTGGCCTGCCGCGCTTCAACGGCGGCCTGGTCGGTTACTTCGGCTATGACTGCGTGCGCTACGTGGAAAAACGCCTGGGAGCCAGCCCCAACCCAGACCCGTTGGGTGTGCCGGATATCCTGTTGATGGTGTCGGACGCGGTGGTGGTGTTCGACAACCTGGCGGGCAAGATGCACGCCATCGTGCTGGTCGACCCGGCTGAAGAGCAGGCATTCGAACGCGGCCAGGCGCGGCTGCAAGGGCTGCTGGAAACCCTGCGCCAGCCGATCACGCCACGCCGTGGCCTGGACCTGAGCGGCCCGCAGGCCGCCGAGCCGGCATTCCGCTCCAGCTATACCCGCGAGGACTACGAGAACGCCGTTGGCCGTATCAAGGAATACATCCTGGCCGGCGACTGCATGCAGGTGGTGCCATCGCAGCGCATGTCGATCGACTTCAACGCCGCGCCCATCGACCTCTATCGCGCGCTGCGCTGCTTCAACCCCACGCCGTACATGTACTTCTTCAACTTTGGCGACTTCCACGTAGTCGGCAGTTCGCCCGAAGTGCTGGTGCGGGTCGAGGACAACCTGGTCACCGTTCGCCCGATTGCCGGTACCCGCCCGCGTGGTGCCACCGAAGAGGCCGACCGCGCGTTGGAAGACGATCTGCTGTCGGATGACAAGGAGATCGCCGAGCACCTGATGCTGATCGACCTGGGCCGCAACGATGTCGGCCGTGTGTCTTCCACCGGTAGCGTGCGCCTGACCGAGAAGATGGTGATCGAGCGCTATTCCAATGTGATGCACATCGTGTCCAACGTCACCGGCCAGCTGCGTGAAGGGCTGACGGCGATGGATGCGCTGCGGGCTATCCTGCCGGCCGGTACGCTTTCCGGGGCGCCGAAGATTCGCGCGATGGAGATCATCGACGAACTGGAGCCGGTCAAGCGCGGGGTCTACGGCGGGGCGGTCGGTTACTTTGCCTGGAATGGCAACATGGATACCGCGATTGCCATCCGTACCGCTGTGATCAAGGACGGCGAGCTGCATGTGCAGGCTGGTGGCGGCATCGTTGCCGACTCGGTGCCAGCGCTGGAGTGGGAAGAAACCATCAACAAGCGCCGGGCGATGTTCCGTGCGGTGGCGTTGGCAGAGCAGACCTCGGCCAAGTAGCTCTGGCCCCAGGGGCTGCCGTGCAGCCCTTTCGCGACACAAGGCCGCCCCTACCGGCGATCACGTTTCCTTCGGGTCACGCGTCCCCTGTAGGAGCGGCCTTGTGTCGCGATGGGCCGCAAGGCGGCCCCGGCAATCTAGAAGTCGATACTAACCCCCAGGCTAACCCCCTGTTGCGTCAGCTCATCACTCTTGCGCCAGTTGTAGTTCCCACGCAGGTGCACCCCCGCTACCACCTCATGGCTCACCCCAAGGCTGGCCCGGGTCAGGTCGCTGTGTGGCGTATACCCGGTCAGGGTGAAGTCATTCGCCGGCAGACTGGTCAGGTGCATCGTCACATCCTGCTGGTCATCTTCAAACTCATGCTCCTGTGCCAACTCGGCGAACAGCCGGGTGCCTGATGAAACCTGCACGCTGCCCAGCAACCCCACGCCCAGCCGACGTGACGTGCGCTCCTGATCATCGAAGCCCAGCGCCGTCGAGCGCCCGCTCTTCTCGTCATAGCCATCCACCTTTACCCGCGCATAGTCGGCGCTGATGAACGGCGCCAGCTGCCAGCTGCTGCTCTCGGCTGCGAGGTTGTAGCCCAGTCGCCCCGACATCGCCCAGGCCTCGCCGTCGGTATCACCCTTTTCGCTGCGGTCGTTCACGCCAAGGGCGAAGGTACGCTTCAGATCGCTGTAGTCCAGGTGCCCGGCAGTCAGCGCAGCATCGGCCCACCAGCGGTCCTGGCGGTATTGGGCGAAGGCGCTGGCCAGGTAGCTGTCCAGCTTGTAGTCCGAGTCCTGTTCGCCGGCTTCCAGCTTCTGCCGATACACGCCGCCGGCCAGGCCCAGGCGCCAGGCGTCGTTCAACCGATAGCTGCCGCCCAGCGTCAGGTTGTAGCCGCGGCCATCTCCGCTGGCCGCGCTGCTTTGCTCATCGAAGTCCAGGTCCTGGGCACCGGTGGAGACGAAGGCCTGCCATTGGCCAACCGCCTGCCAGGGCGTCTGCCACTGGTTGCGCAGTTCGTCCTGGTGGGCGCGCAGGCTAGCGTGGGCCATTTCCGGTAGCAGGGTCAGCTCCCAGGGGGCTGCGAGGATCGAATAGGCGTAGTCGGCAATCAGTTGCTGACCGGCGATGGTCGGGTGCACCGAGTCGTTGAACAGCAGCTTGGTAGGGTCTGGCGCGCTGCCATTGATGCCATACACCGGGTTCTCCACGCAGCCTTCGCCGCTGTAGCAGGTGCCGACCAGGTTCTGGCCACTGGCCAGGCCATACTGGCTGGGATCAGCCAGCGCTTCGCTCAGCAGCACGGGAATGTTGAGCGGAATGATTTCGGCATCGATCTGCCCCAGCTGGCCGAGCAACGCCTGGTTGAACGCGCCAGACAGCAGCGACAGCTGGTTTTGCTCGGGCGTGCCACTGAAGTTGGGGGTTTGACCGAGGTCGGGTAGCAGCCAGACCATGATGTAGCGGGCGCCACCTTGTTGCAGGGCCTGGGCGCTGGCGGCCAGGCGGGCACCGGCGGCCACCGCGTCGGTGGGGCTGCTGATCAACCCTTGCAGGAAATCATTGCCGCCGCCGGTCAGGTAGTACAGCGCGTTGGGGTCGGCGCGCAGGCCATTGGCCAGGTAGCCCGGTCTGTCACGCAGGACCAGCCCGGCACCGGGGCGCCCGGGCGGGATGACGACCTCGGACGTGGTGGTGATCGAATCCAGGATCTGTTGGGTGGTGTAGCCGCCTACCGCCCAATTGTTGCCGTCAGGCAGCCCGAGGGCCGGGTTGACCGGCGAAGTGGAGGGGCCAAGCTCTGCCGGGTTAACGCCCAGGCGCCCACCCAGGATCATGGGGGAAACGGGCGCATAGTTGCCGTTGGCATCGCGGTTGGTGAAGCGTATGCCACCGAACTGCCCGGAATCACTCAGGCTGTCGCCAAACACGATCATGGACGAGTAGGGCGAAGGTGCAGCGAAAGCCTGGCTGCAGGCTAATGCCAGTGAGGCGACGGTAAAACGTACGAACGCAGCTTTTCGCATCAGAGAACATCCTTTTCTTTGTTTTTATCTGGACAACCCGATCGACCTTAGCAAATCGCAGGGCATCCCTCCCAAGTCCATTCGTTTCCCCGTGTTTACGGGCATATTGCGCCCGTCGCCCCGGTAGGCTACTGTGCCGTGACGTATGAGCGAGACCTATCCTGTGTTGATCGTCAGCAAACTCTTGATGCGCGTAATCAAGGCCCACGCCCGTTGGCGTTGGCGCGCCTGACTTTATCTCCTGCCGGCCCGCCCGGCCCGTCCCCGTTTGCCTTCCTGTCTACCGCCCCTTGTGGCAAAGCTGCGCCTGTTGGCTGGCGCAGGAAGGTTCGAATTCTGAAGTCAGTAGATTCAAGAGGTTTAACCCGATGTTACTGATGATCGACAATTACGACTCATTCACTTACAACGTCGTTCAATACCTTGGCGAGCTGGGTGCCGAGGTCAAGGTCATTCGCAACGACGAAATGACCATCGCCCAGATCGAAGCCCTGAACCCCGAACGCATCGTCGTTTCCCCAGGGCCATGCACGCCGAGCGAGGCGGGTGTGTCCATCGAGGCCATCCTGCACTTTGCCGGCAAGCTGCCGATTCTCGGGGTATGCCTGGGCCACCAGTCGATCGGCCAGGCCTTTGGCGGTGACGTGGTGCGTGCCCGCCAGGTGATGCATGGCAAGACCAGCCCGGTCCACCACCGTGACCTTGGCGTGTTCGCCGGCCTCAACAACCCCCTGACCGTGACCCGCTACCATTCCCTGGTGGTCAAGCGCGAGACATTGCCCGAGTGCCTGGAAGTGACGGCCTGGACCGCCCACGCTGATGGTTCGGTCGACGAAATCATGGGCCTGCGCCACAAGACCTTGAATATCGAAGGGGTGCAGTTCCACCCTGAATCGATCCTTACCGAACAGGGCCACGAGCTGTTCGCCAACTTCCTCAAGCAGACCGGCGGCCGCCGCTAAGGATTGACCATGGATATCAAGAGCGCGTTAAGCCGTATCGTCGGCCACCTGGACCTTTCCACCGAAGAAATGCGCGACGTCATGCGCCAGATCATGACTGGCCAGTGCAGCGAAGCGCAGATCGGTGCCTTCCTGATGGGCATGCGCATGAAAAGCGAAAGCATCGACGAAATCGTCGGTGCGGTATCGGTGATGCGTGAACTGGCTGACAAGGTCGAGCTGCAAAGCCTCGATGGCGTGGTCGATATCGTCGGCACCGGCGGCGATGGTGCCAACATCTTCAACGTCTCCACCGCCTCGTCGTTCGTTCTGGCAGCGGCAGGTTGCACCGTGGCCAAGCATGGTAACCGCGCGGTTTCGGGCAAGAGCGGCAGTGCCGACCTGCTGGAGGCGGCAGGCATCTATCTGAACCTCACACCCACCCAGGTGGCTCGCTGCATCGACAGCCTGGGCATCGGCTTCATGTTCGCTCAAAGCCATCACAGTGCCATGAAGCATGCCGCTGGCCCGCGCCGCGACCTGGGGTTGCGTACCCTGTTCAACATGCTCGGCCCGCTTACGAATCCGGCCGGAGTGAAGCATCAGGTGGTTGGGGTGTTCACCCAGGCCCTGTGCCGCCCGTTGGCCGAGGTACTGCAACGTCTGGGCAGCAAGCACGTGCTGGTGGTGCACTCGAAGGACGGCCTGGATGAGTTCAGCCTGGCTGCGCCCACCTTCGTCGCCGAACTGAAAAACGGCGAGATCACTGAATACTGGGTCGAGCCGGAAGACCTTGGCATGAAGAGCCAGAGCCTGCACGGCCTGGCGGTCGAGAACCCGCAGGCGTCGCTGGAGCTGATCCGCGACGCGCTGGGGCGGCGCAAGACCGAGAACGGCCAGAAGGCCGCCGAAATGATCGTGCTCAATGCCGGCGCAGCGCTGTATGCCGCTGACCATGCCATGAGCCTGAAGGCCGGTGTGGAACTGGCCCACGACGTACTGCACACCGGGCTGGCCTGGGAGAAGCTGCAGGAACTGGGTGCCTTTACTGCAGTATTCAAGGTGGAGAACGAAGCATGAGTGTGCCGACGGTGCTGGAAAGGATCATTGCCCGCAAGTTCCAGGAAGTGGCCGAGCGCAGTGCGCGCGTCAGTCTTGCTGAACTGGAAGCGTTGGCCAAGGTTGCCGACGCCCCGCGTGGCTTTGCCAAGGCGTTGATCGAACAGGCCGGGCGCAAGCAGCCGGCTGTGATTGCCGAAATCAAGAAGGCCTCGCCGAGCAAGGGTGTGATCCGTGAGCATTTCGTGCCGGCGGAAATCGCCGTCAGCTACGAAAAAGGCGGGGCGACCTGCCTGTCGGTGCTGACCGATGTGGATTATTTCCAGGGTGCCGATGCCTATCTGCAGCAGGCCCGCGCGGCAGTTTCGCTGCCGGTGATCCGCAAGGATTTCATGGTCGACCCGTACCAGATCGTCGAAGCCCGGGCTTTGGGCGCAGACTGCGTGCTGCTGATCGTGGCGGCTCTGGATGACGTGAAGATGGCCGAGCTGGCGGCCACGGCCAAGGATGTAGGCCTTGACGTACTGGTGGAAGTGCACGATGGCGATGAGCTGGAGCGCGCGTTGAACATCCTGGATACACCGCTGGTGGGGGTCAACAACCGCAACCTGCACACCTTCGAGGTCAGCCTGGAAACCACCCTTGACCTGCTGCCGCGCATTCCGCGTGATCGCCTGGCTGTTACCGAGAGCGGTATCCTGAACCGCGCCGATGTGGAGCTGATGGAAATCAACGAGGTCTATTCGTTCCTGGTCGGTGAGGCGTTCATGCGTGCCGAACAGCCTGGGCTCGAGCTGCAGCGGTTGTTCTTCCCGGAACAGGTGAAGAAGACTGTTCAGCAACTGGACTGATCGAAACCAAGCCGGCGTCAATGCCGGCTTTTTTGTATGCCTGCAATGGGCTCTTCGCGGGCGTGTCGAGCCGCCGCGAAGAGCCCTGAAAAAACAACATCAAAGGTGGATCAATGACCGATCAACCCCTGGCCCTGACTGTCGAACAAGGCCTGCACGCCGAACAGGAGCTGTTGGCCGCCGTGTGCCGCGGCGAGCGCGACAGTGGCGTACTGTTCTGGCGCCCTACCGACCACGCCCTGGTCATGCCGCGGCGCATGAGCCGCCTGGATAATTTCGAAGCCGCCTGTGCGGAGCTGGCGATTGCCGGCTGGCCGGTGCTGCTGCGCGAAACCGGCGGCGAGCCCGTGCCGCAGTCGCATGCGACGGTAAACGTTGCACTGGTCTATGTCGCCCCCCGCAGCGAAGGTGACCATGGCCGTATCGAAAACGCATACGAGCGCCTGTGCCTGCCGCTGTGCGACGTGCTGCGCGAGTGGGGCGGCGTGGCCTCGGTGGGTGAGATCGACGGGGCCTTCTGCGACGGCCGCTACAACGTCAACCTCAATGGCCGCAAACTGGTGGGCACCGCACAACGCTGGCGCCAGGGGCTGGGCGGCAAGCGCCCGGTAGTGCTGGTGCATGGTGCGCTGCTGCTGGACAACGAGCGCGAGTCGATGGTGGCAGCGGTGAACCGCTTCAACGAGTGCTGCGAACTGGACCAGCGCTGCCGTGCCGACGCACACATCGCCTTGCATGAAGTGGCGCCCGAGGCGCCCTGGTTCGAGCGCCTGTCGCAGGCCTATGCCAAGGTGCTGGCGGACCTGCCCAGCGATTAGCGCGTGCCGTAGACCACCATGGTCTTGCCTTTGACCTGCACCAGGCTGCGTTCTTCGAGGTCCTTGAGGACGCGGCCGACCATTTCCCGCGAGCAGCCGACGATGCGGCCGATCTCTTGGCGGGTGATCTTTATCTGCATGCCGTCGGGGTGGGTCATGGCGTCAGGTTGCTTGCACAGGTCGAGCAGGCAACGGGCAACCCGCCCGGTGACGTCGAAGAACGCCAGGTCGCCGACCTTGCGGGTGGTGTTGCGCAGGCGCTGGGCCATCTGGCTGCCCAGCGCGTAGAGAATCTCCGGGTCCTGGCGTGCCAGTTCGCGAAATTTCTCGTAACTTATCTCGGCCACTTCGCATTCGCTTTTCGCGCGCACCCAGGCACTGCGGTGCTGCTCGCTATTGGCGGGCTCGAACAGGCCCAGTTCGCCAAAGAAATCGCCGCTATTCAGGTAGGCGATGATCATTTCATGGCCTTCGTCGTCCTCGATGAGGATGGTCACCGAGCCTTTGATGATGAATGATAGTGTTTCGGCCCGGTCGCCGGCGCAGATGATATTGCTCTTGGCGGGATAGCGGCGGCGCTGGCAGTGCACCAGCAGTCTGTCGATGTTCTTTATCTTGGCGGGTAAGGCAGAGGCAACCATCACGAAATCCTGTTCGATGCGACGCATTGGCTTTTTCAAAGGGCAGCTGGCGACAGGCGCCAGTCAATTGGCGCCAGCTTATCAGACACTCCAGGATGTTTCGGTAATAAACCGACAGGACACGTACTTTTCCCACAGCCATACAAGGTCTAAGCTGACACCCTTTTCCCAAAATCAGGAGTCCGGGTAGATGAAGGCACGTATCCAGTGGGCCGGTGAGGCAATGTTCCTCGGCGAATCGGGGAGCGGCCACGTCGTCGTGATGGACGGCCCGCCCGAGGCCGGCGGCCGCAACCTGGGTGTGCGACCGATGGAGATGCTGTTGCTGGGCCTGGGTGGCTGCAGCAGCTTCGACGTGGTGAGCATTCTGAAAAAGTCGCGGCAGGCGGTGGAAAGCTGCGAGGCGTTCCTCGAGGCCGAGCGTGCAGGCGAAGACCCGAAGGTGTTCACCAAGATTCATATGAACTTCGTGGTGAAAGGGCGCGGGCTGAAAGAGGCGCAGGTCAAGCGTGCGGTGGAGCTGTCGGCAGAGAAGTACTGCTCGGCTTCGATCATGCTGGAGCGTGCCGGGGTCGAAATCAGCCACGGCTATGAAATCGTAGAGCTGGGTTGAAGCCACGGTTCCTGGGCTGCTGCGCAGCCCATCGCCGGCAAGCCAGCTTCCCCAAATGCGGCAGGCTCAGGCCCGCGCGGCACCTGCGGGAGCTGGCTTGCCGACGATGGGGCGCCAAGCGGCGCCAACACTATCAGCTGCGAAGCGCAGGCAATGCAGCCAGCACCCATTCAGGCAGCCAACCCCGCATCACCTTGCTCAGTTGCTCCCGCCGCTTCTGGTAAGCCAGGCCCAGTCCGATCACCCCGAGCCCGATCAAGGTGACCACCACCGGGAACAGGAGTGACTCGGCAAACACCTCATACGACAGGTAGCCGAGGTAAGCCGCTACCCCTAATGCGCCAAATACCATGAACACCGGCCGGCGCAGCAGTACCGCCATGCCCATGAGCGCGATATTGATCAGGCAGTACATGGCCTTGCCCAGCTCGCTGCCGCTGTCCATCAGCGTCATCCCGCCCCAGAACGCCGCCAGCCCGGCCAGATAGCCCCAATGCGCGTAGTCCTCGCGTGTGCGACCGTCGACCACGATGAATACAGCCAGCAAGCCCAGCCCGAACCACAACGACACTTCGCGGCGTTGCTCCCAGCTGAACGGCGAGCCGAAGAACCATTCGCTCAGGTCCATCGACATGAACCACAAGGCCACGGCAACCGGCATGACGATGAACGGGTAGGGGATCAGCCTCAGCATCAGCAGCCCGGCGACTACCGTGGCCGCTTCCATTGCCAGCCAGCCGCCCTGCACATAGGTGTAGTACTGGTGATAGTCAGCCTGCACATCGTCCAGTGGCCACCAGCCGGCCAGGCGTTCGACGGCGAATACCGCCAGCGGCACGATGCTGACCGCGACCGCCGCCAGCACTCCGGCAGCGACCGGCTGGGCGCGATGTTGCAGGTTAACGGCGAACAACGTGAGCAACAGGATATAAAGGCTGGCGATGGCCAGCAGTGCCCAGTCGCCAATGCTCATCCAGGCTTCGGTGAGCAGCCAGCCCATGGCCGCCATGATCAGCATGGCGCCGAAGTAGAAGGCCACGTGAGCCAGCTGGAAACTGCCGCGTGGTGCCGACTGCTGGCGCAGGAAGGCCACAAGGGCCTGGTCCTGGCCAGGCTGAAGAATGCCGGCGTGCACGGCGCGCGCCAGGTCCTTGGCGTCGAAACGATCCGTCATGGTAATGCCTTCAGATACGGTAGGTGCTCTTGGTCATGACCTTGGCCAACAGGCTCATGCCAAAGCGGACCGGGGCGGGGAAGCGATAACCGCCGGCGGCCAGTGCAGAATCGGCGTGCTGTTCTTCATCGATACGCATCTGTTCGAGGATGGCCCGGGACTTTTCGTCTTCCTGCGGGATCTGTTCCAGGTGTTCGTCGAGGTGCTTGCACACCTGGTGCTCGGTGGCAGCGACGAAGCCCAGGCTGACCTTGTCGCTGACCAGCCCGGCGAGTGCGCCGATACCGAACGACATGCCGTAGAACAGCGGGTTGAGCACGCTGGGGTGGCTGTTCAGCTGGCGGATACGCTGTTCGCACCAGGCCAGGTGGTCCACTTCTTCCTCGGCGGCGTGCTCCATGGCCTTGCGTACTTCGGGCAGCTTGGCGGTCAGGGCCTGGCCCTGATACAGCGCTTGGGCACAGACTTCACCGGTGTGGTTGATGCGCATCAGCCCGGCAACGTGGCGGGCCTGCTGCTCGTCCAGGTCGATGTCCGGCTGCACGATAGCCGGCGAGGGGCGGGCGGGTTGGCCGCTGAAGGGCAGCAAGGTGCGCATGGCGGTATCGGCCTGCAGCAACAAGCGGTCGAGCGGCGAGTAGTGACGTTCGGTAGCCATCGGGCACCTCCGCAAGAATGTGCCCGACAGTTTACCGCAATAGTGGCAGGGTGGCTTGCCGTGGATCAGCCCGGTGGCCAGTGCATCTGGCGCTGGCCAAGCACGTGCATGTGGATGTGGTACACGGTCTGGCCGCCTTTCGGGTTGCAGTTCATGACCACGCGGAAGCCTTCCTCGCAGCCTTGCTCGACGGCCAGGCGCTGGGCGGTGAACAGGATGTGGCCGGCCAGTGCCTTGTCCTCTTCGGTCAGGTCGTTGAGCGTACGGATGTGCTTTTTCGGGATGACCAGAAAATGTACGGGGGCCGCGGGTGCAATATCCTTGAAGGCCAGGATCTGGTCATCTTCGTAGATGATATCCGCCGGGATTTCCCGGTTGATGATTTTGAGGAATAAATCGTCCACAGCACTTGCTCCATGGTGAGGGTCGGGCCGAGTGTACTCAGCCAGGCGCCGCTCGCCCAGTGGCTATTCCATGCCGAGCGGGCAGTAGCGGCGATGGATGACGCCGGCCAGCTTGCGCACCAGCCAGCGGGGCAGCAGGCGCGGGGCGAACGCCAGCCAGCGGTTGCGTCGGCCGGGCATGATCAGCGCGCGGTTCTTGTCGAGCGCGCGCACGGTGTACAGCGCCACTTCCTCCGGGCTGAGGCAGCGTGGCTTGCCATCGAGCCGTGGGATGCGCCGACGCGCAGAGCGCACCGGGCCCGGGCACAGCACCGACACCTTGATACCGGTACGCTTGAGTTCTTCGCGCAGGGCCTGCGAGAAGCTCAATACATAGGCCTTGCTGGCGGCATAGGCGGCCATCCACGGTCCCGGCGCCACGCCGGCCAGGCCGGCGACGTTGAGGATCTGCCCGCCACCCTGTACCGCCATCAGGTTGCCGATGGCGTGGCACAGGCGGCTCAGCGCCAACACGTTGACTTCCAGCAGGTCCTGCTCGTCGGCCCATTCATGAGCCAGGAATGGGCCGTAGGTACGCAGGCCGGCACAATTGACCAGCAGGTCGATACGCCGCTCACCTTCTTCCAGTTCCAGCACAAAGCCCGACAGGCGCAGAGGCTGGCTGAGGTCGCAGGCGCGGAACAGCACTTCCACGCCAAAGCGCTGGGTAAGCTCGATGGCCACTGGCTCCAGCGTTTCACGCTGGCGTGCCACCAGGATCAGGTTGCGCCCGCGCCGCGCCAGCGCTTCCGCCAGGGCCAGGCCCAGGCCGCTGGAAGCACCAGTGATCATGGCGTAACGGGTCATGCAAGGCTCCTGGGGGCTGAAGAGGCGCCTAGTGTACAGCTTGGCCGGGGCAGGTGTTGCCTTTTGCTACGAGCCGCGATGCCCCAGGGCCTGGCAGCGCTGCACGGCATCCCGGTATTCGTGGTAGAGCCGTTCGATCAGCGCACCGGCATCCGGCAGGTCGTCGATACCGCCGACACCCTGGCCCGCCGACCACACGGTCTTCCAGGCCTTGGCTTCGTCGTGTATCGGCTTGAGCTTGCCTTGCTCGTGGCCGCGCTTGAGGGCGTCCAGGTCGTAGCCGGCCTGCTCCAGGCTCGCGCGCAGAAAGCTGGCAGGCACGCCGGACACTGCCGGAGTGTGGATGATGTCGGCGGCATGGGCATCGAGCAGCATCTGCTTGTAGGCATCCTGGGCCTGGCTTTCGGCCGTGGCGATGAAACGGGTGCCCATGTAGGCCAGGTCAGCGCCGAGCATCTGTGCCGCCAGGATCTCGTGGCCATGGTTGAGGCAGCCGGCCAACAGCAAGGTCTTGTCGAAGAACTGGCGAATTTCCGCGACCAGGGCGAACGGGCTCCAGGTGCCGGCATGGCCGCCTGCGCCTGCGGCCACCGCGATCAGCCCATCGACTCCGGCCTCGGCGGCCTTTTCGGCATGGCGGCGGGTGGTGACATCGTGGAATACCAGGCCGCCGTAGCCGTGCACGGCATCGACCACTTCCTTCACCGCGCCCAGGCTGGTGATGACGATCGGCACGCGGTGTTCCACGCACAACGCCAGGTCGGCCTGCAGGCGCGGGTTGGTCGAATGAACGATCAGGTTCACGGCATACGGGGCTGGCGCCGGCAGTTGCCCCAGGCCGTTCTCGATCTCCTCCAGCCAGGCCTTGAAACCGCCGCTGTCGCGCTGGTTCAGGGCCGGGAAGCTGCCGACTATGCCAGCGGCGCAGCACGCCAGCACCAGCCTGGGGTTGGAAATCAGGAACATCGGTGCGGCAACCACTGGCAGGCGCAGGCGTTGTTCGAGCGAGGCGGGTAGCGCCATGGCGAGGCTCCTTGAGCGGCGGGCGGTGTCAGAACGGCTTGACCACCACCAGGATCACGATGCCCAGCAGGAACAGCACGGGCACTTCGTTGAACCAACGATAGTAGACGTGGCTGCGGGTATTGCTGCCGCTGGCGAAGCGTTTGCGCTGGGCGCCGCACATGTGATGGTAGACGGTCAGCAGGATGACCAGGGTCAGCTTGGCATGCAGCCAGCCCTGGCTGAGCCAGCCCGGGGTGAGGTACAGCATCCATCCGCCGAACACGTAGGTGGCGATCATCGCCGGGTTCATGATGCCGCGGAAAAGCTTGCGTTCCATGGTCACGAAGCGTTCCTGGCTGATGCTGTCCTGGCTCTGGGCGTGGTAGACGAACAGCCGCGGCAGGTAGAACAGGCCGGCGAACCAGCAGACCACGCTGACGATGTGCAGCGCTTTGATCCATAGGTAAAGCATGGGGGAGTTCCTTCAGGTATTCACGGTCGTCAGATAGTAGTGGTCAAGCGCCCGAAGGGTCATCCGAAGAGTTGTTACAGGCGCCTTGCGCCCCTATTATCGTGCGCTTTCCAGACGGCTCGTTGATAAGGGGCAAGCGTTATGATCAAGGTCGGTATCGTCGGCGGCACGGGTTACACCGGCGTCGAACTGTTGCGTCTGCTGGCACAGCATCCACAGGCCGAAGTGGCGGTCATCACTTCGCGCTCCGAGGCGGGCGTGGCGGTGGCGGACATGTACCCGAACCTGCGCGGCCATTATGACGGGCTGGCATTCAGCGTGCCCGACAGCAAGACCCTGGCGGCCTGTGACGTGGTGTTCTTCGCCACACCGCACGGCGTCGCCCATGCACTGGCCGGTGAACTGCTGGCGGCCGGTACCAAGGTGATCGACCTGTCGGCCGACTTCCGTTTGCAGGACGCCGCCGAGTGGGGCAAGTGGTACGGCCAGCCGCACGGCGCACCGGAGCTGCTCAAGGACGCGGTTTACGGCCTGCCTGAAGTCAACCGTGAGAAGATCCGCCAGGCACGCCTGATCGCCGTGCCGGGCTGCTACCCGACCGCTACCCAGCTGGGCTTCCTGCCGCTGCTGGAGGCAGGCCTGGCCGACCCGTCGCGCCTGATTGCCGACTGCAAGTCCGGGGTCAGTGGTGCTGGCCGTGGTGCGGCGGTGGGCTCGCTGTTCTGCGAAGCCGGCGAGAGCATGAAGGCCTATGCAGTCAAGGGCCATCGCCACCTCCCGGAAATCAGCCAGGGCCTGCGCCTGGCGGCTGGCAAAGACATCGGCCTGACCTTCGTGCCGCACCTGACGCCGATGATCCGTGGCATCCACGCCACCCTGTACGCAACCGTTGCCGACACTTCGGTCGACCTGCAGGCGCTGTTCGAGAAGCGCTATGCCGACGAGCCGTTCGTCGACGTGATGCCGGCCGGCAGCCACCCGGAAACCCGCAGCGTGCGCGGCGCCAACGTCTGCCGCATTGCCGTTCATCGCCCACAGGGCGGCGACCTGGTGGTGGTGCTTTCGGTGATCGACAACCTGGTCAAGGGCGCATCCGGCCAGGCGGTGCAGAACCTCAACATCCTGTTCGGCCTGGACGAACGCATGGGCCTGTCCCACGCTGGCCTGTTGCCGTAAGCCGCCATAGGTGGAAAGGCCCGCGTCGTGCGGGCCTTTTTGTTTGTCGCGACTAAAGCCGCACAATTCTTGACCGATTTTCTCGGGAAAGCGGATAATGCGCGTCATCGAGTTTTATGGCGGCTACCGCGCCGGGAGAATCAACATGAGCGTCGAAACCTTCACCCCCACGGCTTTGGAATTCACCCACGGCGCTGCGCAGAAGGTGAAGAACCTGGTGTCCGAAGAAGGCAACGATCGTCTGAAGCTGCGCGTGTTCGTCACCGGTGGCGGTTGCTCGGGCTTCCAGTATGGCTTCACCTTCGATGAAGACGTGGCCGAAGATGACACCATCGTCGAGCGCGAAGGGGTGTCCCTGGTGGTCGACCCGATGAGCTTCCAGTACCTGGCCGGCGCCGAAGTGGACTACCAGGAAGGCCTGGAAGGCTCGCGCTTCGTGATCAAGAACCCGAATGCCACCACCACCTGCGGTTGCGGCTCGTCGTTCTCGATCTGAGCCCTGCTCATACGAAAACGCCGCGCAATTGCGCGGCGTTTTACATTGTGGCGTAGTGTTCAGGCCGGGTAGATCGCACCCAGTACACGCAGGCCCTTGGCCGCTGTCACGCTGGGGCGATTGGCCGCGATACCTTCCAGGCAGCAATGGGCCAGCCAGGCGAACGCCATGGCCTCGACCCAGTCCGGGTCAACGCCATGGATGCCGGTACTGGCGACCCGGGCTGCGGGTAGCAGTTGGCCGAGGCGCGCCATCAGGGCGCCATTGCGCGCGCCGCCACCGCACACCAGCAGCGCTTCGGTGCCTTGCTGGGCATTGCTCAGCGAGTCGATGATGCTGCGTGCGGTCAGCTCCAGCAGCGTCGCCTGCACATCCTCGTCGCGATAAGCAGGGAGGCGAGCGAGGTGGCCATCCAGCCAGGCCAGGTTGAACACTTCGCGGCCTGTACTCTTCGGGCCGCTGCCTGCGAAGAACGGGTCGGCCAGCAGGGTGTCGAGCAAGTCCGCCTGTACCCTGCCGGTAGCCGCCCAGGCACCATCCGCATCATAGGCCTGGCCGCGCTTGCGCTCGATCCAGGCATCCAGCAATACGTTACCGGGGCCACAATCGAAGCCATGGACCGGCTTGTCGTGTTCGATCAGGCTGAGGTTGCTGAAACCGCCGACGTTGAGCACGGCCAGGCGCTGCCCGAGATGGCTGAACAAGGTCTCGTGGAAGGCCGGGACCAGCGGTGCACCTTGGCCACCGGCTGCCACATCGCGGCGGCGGAAATCAGCGACCACACTGATGCCGGTAAGCTCGGCCAGCAGCGCCGGGTTGCCGATTTGTACGGTAAAGCCGCGCGCGGGCTCGTGACGGATGGTCTGGCCATGGCTGCCAATGGCGCGGATGGCGTCGGCCTGCAGCCCCTGGTCGGCCAGCAGCTGGCGGATGCCTTCGCTGGCAAGCGTGGCCCAGCGGTTTTCTGCCAGCGCGGCGCGCGCGATCTCGTCCGCGCCGCTGCTGCACAAGGCAAGCAGCTCCTGGCGCAGGTCGCCGGGCATGGGCAGGTAGTGGGTGGCGAGCAGCTCAGGCTGCTCGCCTTGTGCGATCAGGGCAATGTCCAGGCCATCGAGGCTGGTGCCGGACATCACCCCCAGGTAGAGCGCCATGGCTCAGCGCTTGTTCGCGGCGAGCAGGGTGGCCTTTTCCTGATCCATGCGGGCAATCAGGGGCTGGCTCTGCTGCAGGAAGCGCTGGCGCTCGTTGCGGGCGATCGGGTCGGCCATTGGCACTTTCTGACTCAGCGGGTCGACGTGCACACCGTTGACCTGGAACTCGTAGTGCAGGTGCGGGCCGGTGGACAGGCCGGTGGTACCGATATAGCCGATGATCTGGCCTTGCTTGACCATGCTGCCGGTCTTGATGCCCTTGGCGAAGCCCTGCATGTGGCCATACAGCGTCTTGTAGCGGTTGCCGTGCTGGATGATCACGGTGTTGCCGTAACCGCCACGGCGCCCGGCCAGTTCGATGCGGCCATCACCAGCTGCCTTGATCGGGGTGCCGCGAGGGGCGGCATAGTCGACACCCTTGTGCGCGCGGATCTTGTTCAGGATCGGGTGCTTGCGGCCTGCGGAGAAGCGCGAGCTGATGCGGGCGAAATCCACCGGGGTGCGGATGAACGCCTTGCGCAGGCTGTTGCCGTCGGCGGTGTAGTAGCTGGTGTTGCCCTGCTTGTTGGTGTAGCGCACGGCGGTGTAGGTCTTGCCGCGGTTGGTGAACCGCGCAGAGAGGATATTGCCGGTGCCGACGACTTTGCCGTCCATCACCTTCTGCTCGTAGACCACGTCGAATTCGTCGCCCGGGCGAATGTCCTGGGCGAAATCGATGTCATAGCCGAGCACCCGAGCCATGTCCATGGTCATGCTGTGGGACAGGCCGGCGCGCTGTGCCGAGGCCGACAGCGAGCTTTTGATCACGCCATGGGCATAGGCGGTCCGCACGACCGGCTTGCTGATCTCGCGATTGAAGGTATAGCCCTTGTCGGTCTTGGTCAGGCGAATGGTTTCAAGGTTGCTGACCTTGCTGTGCAGGCTGGCCAGCTGGCCGTCCTTGTCGAGTTCGAACTGCAGCACCTGGCCGTGCTTGAGCTGGCTGAACTGCTTGGCCTGCTTGTTGCTGGCCAACAGGTCGTGCACTGCATTGCTCGGCAGGCCGACCTTGGCGAACAGGGTGGACAGCGTGTCGCCACGGGCCACTGTGACTTCACGGTGGCCGGGCTCCTTGGCGGTTTCGGCGACCGGTTCTGCGGCAGGGGCGTCTTCCTGCTTGGCGTTCTGGGTTTCGGGGGCGGCGTCCTCGATCTGGGCGAATGGCGAGCCTTGCTCACCTTCTGCCTGCACCAGGGGCGCAGCGCGGGATTCGTCCTTCAACTGCTCGGCAGGGCTCTCCAGCTCGAGGTTGAGGGTGGTTTTCTTGGCTTCCACTTCGCTGGAGGGAAACACCAGCAGGGCCAGGCTGAGCAGGGCGGCGATGCCGCTGGCGGCCAACAGATGGCTTTTCGGATAAAGCGGGGGCGCTTTAGGCGGTTCGTTGGTCATGGGCACGGTGACTTTGAAAAAGGTGAAATGGAAAAGATGAATGACATGATGAAGATGAAATAACTGTATAAAATATAACCAAAACCATTTTCACGCAAGGGCGCGTAGACGCCGCAAGCCTGTGCCCGGGTCACATTCCTTTGCGAAACTTGTAATTGACGGCCGATCTTGTATGGTTGGCTCCCCCTGAATCTGAGCCTTGCGGGTTTGTCTATGAAGTCGGTTGAAGAGCAGCTGGCGCTTATCAAGCGCGGTGCGGAAGAAGTACTGGTCGAGTCGGAACTGGTGGAGAAGCTCAAGCGCGGCCAGCCTCTGCGCATCAAGGCCGGCTTCGACCCGACCGCGCCGGACCTGCACCTTGGGCACACGGTGCTGATCAACAAGCTGCGTCAGTTCCAGGACCTCGGGCACCAGGTCATCTTCCTGATCGGTGACTTCACCGGCATGATCGGCGACCCGAGCGGCAAGAGTGCCACCCGCCCGCCGCTGACTCGCGAGCAGGTGCTGGAGAACGCCGAGACCTACAAGCAGCAGGTGTTCAAGATCCTCGACCCGGCCAAGACCGAGGTCGCGTTCAATTCCACCTGGATGGACAAGCTGACCCCGGCTGACTTCATTCGCCTGGCTTCGCAGTACACCGTGGCGCGCATGCTCGAGCGTGACGACTTCCACAAGCGCTACACCACCAGCCAGCCGATCGCCATTCACGAGTTCCTGTACCCGCTGGTGCAGGGCTACGACTCGGTGGCGCTGAAGGCCGATGTCGAACTGGGTGGTACCGACCAGAAATTCAACCTGCTGATGGGGCGCGAGTTGCAGCGTGCCTATGGCCAGGAAGTGCAGAACATCGTGACCATGCCGTTGCTCGAAGGGCTCGACGGTGTGAAGAAGATGTCCAAGTCGCTGGGCAACTACGTAGGTATCCAGGAAGCACCGGGGGTGATGTACAGCAAGCTGGTATCGATCCCGGATACCTTGATGTGGCGTTACTTCGAGCTGCTGAGCTTCCGCTCGATGGAGGAGATCGAGCAGTTCCGTGCCGACGTCGCCAATGGTGCCAACCCGCGCGATATCAAGATCAAGCTGGCGGAAGAAATCGTGGCGCGCTTCCATGGCGAAGAGGCTGCGGCCAATGCCCACCGTGCAGCAGGTAACCGCATGAAGGATGGCGAGTTGCCAGAAGATCTGCCGGAGGTCGAAGTGGCTGCGGCGGAAAGCCTGCCGATTGCTGCCGTGCTGAACCGGGCTGGCCTGGTCAAGAACTCGGCGCAGGCTCGGGACCTGCTGAGTGGGGGGGCGGTGAAGGTTGATGGTGCGGTGGTTGATCGCGATTTCGTGTTTGCGCTGGGTGCTACGCATGTGTGCCAGGCGGGCAAGAAGTCGTTTGCGCGGGTTACCCTCAAGGCTGAGTGATAGCCGGCGGGTGTAGCTATATAGAAGCGGGGAGGCCGGTAGGCCTCCCCGCTTTGTTTTTCAGTGATATGAAGGTTTCTTGAAATTAAAGGTTGACGCGGTTTCGAATGCCCTTATAATGCGCCCCACTTCCAGCGACATCGGAACGAAAAACTCCTTATTGATCAATGAGTTAAGGAGTGATGAAGAAGCTGAAAGGGCTACGATCGAATGATCGGCAGCGGTCGAGATGAAGGTTGACAGCGTTTCAAAACGCTGTATGATTCGCCTCCCGCTACGAGCGATCGCAGCGAGTCAAGTGTTTGAAGCTAAACGAGTTTCTCGCAAAAAACTTCAAGATAAACGCTTGACAGCAAATGAGGAGAGCGTAGAATGCGCGCCTCGGTTGAGACGAAAAGCTCTTAACCAAACGCTCTTTAACAAATCGAATCAAGCAATTCGTGTGGGTGCTTGTGAGTACGGACTGATAGTCACAAAGATTATCAGCATCACAAGTGGCCATGCGAGAAATCACATAGTCATTTGAGATTGCTGAGCCAAGTTTAGGGTTTCTTAAAAACCCAAGCAGTATTGAACTGAAGAGTTTGATCATGGCTCAGATTGAACGCTGGCGGCAGGCCTAACACATGCAAGTCGAGCGGATGACGGGAGCTTGCTCCTTGATTCAGCGGCGGACGGGTGAGTAATGCCTAGGAATCTGCCTGGTAGTGGGGGACAACGTTTCGAAAGGAACGCTAATACCGCATACGTCCTACGGGAGAAAGTGGGGGATCTTCGGACCTCACGCTATCAGATGAGCCTAGGTCGGATTAGCTAGTTGGTGAGGTAATGGCTCACCAAGGCGACGATCCGTAACTGGTCTGAGAGGATGATCAGTCACACTGGAACTGAGACACGGTCCAGACTCCTACGGGAGGCAGCAGTGGGGAATATTGGACAATGGGCGAAAGCCTGATCCAGCCATGCCGCGTGTGTGAAGAAGGTCTTCGGATTGTAAAGCACTTTAAGTTGGGAGGAAGGGCAGTAAGTTAATACCTTGCTGTTTTGACGTTACCGACAGAATAAGCACCGGCTAACTCTGTGCCAGCAGCCGCGGTAATACAGAGGGTGCAAGCGTTAATCGGAATTACTGGGCGTAAAGCGCGCGTAGGTGGTTCGTTAAGTTGGATGTGAAAGCCCCGGGCTCAACCTGGGAACTGCATCCAAAACTGGCGAGCTAGAGTACGGTAGAGGGTGGTGGAATTTCCTGTGTAGCGGTGAAATGCGTAGATATAGGAAGGAACACCAGTGGCGAAGGCGACCACCTGGACTGATACTGACACTGAGGTGCGAAAGCGTGGGGAGCAAACAGGATTAGATACCCTGGTAGTCCACGCCGTAAACGATGTCAACTAGCCGTTGGAATCCTTGAGATTTTAGTGGCGCAGCTAACGCATTAAGTTGACCGCCTGGGGAGTACGGCCGCAAGGTTAAAACTCAAATGAATTGACGGGGGCCCGCACAAGCGGTGGAGCATGTGGTTTAATTCGAAGCAACGCGAAGAACCTTACCAGGCCTTGACATGCAGAGAACTTTCCAGAGATGGATTGGTGCCTTCGGGAACTCTGACACAGGTGCTGCATGGCTGTCGTCAGCTCGTGTCGTGAGATGTTGGGTTAAGTCCCGTAACGAGCGCAACCCTTGTCCTTAGTTACCAGCACGTTATGGTGGGCACTCTAAGGAGACTGCCGGTGACAAACCGGAGGAAGGTGGGGATGACGTCAAGTCATCATGGCCCTTACGGCCTGGGCTACACACGTGCTACAATGGTCGGTACAGAGGGTTGCCAAGCCGCGAGGTGGAGCTAATCTCACAAAACCGATCGTAGTCCGGATCGCAGTCTGCAACTCGACTGCGTGAAGTCGGAATCGCTAGTAATCGCGAATCAGAATGTCGCGGTGAATACGTTCCCGGGCCTTGTACACACCGCCCGTCACACCATGGGAGTGGGTTGCACCAGAAGTAGCTAGTCTAACCTTCGGGAGGACGGTTACCACGGTGTGATTCATGACTGGGGTGAAGTCGTAACAAGGTAGCCGTAGGGGAACCTGCGGCTGGATCACCTCCTTAATCGACGACATCAGCCTGCTGATGAGCTCCCACACGAATTGCTTGATTCATGGTTGAAGACGATCAAGACCCTATATAGGTCTGTAGCTCAGTTGGTTAGAGCGCACCCCTGATAAGGGTGAGGTCGGCAGTTCAAATCTGCCCAGACCTACCAATATGCGGGGCCATAGCTCAGCTGGGAGAGCGCCTGCCTTGCACGCAGGAGGTCAGCGGTTCGATCCCGCTTGGCTCCACCACTTTCTGCTGTTGTGAAGTGTTGCACTTGATCAAACTCAGAAATGAGCATTCGCCTCGAATGTTGATTTCTGGCTTTTGTCAGATCGTTCTTTAAAAATTCGGATATGTGATAGATATAGACTGATGACCAGTTTCACTGCTGGTTAATCAGGCTAAGGTAAAATTTGTGAGTTCTGCTCGAAAGAGCAACATGCGAATTTTCGGCGAATGTCGTCTTCACAGTATAACCAGATTGCTTGGGGTTATATGGTCAAGTGAAGAAGCGCATACGGTGGATGCCTTGGCAGTCAGAGGCGATGAAAGACGTGGTAGCCTGCGATAAGCTTTGGGGAGTCGGCAAACAGACTGTGATCCAGAGATCTCTGAATGGGGGAACCCACTCAGCACAAGCTGAGTATCTTGTACTGAATACATAGGTGCAAGAGGCGAACCAGGGGAACTGAAACATCTAAGTACCCTGAGGAAAAGAAATCAACCGAGATTCCCTTAGTAGTGGCGAGCGAACGGGGACCAGCCCTTAAGTTGATTTGAGATTAGTGGAACGCTCTGGAAAGTGCGGCCATAGTGGGTGATAGCCCCGTACACGAAAATCTCTTGTCAATGAAATCGAGTAGGACGGAGCACGAGAAACTTTGTCTGAACATGGGGGGACCATCCTCCAAGGCTAAATACTACTGACTGACCGATAGTGAACCAGTACCGTGAGGGAAAGGCGAAAAGAACCCCGGAGAGGGGAGTGAAATAGAACCTGAAACCGTATGCGTACAAGCAGTGGGAGCCTACTTTGTTAGGTGACTGCGTACCTTTTGTATAATGGGTCAGCGACTTATATTCAGTGGCGAGCTTAACCGAATAGGGGAGGCGTAGCGAAAGCGAGTCTTAATAGGGCGTTTAGTCGCTGGGTATAGACCCGAAACCGGGCGATCTATCCATGGGCAGGTTGAAGGTTAGGTAACACTGACTGGAGGACCGAACCGACTACCGTTGAAAAGTTAGCGGATGACCTGTGGATCGGAGTGAAAGGCTAATCAAGCTCGGAGATAGCTGGTTCTCCTCGAAAGCTATTTAGGTAGCGCCTCATGTATCACTCCAGGGGGTAGAGCACTGTTTCGGCTAGGGGGTCATCCCGACTTACCAAACCGATGCAAACTCCGAATACCTGGAAGTGCCGAGCATGGGAGACACACGGCGGGTGCTAACGTCCGTCGTGAAAAGGGAAACAACCCAGACCGTCAGCTAAGGTCCCAAAGTCATGGTTAAGTGGGAAACGATGTGGGAAGGCTTAGACAGCTAGGAGGTTGGCTTAGAAGCAGCCACCCTTTAAAGAAAGCGTAATAGCTCACTAGTCGAGTCGGCCTGCGCGGAAGATGTAACGGGGCTCAAACCATGCACCGAAGCTACGGGTGTCATCTTTGATGACGCGGTAGAGGAGCGTTCTGTAAGCCTGTGAAGGTGAGTTGAGAAGCTTGCTGGAGGTATCAGAAGTGCGAATGCTGACATGAGTAACGACAATGCGAGTGAAAAACTCGCACGCCGAAAGACCAAGGTTTCCTGCGCAACGTTAATCGACGCAGGGTTAGTCGGTCCCTAAGGCGAGGCTGAAAAGCGTAGTCGATGGAAAACAGGTTAATATTCCTGTACTTCCAGTTATTGCGATGGAGGGACGGAGAAGGTTAGGCCAGCCTGGCGTTGGTTGTCCAGGTTTAAGGTGGTAGGCTGAAATCTTAGGCAAATCCGGGATTTCAAGGCCGAGAGCTGATGACGAGTTGCCTTTAGGCGACGAAGTGGTTGATACCATGCTTCCAAGAAAAGCTCCTAAGCTTCAGATAACTGGGAACCGTACCCCAAACCGACACAGGTGGTTAGGTAGAGAATACCAAGGCGCTTGAGAGAACTCGGGTGAAGGAACTAGGCAAAATGGCACCGTAACTTCGGGAGAAGGTGCGCCGGCGAGGGTGAAGGACTTGCTCCGTAAGCCCATGCCGGTCGAAGATACCAGGCCGCTGCGACTGTTTATTAAAAACACAGCACTCTGCAAACACGAAAGTGGACGTATAGGGTGTGACGCCTGCCCGGTGCCGGAAGGTTAATTGATGGGGTTAGCGCAAGCGAAGCTCTTGATCGAAGCCCCGGTAAACGGCGGCCGTAACTATAACGGTCCTAAGGTAGCGAAATTCCTTGTCGGGTAAGTTCCGACCTGCACGAATGGCGTAACGATGGCGGCGCTGTCTCCACCCGAGACTCAGTGAAATTGAAATCGCTGTGAAGATGCAGTGTATCCGCGGCTAGACGGAAAGACCCCGTGAACCTTTACTATAGCTTTGCACTGGACTTTGAATTTGCTTGTGTAGGATAGGTGGGAGGCTTTGAAGTGGGGACGCCAGTTCTCATGGAGCCATCCTTGAAATACCACCCTGGCAACTTTGAGGTTCTAACTCAGGTCCGTTATCCGGATCGAGGACAGTGTATGGTGGGTAGTTTGACTGGGGCGGTCTCCTCCCAAAGAGTAACGGAGGAGTACGAAGGTGCGCTCAGACCGGTCGGAAATCGGTCGTAGAGTATAAAGGCAAAAGCGCGCTTGACTGCGAGACAAACACGTCGAGCAGGTACGAAAGTAGGTCTTAGTGATCCGGTGGTTCTGTATGGAAGGGCCATCGCTCAACGGATAAAAGGTACTCCGGGGATAACAGGCTGATACCGCCCAAGAGTTCATATCGACGGCGGTGTTTGGCACCTCGATGTCGGCTCATCACATCCTGGGGCTGAAGCCGGTCCCAAGGGTATGGCTGTTCGCCATTTAAAGTGGTACGCGAGCTGGGTTTAGAACGTCGTGAGACAGTTCGGTCCCTATCTGCCGTGGACGTTTGAGATTTGAGAGGGGCTGCTCCTAGTACGAGAGGACCGGAGTGGACGAACCTCTGGTGTTCCGGTTGTCACGCCAGTGGCATTGCCGGGTAGCTATGTTCGGAAGAGATAACCGCTGAAAGCATCTAAGCGGGAAACTTGCCTCAAGATGAGATCTCACTGGAACCTTGAGTTCCCTGAAGGGCCGTCGAAGACTACGACGTTGATAGGTTGGGTGTGTAAGCGCTGTGAGGCGTTGAGCTAACCAATACTAATTGCCCGTGAGGCTTGACCATATAACACCCAAGCAATTTGCTGACGCAGATTGCGGTGGTGAAGATGATACGAACCGAAAGTTCGCAACGAACCACGAACATCACATATCCGGATTCGCTGGAGTGTCTATCAGGACCTTCTGGCAACAGAATTTCTTGACGACCATAGAGCATTGGAACCACCTGATCCCATCCCGAACTCAGTAGTGAAACGATGCATCGCCGATGGTAGTGTGGGGCTTCCCCATGTGAGAGTAGGTCATCGTCAAGATTCATTTCGCAAAACCCCTATCTGCGCATGCAGGTAGGGGTTTTGTCTTTGCGCCGGTAAAACCAGCGTGATCCCTGCAACCCTGATCTACCTGGCAAACCGCGCCGCCTGCGTCGCGGCTGAAAACACTCTCGCGCCGGCCGCCCCAAAAGGCCAGAACCAAGCCCGCTCGCGCCTGTCGACAGGCCCTTTTCCTATGCAAGCCAACAACCCATAGCTATCATGCCTGCCTTATTCCAAGTCGAGACTGGCATGCTGAAGTTGTTGAATCTTCTCAAGGATGGCAAGTTCCATTCCGGAGAAGCTCTGGGGGCAGCCCTCGGGGTGAGTCGCAGCGCCGTTTGGAAGCAGCTGCAGCACCTGGAGAGCGAGCTGAACCTCACCATTCACAAGGTTCGTGGGCGCGGCTATCAGTTGGCTGCGCCACTGGCTTTGCTCGATGCGCAGGCAATCGCCAGTTTTGCTGCCGGCGAGCAGTGGCCGGTTTTCATTCATGAGACGATCGACTCGACCAATGCCGAAGGCCTGCGGCTGGCAGGCGAAGGGCAGGCGGCTCCATTTTTGGTTCTGGCCGAACGGCAGAGCGCCGGCCGTGGTCGGCGTGGGCGGCAATGGGTCAGCCCGTTTGCCGAGAACCTCTATTACAGTCTGGTGCTTCGTGTGGATGGCGGCATGCGCCAGCTCGAGGGCCTGAGTCTGGTGGTGGGGTTGGCGGTAATGCGTACCCTGCAGGCGTTCGGGGTGAAGGATGTTGGGCTCAAGTGGCCCAACGACGTCCTTGTTCGCGGGCAGAAGATTACCGGCATTCTCCTTGAGCTGGTCGGCGACCCGGCAGATGTCTGTCATGTGGTGCTGGGTATCGGTATCAATGTGAACATGCAGGCCAACGATCAAGTCGACCAGCAATGGACTTCGATGCGCCGTGAGGTGGGTGCAGCAATTGACCGCAACCGCCTGGTCGCACTGCTCAGCCAACAGTTGCAGCATGAATTGGCCCGGCATCGTCGTTATGGTTTTGCCGCGTTCCAGGAAGAATGGGAGCAGGCGCACCTCTGGCAGGGGCGTAACGTTTCACTTATCGCCGGTAGCACGCGTATTGATGGCGTGGTTCTAGGCGTCGACGGGCAGGGCGGCTTGCGCCTTGAGGTGGACGGGGTGGAAAAGAGCTTCAGTGGTGGTGAGCTCAGTTTGAGGTTGCGTGATGATTCTTGAGCTCGATTGCGGTAACAGCTTTATCAAGTGGCGGGTAATCCATGTCGCTGATGCAGCGATTGAGAGCGGCGGTATCGTCGACTCGGATCAGGCCTTGGTGGCTGAAGTGGCTGCGCTGGCTTCGGTGCGTTTGACCGGCTGCCGTATTGTCAGTGTGCGCAGTGAGGATGAAACCGACGCGCTTTGCGCATTGATTGCCCAGGCATTTGCCGTGCAGGCGCTCGTGGCTCACCCAGCCCGGGAAATGGCCGGGGTGCGCAATGGCTATGACGACTACCAGCGCCTGGGCATGGATCGTTGGTTGGCAGCGCTGGGGGCGTTCCACCTGGCCAAAGGTGCTTGCCTGGTCATTGACCTGGGGACGGCTGCAAAAGCGGATTTCGTTGCTGCGGACGGCGAGCACCTGGGTGGCTACATCTGTCCGGGCATGCCGTTGATGCGCAGCCAGTTGCGCACGCACACCCGACGTATTCGTTATGACGATGCTTCCGCTGAGCGTGCTTTGACCAGCCTGGCGCCTGGGCGCTCGACTGTCGAAGCGGTCGAACGCGGCTGCGTATTGATGCTCCAGGGTTTTGCGCGTACCCAGCTCGATCAGGCGCGTGCCTTGTGGGGGGAAGATTTCGCAGTGTTCCTTACCGGAGGTGATGCGCCGCTGGTGAGGGAGGCTGTGCCACAGGCGCGGGTCGTGCCTGACCTGGTTTTCGTTGGCCTGGCCATGGCCTGCCCATTGGATTGAGGTGCCTATGCGTTGGTTGTTTCTGTTGTTGCTGGTGCTCAACGTCTTTTATTACGTATGGCATCAGCAGGAAGCCCCGCTGAAGGTCAAGGAAGTCGCCCCGCTGTCGCTGTACAAGGGGAATCAGCAGGAAATCCGTCTGTTACGTGAAACAGGCGTGTCGACGCCGCCCAAGCGCCGGGATGAGTGCCTGGTAGTCGGTGGCATGATGGGGCAGGGCGAGCTCGAGGCGCTGCGTCAGCGTCTGATGAGCCTGGATATCGCCACGCTCCCGGTGGTGGGGCAGTTGCCTGGTGCGGAGGGGCGCTGGCTCAAGGTTGCCCCGGAAAGCGAGCGTTTGTTGGACCAAACGGTCCTCGCCGCTCTTTCCAATGATTTCAAAGACTTAAAACACAAAATTATTTTCTGCCAGGGTATTGCAACTGGCGAATAGCTTGATAGAATGGCGCCCGCTTCACAGGGAACACCACTCAGGTGGTAGAACTGGAAGCGGTGTCAAAGCAGCTAAGTTTCAGATTTGATTGAAAAAATTTGAAAAAACGCTTGACACTGGGGCGGCAGGCAAATAGAATGCCGGCCACATCTGGAGGGATTCCCGAGCGGTCAAAGGGGACGGACTGTAAATCCGTTGCGAGAGCTTCGAAGGTTCGAATCCTTCTCCCTCCACCAGTTTTAGCGAGAGCCGCAAGCTCCGCGGGTATAGTTTAGTGGTAGAACCTCAGCCTTCCAAGCTGATGATGCGGGTTCGATTCCCGCTACCCGCTCCAAGTTTGCTGGATTTTGCACAAAGTGTTTCGCTCTTGTAGCTCAGTTGGTAGAGCACACCCTTGGTAAGGGTGAGGTCAGCGGTTCAAGTCCGCTCAAGAGCTCCATATAAACAAGGCAGATATGAAAATATCTGCCTTTGTTTTATCAGCGCAAGACTATTTCTTCTGCGGAGGATTGTATCGATGGCTAAGGAAAAGTTTGATCGTTCCCTTCCCCACGTTAACGTCGGCACTATCGGCCACGTTGACCACGGTAAGACCACTCTGACCGCAGCTCTGACTCGCGTCTGCTCCGAAGTATTCGGTTCGGCAGTCGTTGAGTTCGACAAGATCGACTCGGCTCCGGAAGAAAAAGCGCGCGGTATCACCATCAACACCGCTCATGTCGAGTACAACTCGAACATTCGTCACTACGCTCACGTTGACTGCCCAGGTCACGCTGACTACGTGAAGAACATGATCACCGGTGCTGCCCAGATGGACGGCGCGATCCTGGTTTGCTCGGCCGCTGATGGTCCGATGCCACAAACCCGTGAGCACATCCTGCTGTCCCGTCAGGTAGGCGTTCCGTACATCGTGGTCTTCCTGAACAAGGCTGACCTGGTAGACGACGCTGAGCTGCTGGAACTGGTCGAGATGGAAGTTCGCGACCTGCTGTCCACCTACGACTTCCCAGGCGACGACACCCCGATCATCATCGGTTCGGCTCGTATGGCGCTGGAAGGCAAAGACGACAACGAAATGGGTACTACCGCTGTCAAGAAGCTGGTAGAAACTCTGGATGCCTACATCCCTGAGCCAATCCGTGCCGTTGACCAGCCGTTCCTGATGCCGATCGAAGACGTATTCTCGATCTCGGGTCGTG
The DNA here is from genome assembly GCF_014269225.2 of Pseudomonas anuradhapurensis. Classification (NCBI taxonomy): domain Bacteria; kingdom Pseudomonadati; phylum Pseudomonadota; class Gammaproteobacteria; order Pseudomonadales; family Pseudomonadaceae; genus Pseudomonas; species Pseudomonas anuradhapurensis. Next base: position 486,302 of record NZ_CP077097.1, read on the forward strand.
GTACCGTTGTTACCGGTCGTATCGAGCGTGGTATCGTCCGCGTTCAGGATCCGCTGGAAATCGTTGGCCTGCGCCCAACCACCAACACCACCTGCACCGGTGTTGAAATGTTCCGCAAGCTGCTGGACGAAGGCCGCGCTGGCGAGAACTGCGGCGTTCTGCTGCGTGGTACCAAGCGTGACGAAGTTGAGCGTGGTCAGGTTCTGGTCAAGCCAGGTTCGGTCAAGCCGCACACCAAGTTCACCGCAGAAGTCTACGTTCTGTCGAAGGAAGAAGGCGGCCGTCACACTCCGTTCTTCAAAGGCTACCGTCCTCAGTTCTACTTCCGTACCACTGACGTGACCGGTAACTGCGAACTGCCGGAAGGCGTTGAAATGGTAATGCCAGGTGACAACATCCAGATGACTGTCACCCTGATCAAGACCATCGCAATGGAAGACGGTCTGCGCTTCGCTATCCGTGAAGGCGGTCGCACCGTCGGCGCCGGCGTCGTAGCAAAAATTATTGAATAAGTAGTTGATTTACTTGATCAGGCCGGTATAATGGCCGGCCTGATACAGCGTTACAGGTCAGTAGCTCAATTGGCAGAGCGACGGTCTCCAAAACCGTAGGTTGGGGGTTCGATTCCCTCCTGACCTGCCATTTCACCTCGGTGTGATGGCTTTCTTCTCACAGGATCCTCCTCGATGACTCCCAAAACTGAAGCCCAAGAATCGCGTTTTGATCTGTTCAAGTGGCTGGCTGTAGTGGCTTTGGTGGTTGTCGGCGTAGTGGGTAATCAGTATTACTCCGCCTCTCCGATCCTGTATCGCGTCCTTGCACTTCTCGTCCTGGCTGCTGTCGCGGGCTTTGTAGCTCTGCAGACTGCGAAGGGCAAGTCGTTCTTTGCGCTGGCGAAGGAAGCTCGTACCGAGATTCGTAAAGTCGTGTGGCCGACCCGCCAGGAAACCACCCAGACCACGCTGATTGTCGTGGCTGTCGTGCTGGTTATGGCACTGCTGCTGTGGGGTCTTGATTCCCTGCTCGGCTGGGCGGTCTCCTTGATCGTTGGCTAAAGGTGTCCCGTGGCTAAGCGTTGGTATGTTGTGCATGCTTACTCGGGTTACGAGAAGCATGTAATGCGCTCTCTGATCGAGCGCGTCAAGCTGGCTGGCATGGAAGACGGTTTCGGCGAGATCCTGGTCCCGACCGAAGAAGTCGTCGAAATGCGCAATGGCCAGAAGCGCAAGAGCGAGCGTAAATTCTTCCCTGGCTATGTTTTGGTCCAGATGGAGATGAACGAAGGGACTTGGCACTTGGTCAAGGATACCCCTCGCGTGATGGGCTTTATTGGTGGTACAGCAGACAAGCCTGCGCCAATCACCGATAAGGAAGCCGAGGCTATCCTGCGTCGCGTTGCCGACGGTAGTGACAAGCCGAAGCCGAAGACGTTGTTCGAGCCAGGTGAAGTGGTTCGGGTCATTGACGGTCCGTTTGCTGACTTCAATGGCAGCGTCGAAGAGGTTAACTACGAAAAGAGCCGCCTGCAGGTTGCAGTGCTCATTTTCGGTCGCTCTACTCCGGTGGAGCTCGAGTTCAGCCAGGTCGAAAAGGTCTAGGCGAACGCAGCATCCCATACCCCGCAGCCCTGTGTGCTGCGGGGTTTTGTCGTCACTGGGATAAAACGCAAGTCATCCGGGGAGCCATCAGGCGTTCGTACCCGATTTTGGAGTAGCTCATGGCTAAGAAGATTCAGGCTTACATCAAGCTGCAAGTTAAGGCCGGCCAGGCCAACCCAAGCCCACCCGTTGGTCCAGCACTGGGTCAACACGGTGTGAACATCATGGAATTCTGCAAGGCCTTCAACGCCCGTACTCAGGGTCAAGAAGCCGGCCTGCCGACTCCTGTGATCATCACTGTCTACAGCGACCGTAGCTTCACCTTCGAGACCAAGAGCACCCCTGCCTCGGTTCTGCTGAAGAAAGCTGCTGGCCTGACCAGTGGTTCGGCTCGCCCGAACACCGTTAAAGTCGGTACCGTTACCCGCGCTCAGCTGGAAGACATCGCCAAAGCCAAACAGGCTGACCTGACTGCCGCTGACCTGGACGCTGCTGTACGCACCATCGCTGGCTCTGCCCGCAGCATGGGCCTGAACGTGGAGGGTGTGTAATGGCTAAGCTGACCAAACGCCAAAAGGCAATCGCCGAGAAAATCGAAGCAGGCAAAGCCTACAACTTCGAAGAAGCGGCCAATCTGCTGGCCTCGCTGCCGGCTGCCAAGTTCGTAGAGTCCTACGACATCGCCGTTAACCTCGGTGTTGACCCGCGTAAATCCGACCAGGTCGTACGTAGCGCTACCGTGCTGCCGCACGGCACTGGCAAGACCGTTCGCGTTGCCGTCTTCACCCAGGGTCCAGCTGCTGAAGCCGCTCTGGCTGCCGGCGCTGACCGCGTAGGTATGGACGATCTGGCTGCCGAAATGAAAGGCGGCGACCTGAACTATGACGTCGTCATCGCATCGCCTGATGCCATGCGCGTTGTAGGTCAGCTGGGTCAGGTTCTGGGTCCTCGCGGCCTGATGCCTAACCCGAAAGTTGGTACCGTGACCCCAGACGTAGCCGGCGCCGTCAAGAACGCCAAGGCTGGTCAGGTTCGCTACCGTACCGACAAGAACGGTATCATCCACACCTCCGTTGGCAAGATCGGCTTCGAAGCCGGCAAGCTGAAGGAAAACGTTGAAGCCCTGATCGCTGATCTGAAGCGTATCAAGCCAGCTTCCTCGAAAGGTATCTACGTCAAGCGCGTTACCCTGAGCACCACCATGGGCCCAGGTCTGGTCATCGATCAGAGCTCGCTGAACGTGTAAGAACATGGTGGCGCGACCTGTCGCGCCACCAGCAAAAATTGGGGTCCCTGCCTGGCGGGGGCTATCCAAGACCGTAGGCGGCGCAAGCCTTAAAAAACCAGCCCACGCAGATGGTGCTCCCGATTCGTTACCGAATCAGACACCAAAACGACATCCGGCTTCGGCCAGATGAAACGGTAAAAACCAGGAGTAAACCCGTGGCAATTAAACTCGAAGACAAGAAGGCCATCGTCGCTGAAGTCAACGAGGCTGCCAAAGTCGCTCTGTCCGCTGTCGTGGCTGATGCCCGTGGTGTGACTGTAGGCGCAATGACCGGACTCCGTAAAGAGGCCCGCGAAGCTGGCGTTTACGTACGTGTCGTACGTAACACCCTGCTGAAGCGCGCTGTTGAAGGCACCGAATTCTCGATCCTCAACGACGCGTTCAAAGGCCCGACCCTGATTGCTTTCTCCAACGAACACCCGGGCGCTGCTGCCCGTCTGTTCAAAGAGTTCGCCAAGGGTCAGGACAAGTTCGAGATCAAGGCAGCTGCGTTCGACGGCAAGTTCCTTGCCGCTAACCAGATCGACGTGCTGGCAACCCTGCCAACTCGCGACGAGGCTATCGCACAGCTGATGAGCGTAATCCAAGGTGCAACCAGCAAGCTGGCTCGTACCCTGGCAGCTCTGCGCGACCAGAAAGAAGCTGCTGCTGCCTAAGGCCGCGTAGCACCTTTCGAAATCAAACGTTTAATTTGATGGCCGCGTAGGCTGTCACCCCAATACAGGAATTCATAGTCATGTCTCTGACTAACGAGCAAATCATCGAAGCGATCGGCCAGAAAACTGTTCTGGAAATTGTTGAACTGATCAAAGCGATGGAAGAAACCTTCGGCGTTACCGCTGCTGCTGCTGTTGCCGCTGGCCCAGCTACCGCTGCTGCCGCTGTTGAAGAGCAGACCGAGTTCAACGTCGTTCTGACCGAAGCTGGCGACAAGAAAGTAAACGTGATCAAGGCCGTTCGTGAGCTGACCGGTCTGGGCCTGAAAGAAGCCAAAGAGAAAGTCGACGGCGCTCCTCAGGTTATCGCTGAAGGCGTTTCGAAAGAAGCCGCTGAAGACGCGAAGAAGAAGCTGGAAGAAGCTGGCGCTAAAGTCGAGCTGAAGTAATCTCGACCTTGCGACTCCAGTCCGAGCGTTGAGCGAAGGGCTGATGGCTGGTGGCTTATGCCACCGGCCTTTTTCCGTTATTGGTGGTCGGTCAAGCCGGCCCCGATAACAAGCTGCAAGACACCCATGTGGGTGCGCAAACCAAGGGGTTTGCACGATTTTCTGGCTGCTCCCGCCGGGAGAAGCCAAACAAGCAGGTGACCAAGCTGGGGAACGCTGATGGCTTACTCATACACTGAGAAAAAACGTATCCGCAAGGACTTTAGCAAGTTGCCGGACGTCATGGATGTGCCTTACCTCCTGGCCATCCAGCTGGATTCGTATCGCGAATTCCTGCAAGCGGGAGCATCCAAGGATCAGTTCCGCGACGTCGGCCTGCACGCGGCCTTCAAATCGGTATTTCCGATCATCAGCTACTCCGGCAATGCTGCCCTGGAGTACGTAGGCTACCGCCTGGGCGAACCCGCCTTCGATGTGAAGGAATGTGTCCTGCGTGGCGTGACCTTCGCGGTCCCACTGCGGGTCAAGGTGCGCCTGATCATTTTCGACAAGGAATCGTCGAACAAAGCGATCAAGGACATCAAAGAGCAAGAAGTCTACATGGGTGAAATCCCCCTGATGACTGAAAACGGTACCTTCGTTATCAACGGTACCGAGCGTGTGATCGTTTCCCAGCTGCACCGTTCGCCTGGTGTGTTCTTCGACCACGACCGTGGCAAGACGCACAGCTCCGGCAAGCTGCTGTACTCCGCTCGCATCATCCCTTACCGCGGTTCCTGGCTGGACTTCGAGTTCGACCCGAAGGACTGCGTGTTCGTGCGTATCGACCGTCGCCGCAAACTGCCGGCTTCGGTGCTGCTGCGCGCCCTGGGCTACAGCACTGAAGAAGTGCTGAACACCTTCTACACCACCAACGTCTTCCACATTTCCGGCGAGAAACTCAGCCTGGAACTGGTGCCGCAGCGTCTGCGTGGTGAAGTTGCCGTCATGGACATCCATGACGAAACCGGCAAGGTCATTGTCGAGCAGGGCCGCCGTATTACCGCGCGCCACATCAACCAGCTCGAGAAGGCTGGCGTCAAGCAGCTGGACGTCCCGATGGAATACGTCCTGGGTCGCACCACTGCCAAGGCCATCGTGCACCCGGCTACCGGTGAAATCCTGGCCGAATGCAACACCGAGATGACCACCGAGCTGCTGATCAAGGTCGCCAAGGCACAGGTTGTCCGTATCGAGACCCTGTACACCAACGACATCGATTGCGGTCCGTTCATCTCCGACACCCTGAAGATCGACACCACCAGCAACCAGCTGGAAGCCCTGGTCGAGATCTATCGCATGATGCGTCCTGGCGAGCCGCCAACCAAGGATGCCGCCGAGACCCTGTTCAACAACCTGTTCTTCAGCGCCGAGCGTTACGACCTGTCCGCCGTTGGCCGCATGAAGTTCAACCGTCGTATCGGTCGTACCGAGATCGAAGGTTCGGGCGTGCTGAGCAAGGAAGATATCGTCGAGGTTCTGAAGACCCTGGTCGACATCCGTAACGGCAAAGGCATCGTCGACGACATCGACCACCTGGGTAACCGTCGCGTGCGTTGCGTCGGCGAAATGGCCGAAAACCAGTTCCGCGTTGGCCTGGTGCGTGTCGAGCGCGCGGTCAAGGAACGCCTGTCGATGGCGGAAAGCGAAGGCCTGATGCCGCAAGACCTGATCAACGCCAAGCCGGTTGCGGCGGCGGTGAAAGAGTTCTTCGGTTCCAGCCAGCTGTCCCAGTTCATGGACCAGAACAACCCGCTCTCCGAGATCACCCACAAGCGCCGCGTCTCCGCACTCGGCCCAGGTGGTCTGACCCGTGAGCGTGCCGGCTTCGAAGTCCGTGACGTACACCCGACCCACTACGGCCGCGTGTGCCCGATCGAGACCCCTGAAGGTCCGAACATCGGTCTGATCAACTCCCTGGCAGCCTATGCCCGCACCAACCAGTACGGCTTCCTGGAAAGCCCGTACCGCGTGGTGAAAGAAGGTGTGGTCAGCGACGACATCGTGTTCCTGTCGGCCATTGAAGAAGCGGATCACGTCATCGCCCAGGCTTCGGCCGCGATGAACGAGAAGAAGCAACTGATCGATGAGCTGGTAGCGGTTCGTCACCTGAACGAATTCACCGTCAAGGCGCCGGAAGACGTCACCTTGATGGACGTTTCGCCGAAGCAGGTTGTTTCGGTCGCTGCGTCGCTGATTCCGTTCCTCGAGCACGACGACGCCAACCGTGCGTTGATGGGTTCGAACATGCAGCGTCAGGCTGTACCGACCCTGCGCGCCGACAAGCCGCTGGTAGGTACCGGCATGGAGCGCAACGTTGCCCGTGACTCCGGTGTCTGCGTGGTTGCTCGCCGCGGTGGTGTGATCGACTCGGTCGACGCCAGCCGTATCGTTGTCCGCGTTGCCGACGACGAAGTGGAAACCGGCGAAGCAGGTGTGGATATCTACAACCTGACCAAGTACACCCGTTCGAACCAGAACACCTGCATCAACCAGCGTCCGCTGGTGAGCAAGGGTGACAAGGTTCAGCGTGGCGACATCATGGCCGACGGCCCGTCCACCGACATGGGTGAACTGGCACTGGGTCAGAACATGCGCATCGCGTTCATGGCGTGGAACGGCTTCAACTTCGAAGACTCCATCTGCCTCTCCGAGCGTGTGGTTCAGGAAGACCGCTTCACCACCATCCACATCCAGGAACTGACCTGTGTGGCGCGTGACACCAAGCTTGGCCCAGAGGAAATCACTGCGGACATCCCGAACGTGGGTGAGGCCGCACTGAACAAGCTGGACGAAGCCGGTATCGTCTACGTGGGTGCCGAAGTCGGCGCTGGCGACATCCTGGTCGGCAAGGTCACGCCAAAAGGCGAAACCCAGCTGACTCCGGAAGAAAAACTGCTGCGCGCAATCTTCGGCGAGAAAGCCAGCGACGTTAAGGACACCTCCCTGCGCGTGCCAACCGGCACCAAAGGTACCGTCATTGACGTACAGGTCTTCACCCGTGATGGCGTCGAGCGCGACAGCCGCGCCCTGGCCATCGAGAAGATGCAGCTGGACGAGATCCGCAAGGACCTCAACGAAGAGTTCCGCATCGTCGAAGGTGCAACCTTCGAGCGTCTGCGTTCTGCCCTGAACGGCCAGGTGGTCGACGGTGGTGCGGGCCTGAAGAAAGGCACCGTGATCACTGACGAAGTGCTGGACGGTCTGGAGCACGGCCAGTGGTTCAAACTGCGTATGGCTGAAGATGCACTGAACGAGCAGCTGGAAAAGGCTCAGCAGTACATCGTCGACCGTCGCCGTCTGCTGGACGACAAGTTCGAAGACAAGAAGCGCAAGCTGCAGCAGGGCGATGACCTGGCGCCGGGCGTACTGAAGATCGTCAAGGTTTACCTGGCAATCCGCCGTCGCATCCAGCCGGGTGACAAGATGGCCGGTCGTCACGGTAACAAGGGTGTGGTCTCGGTGATCATGCCGGTCGAAGACATGCCGCACGACGCCAACGGTACTCCGGTCGACGTCGTACTGAACCCGCTGGGCGTACCTTCGCGTATGAACGTCGGTCAGATCCTCGAAACCCACCTGGGCCTGGCGGCCAAGGGTCTGGGCGAGAAGATCGACCGCATGATCGAAGAACAGCGCAAGGCCGCTGAACTGCGCGTGTTCCTGACCGAGGTCTACAACGAGATCGGTGGTCGCCAGGAAAACCTGGACGAGTTCACCGACGAAGAGATCATGGCCCTGGCCAACAACCTGAAGAAGGGCGTGCCTATGGCTACCCCGGTCTTCGATGGTGCCAAGGAGCGCGAGATCAAGGCCATGCTGAAGCTGGCCGACCTGCCAGAGAGCGGCCAGATGGTGCTGTTCGACGGCCGCACCGGCAACAAGTTCGAGCGTCCTGTGACCGTTGGTTACATGTACATGCTCAAGCTGAACCACTTGGTGGACGACAAGATGCACGCGCGTTCCACTGGTTCCTATAGCCTGGTTACCCAGCAGCCGCTGGGTGGTAAGGCGCAGTTCGGTGGTCAGCGTTTCGGGGAGATGGAAGTGTGGGCGCTGGAAGCATACGGCGCGGCATACACCCTGCAAGAAATGCTCACAGTGAAGTCGGACGACGTGAACGGCCGTACCAAGATGTACAAGAACATCGTGGATGGCGATCACCGTATGGAGCCGGGCATGCCCGAGTCCTTCAACGTGTTGATCAAAGAGATCCGTTCGCTCGGTATCGATATCGATCTGGAAACCGAATAACACGTGACGCGAAGGGGAGTGGGGCAGGTAATGCCCGCTCCCTGCTCCGCCAGGAGGAAAGGCCTTGAAAGACCTACTGAATTTGCTGAAAAACCAGGGTCAAGTCGAAGAGTTCGACGCCATCCGCATCGGTCTGGCGTCGCCTGAAATGATCCGTTCGTGGTCGTTCGGTGAAGTTAAGAAGCCGGAAACCATCAACTACCGTACGTTCAAGCCTGAGCGTGACGGCCTGTTCTGCGCCAAGATCTTTGGCCCAGTCAAGGACTACGAGTGCCTGTGCGGCAAGTACAAGCGCCTCAAGCACCGCGGCGTGATCTGCGAGAAGTGCGGCGTTGAAGTTGCCCTGGCCAAGGTTCGTCGTGAGCGCATGGCGCACATCGAACTGGCCTCGCCGGTTGCCCACATCTGGTTCCTGAAGTCGCTGCCGTCCCGTATCGGCCTGCTGATGGACATGACCCTGCGCGATATCGAGCGCGTGCTCTACTTCGAGAGCTACGTGGTTATCGACCCGGGCATGACCACCCTGGAAAAGGGCCAGCTGCTGAACGACGAGCAGTATTTCGAAGCGCTGGAAGAGTTCGGTGACGACTTCGACGCCCGCATGGGTGCCGAGGCTGTCCGCGAGCTGCTGCACGCTATCGACCTGGAGCACGAGATCGGTCGCCTGCGTGAAGAGATTCCGCAGACCAACTCGGAAACCAAGATCAAGAAGCTGTCCAAGCGCCTGAAGCTGATGGAAGCGTTCCAGGGCTCGGGCAACCTGCCTGAGTGGATGGTTCTGACCGTCCTGCCAGTGCTGCCGCCGGACCTGCGTCCGCTGGTGCCGCTGGATGGTGGCCGCTTCGCGACTTCCGACCTGAACGACCTGTATCGTCGGGTGATCAACCGTAACAACCGTCTGAAGCGCCTGCTCGATCTGTCGGCGCCGGACATCATCGTGCGCAACGAAAAGCGCATGCTGCAGGAAGCGGTCGACGCCCTGCTGGACAACGGCCGTCGCGGTCGCGCCATCACTGGCTCGAACAAGCGTCCTCTGAAGTCCCTGGCCGACATGATCAAAGGTAAGCAAGGTCGCTTCCGTCAGAACCTGCTCGGTAAGCGTGTGGACTACTCTGGCCGTTCGGTAATTACCGTAGGCCCGACCCTGCGTCTGCACCAGTGCGGTCTGCCGAAGAAGATGGCCCTCGAGCTGTTCAAGCCGTTCATTTTCGGCAAGCTGGAAATGCGTGGTCTGGCGACCACCATCAAGGCTGCCAAGAAGATGGTCGAGCGCGAGCTGCCAGAGGTTTGGGACGTGCTCGCCGAGGTGATCCGCGAACACCCCGTACTGCTCAACCGTGCACCAACCCTGCACCGCCTGGGTATCCAGGCCTTTGAGCCGGTTCTGATCGAAGGCAAGGCTATCCAGCTGCACCCGCTGGTCTGTGCCGCGTACAACGCCGACTTCGACGGTGACCAGATGGCCGTTCACGTGCCGCTGACCCTGGAAGCCCAGCTCGAAGCGCGCGCGCTGATGATGTCGACCAACAACATTCTGTCGCCAGCCAACGGTGAGCCAATCATCGTTCCGTCGCAGGACGTTGTACTGGGTCTGTACTACATGACCCGCGAAGCCATCAACGCCAAGGGCGAAGGTCGCGTGTTCGCCGACCTGCAGGAAGTCGACCGCGTATTCCGCGCCGGCGAGGCTGCCCTGCACGCGAAAATCAAGGTTCGTATCAACGAAACCGTGAAAGAGCGTGACGGTTCCGTGGTCAAGAACACCCGCATCGTCGACACCACTGTCGGCCGTGCGCTGCTGTTCCAGGTTGTACCGGCAGGCCTGCCGTACGACGTGGTCAACCAGCCGATGAAGAAGAAGGCGATCTCCAAGCTGATCAACCAGTGCTACCGCGTGGTTGGTCTGAAAGAGACCGTTATCTTCGCTGACCAGCTGATGTACACCGGTTTCGCTTACTCGACCATTTCCGGCGTTTCCATCGGTGTTAACGACTTCGTTATCCCGGACGAGAAAGCCCGCATCATCGGTACCGCTACCGACGAAGTGAAGGAAATCGAGAGCCAGTACGCTTCCGGCCTGGTAACCCAGGGCGAGAAGTACAACAAGGTCATCGACTTGTGGTCGAAGGCGAACGACGAAGTGTCCAAGGCGATGATGGCCAACCTCTCGAAAGAGAAGGTCATCGACCGCGAAGGCAAGGAAGTCGAGCAAGAGTCCTTCAACTCGATGTACATGATGGCTGACTCCGGTGCGCGGGGTTCCGCGGCCCAGATCCGTCAGCTGGCCGGTATGCGTGGCCTGATGGCCAAGCCGGACGGCTCGATCATCGAGACGCCGATCACGGCGAACTTCCGTGAAGGCCTGAGCGTTCTGCAGTACTTCATTTCGACCCACGGTGCTCGTAAGGGTCTGGCGGATACCGCACTGAAGACTGCGAACTCCGGTTACCTGACTCGTCGTCTGGTAGACGTTGCCCAGGATCTGGTGGTTACCGAGATCGACTGCGGCACCGACCAGGGCCTGCTGATGACCCCGCACATCGAAGGCGGCGACGTTGTAGAGCCGCTGGGTGAGCGTGTACTGGGTCGTGTCATCGCCCGTGACGTGTTCAAGCCAGGCACCGAGGACGTCATCGTTCCGGCCGGTACCCTGGTCGACGAGAAGTGGGTCGAGTTCATCGAGCTGAACAGCATCGACGAAGTGGTCGTGCGTTCGCCGATCAACTGTGAAACCCGCTACGGCATCTGCGCCAAGTGCTACGGTCGTGACCTGGCTCGCGGTCACCAGGTGAACATCGGTGAAGCTGTCGGCGTTATCGCTGCCCAGTCGATCGGTGAGCCGGGTACCCAGCTGACCATGCGTACGTTCCACATCGGTGGTGCTGCAAGCCGTACCTCGGCTGCCGACAGCGTCCAGGTGAAGAACGGCGGTATGGTCCGTCTGCACAACCTCAAGCAGGTAGAGCGTGCCGATGGCAACCTGGTTGCCGTATCGCGTTCGGGCGAACTGGCCATTGCCGACGAATTCGGTCGTGAGCGTGAGCGCTACAAGCTGCCTTACGGTGCGGTGATCTCGGTCAAGGAAGGTGAAAAGGTCGAAGCTGGCGCCATCGTCGCCAAGTGGGACCCGCACACCCACCCGATCGTTACCGAGCTGAAAGGTACCGTGACCTTCGTGGGCATGGAAGAAGGCATCACCATCAAGCGTCAGACCGACGAACTGACCGGTTTGACCAACATTGAAGTCCTGGACGTCAAGGATCGCCCTGCCGCTGGTAAGGAAATCCGTCCGGCAATCAAGATGGTCGACGCTTCTGGCAAGGACCTGTACCTGCCAGGTACCGACGTACCTGCCCAGTACTTCCTGCCGGCCAACGCCCTTGTCGGTGTGGCTGACGGTGCGCAGATCGGTGTTGGTGACGTTATCGCGCGTATCCCGCAAGAAACGTCGAAGACCCGTGACATCACCGGTGGTCTGCCGCGCGTTGCCGACCTGTTCGAAGCGCGCCGTCCGAAAGAAGCCTCGATTCTGGCTGAAGTCAGCGGCACCATCGCCTTCGGTAAAGAGACCAAGGGCAAGCGTCGCCTGGTCATTACCCCGACCGATGGCAGCGAGCCGTACGAAGAGCTGATTCCGAAGTGGCGTCACCTGAACGTCTTCGAAGGCGAACAGGTAAACCGCGGCGAAGTTATCTCCGACGGCCCGAGCGATCCGCACGACATCCTGCGTCTGCTGGGTGTGAGCGCGCTGGCGAAGTACATCGTCAACGAGATCCAGGACGTTTACCGTCTGCAGGGCGTGAAGATCAACGACAAGCACATCGAGACCATCCTGCGTCAGATGCTGCGCAAGGTCGAGATCACCGAGTCGGGCGATTCCAGCTTCATCAAGGGCGACCAGATGGAACTGACCCAGGTGCTGGTAGAGAACGAGCGTCTCGCCGCCGAGGACAAGTTCGTCTCCAAGTTCACCCGCGTGCTGCTGGGTATCACCAAGGCCTCGCTGTCGACCGAGTCGTTCATCTCCGCGGCTTCCTTCCAGGAAACCACCCGCGTACTGACCGAAGCGGCGGTAACCGGCAAGCGCGACTACCTGCGCGGCCTGAAAGAGAACGTGGTCGTGGGTCGTCTGATCCCGGCCGGTACTGGTCTGGCCTACCACAGCGAGCGCAAGCGCCGCCGTGACGCCGACAAGCCGCTGCGTGTGAGCGCCAGTGAGGTGGAAGCCGCACTGACCGAAGCGCTGAACTCCAGCGGTAACTAAGTACAGGGCAGGGCCCCGGCGCATCTCGCAAGGCCATCGGTGACATCAATTGTTGCCGATGACCGGGCGGGGAGGGCCGGGGCCTCGTCTTGACTGGGTGCAAGATCCTCTTTAGACTTTTGTACCCTTAAATTTGGTGAGGCTCCGTCTCGCCAATTTTTGGCTTTCTTGCAAGACAATAGCGTCGCAAGACAATCAGTGGAGCTAGTAGATGGCAACTATCAACCAGCTGGTACGTCAGCCGCGTAAGCGTACCGTCGAGAAATCCGACGTACCTGCGCTGCAGAACTGCCCGCAGCGTCGTGGCGTGTGCACCCGTGTGTACACCACCACGCCGAAAAAACCTAACTCGGCACTGCGTAAAGTATGCCGTGTGCGTCTGACCAACGGTTTCGAGGTTTCCTCGTACATCGGTGGTGAAGGTCACAACCTGCAAGAGCACAGCGTCGTCCTGATCCGTGGCGGCCGTGTAAAAGACTTGCCAGGTGTTCGTTACCACACCGTTCGCGGCTCTCTGGATACTTCGGGCGTTAAAGGCCGTAACCAGGGTCGTTCGAAGTACGGTACCAAGCGTCCGAAGTAATCGGCCGTTTGCAGACATCCATTTATTTGAGTCGATAAGAGTAAGGTCGGGCAGGGGTCGAGAGACCTGGTCCCGGGCTAACCTGAAGACCGTTTGAGGGCTTATCATGCCAAGACGTCGTGTAGCAGCAAAACGTGAGATCCTTGACGATCCGAAGTACGGATCCCAGATTCTCGCCAAGTTCATGAACCACGTGATGGAAAGCGGCAAGAAGGCCGTAGCCGAGCGCATCGTTTACGGTGCCCTGGATACCGTCAAAGCACGCAAGAACAGCGACCCCCTGGAAATCTTCGAGAAAGCTCTCGACGCCATCGCTCCGCTGGTCGAAGTTAAGTCCCGCCGTGTCGGCGGTGCCACTTACCAGGTTCCGGTTGAAGTTCGTCCATCCCGTCGTAACGCTCTGGCAATGCGCTGGCTCGTAGACTACGCCCGCAAGCGCGGCGAGAAGTCGATGGCCCTGCGCCTGGCCGGCGAACTGCTGGATGCTGCTGAAGGCAAGGGTGCTGCAGTCAAGAAGCGTGAAGACGTGCACCGTATGGCCGAAGCCAACAAAGCGTTCTCGCACTACCGCTTCTAATTCAAGCATCAATCATTTTGCGAGGGCTTTATGGCTCGTACTACAGCAATTAACCGCTACCGTAACATCGGTATTTGCGCCCACGTTGACGCGGGCAAGACTACCACTACCGAGCGGATCCTGTTCTATACAGGTCTGAGCCACAAGATGGGCGAGGTGCACGACGGCGCCGCTACCACCGACTGGATGGTGCAGGAGCAGGAGCGCGGTATCACCATTACCTCCGCTGCCGTTACCACCTTCTGGAAAGGTTCCCGTGGTCAGTACGACAACTACCGCGTAAACGTCATCGATACCCCCGGCCACGTTGACTTCACCATTGAAGTAGAGCGTTCGCTGCGCGTACTCGACGGCGCGGTCGTTGTGTTCTGCGGTACCTCCGGCGTTGAGCCGCAGTCCGAAACCGTATGGCGTCAGGCCAACAAATACGGCGTTCCACGTGTTGTCTACGTGAACAAGATGGACCGTGCCGGTGCCAACTTCCTGCGCGTTGTCGGCCAGATCAAGAACCGCCTGGGTCACACCCCGGTTCCGGTCCAGCTGGCTATCGGTGCAGAAGACGACTTCCAGGGTCAGGTCGACCTGATCAAGATGAAAGCCATCTACTGGAACGAAGACGACAAGGGCACCACCTACCGCGAGGAAGAGATTCCTGCCGAGCTGGTTGACCTGGCCAACGAATGGCGCAGCAACATGGTCGAGGCAGCTGCCGAAGCCAACGAAGAGCTGATGAACAAGTACCTTGAAGAAGGTGACCTGTCCGTCGAAGACATCAAGGCTGGTCTGCGCGCCCGTACTCTGGCGAGCGAGATCGTTCCTGCTGTCTGCGGCTCCTCGTTCAAGAACAAGGGCGTGCCCCTGGTTCTCGACGCCGTTATCGACTACCTGCCGGCTCCGACCGAGATCCCTGCAATCAAGGGTATCAACCCGGACGACGCCGACCTGGCCAAGGACGACCCGGCTGTTCGCCAAGACGAGCGTCACGCCGACGACAACGAGCCGTTCTCGGCTCTGGCGTTCAAGATCGCTACCGACCCGTTCGTAGGTACCCTGACCTTCGTTCGCGTCTACTCGGGCGTTCTGAGCTCCGGTGACTCGGTCATCAACTCGGTAAAAGGCAAGAAAGAGCGCGTTGGTCGTATGGTGCAGATGCACGCCAACCAGCGTGAAGAGATCAAGGAAGTACGCGCTGGCGACATCGCGGCCCTGATCGGCATGAAGGACGTTACCACTGGTGAAACCCTGTGCGACGCCGACAAGCCAATCATCCTTGAGCGTATGGACTTCCCTGAGCCGGTAATTTCCCTGTCGGTTGAGCCGAAGACCAAGCAAGACCAGGAAAAGATGGGTATCGCTCTGGGCAAGCTGGCCCAGGAAGACCCGTCGTTCCGCGTCAAGACCGACGAAGAAACCGGCCAGACCATCATCTCCGGTATGGGTGAGCTGCACCTGGACATCATCGTTGACCGCATGAAGCGCGAGTTCAACGTTGAGGCCAACATCGGCAAGCCGCAGGTTTCCTACCGCGAGAAGATCACCAAGTCTGGTGTCGAGATCGAAGGTAAGTTCGTTCGTCAGTCCGGTGGTCGTGGTCAGTTCGGTCACTGCTGGATCCGCTTCTCCGAGCCGGATCAGGACGAAAAAGGCAACATCACCGAAGGCCTGGTCTTCACCAACGAAGTCGTTGGCGGTGTGGTTCCTAAGGAATACATCCCGGCGATCCAGAAGGGTATCGAAGAGCAGATGAAGAACGGCGTTGTTGCCGGCTATCCTCTGATCGGTCTGAAGGCTACCGTGTTCGACGGTTCGTACCACGACGTCGACTCCAACGAGATGGCGTTCAAGATCGCGGCCTCCATGGCGACCAAGCAGCTGGCCCAGAAGGGCGGCGGTGTTGTGCTTGAGCCGATCATGAAGGTTGAGGTAGTAACCCCTGAGGACTACATGGGTGACGTGATGGGTGACCTGAACCGTCGTCGTGGTCTGATCCAGGGTATGGATGACTCGGTTTCCGGCAAGGTTATCCGTGCAGAAGTCCCGCTGGGAGAGATGTTCGGTTATGCGACCGACGTTCGTTCCATGTCTCAGGGTCGCGCAAGCTACTCCATGGAATTCTCCAAGTACTCCGAAGCTCCGTCGAACATCGTCGAAGCACTCGTTAAAAAACAAGGCTAATCCAGCCCTTTAGGCAAGAGGTTCACTGTCGTGGCTAAAGAAAAATTTGATCGTTCCCTTCCCCACGTTAACGTCGGCACCATCGGCCACGTTGACCACGGTAAGACCACTCTGACCGCAGCTCTGACTCGCGTCTGCTCCGAAGTATTCGGTTCGGCAGTCGTTGAGTTCGACAAGATCGACTCGGCTCCGGAAGAAAAAGCGCGCGGTATCACCATCAACACCGCTCACGTCGAGTACAACTCGAACATTCGTCACTACGCTCACGTTGACTGCCCAGGTCACGCTGACTACGTGAAGAACATGATCACCGGTGCTGCCCAGATGGACGGCGCGATCCTGGTTTGCTCGGCCGCCGATGGTCCGATGCCACAAACCCGTGAGCACATCCTGCTGTCCCGCCAGGTAGGCGTTCCGTACATCGTGGTCTTCCTGAACAAGGCTGACCTGGTAGACGACGCTGAGCTGCTGGAACTGGTCGAGATGGAAGTTCGCGACCTGCTGTCCACCTACGACTTCCCAGGCGACGACACCCCGATCATCATCGGTTCGGCTCGTATGGCGCTGGAAGGCAAAGACGACAACGAAATGGGTACTACCGCTGTCAAGAAGCTGGTAGAAACTCTGGATGCCTACATCCCTGAGCCAATCCGTGCCGTTGACCAGCCGTTCCTGATGCCGATCGAAGACGTATTCTCGATCTCGGGTCGTGGTACCGTTGTTACCGGTCGTATCGAGCGTGGTATCGTCCGCGTTCAGGATCCGCTGGAAATCGTTGGCCTGCGCCCGACCACCAACACCACCTGCACCGGTGTTGAAATGTTCCGCAAGCTGCTGGACGAAGGCCGCGCTGGCGAGAACTGCGGCGTTCTGCTGCGTGGTACCAAGCGTGACGAAGTTGAGCGTGGTCAGGTTCTGGTCAAGCCAGGTTCGGTCAAGCCGCACACCAAGTTCACCGCAGAAGTCTACGTTCTGTCGAAGGAAGAAGGCGGCCGTCACACTCCGTTCTTCAAAGGCTACCGTCCTCAGTTCTACTTCCGTACCACTGACGTGACCGGTAACTGCGAACTGCCGGAAGGCGTTGAAATGGTAATGCCAGGTGACAACATCCAGATGACTGTCACCCTGATCAAGACCATCGCAATGGAAGACGGTCTGCGCTTCGCTATCCGTGAAGGCGGTCGTACCGTCGGCGCCGGCGTCGTAGCCAAAATCATCGAGTAATCACTCGACCGATTGAAAAAACCCCCGCTCAGCGGGGGTTTTTTTTATTGGGTTGACACTAAATGGGGGCGTCTATAGAATCACGCCTCCTTTTAGCGGGCGTAGTGCGTCCGTTGGGAACAGCCTGGAGTCTGAAATCCAATGCAAAATCAGCAAATCCGTATCAGGTTGAAGGCTTTCGACCATCGCCTGATCGACCAATCCACCCAGGAAATCGTGGAAACCGCGAAACGTACTGGTGCACAAGTGCGTGGTCCAATTCCACTGCCTACCCGCAAAGAGCGTTTCACCGTTCTGGTTTCCCCGCACGTCAACAAAGACGCGCGTGACCAGTACGAGATCCGCACTCATAAGCGTGTTCTGGACATCGTCCAGCCAACGGATAAAACCGTTGACGCGCTGATGAAGCTTGATCTGGCGGCAGGTGTGGAAGTACAGATCAGCCTCGGCTAAGACTTCGGTCTGGTCGTGTAACGCTCTGAAATGGGCGGCCATAGCGGGTGAAAGCCCCGTACACTCATGAGGTTTACAACATGACTATTGGTGTAATCGGTCGCAAGTGCGGTATGACCCGCATTTTCACCGAAGAAGGTGTCTCCATTCCGGTCACGGTCATCGAGATCGAGCCGAATCGCGTCACCCAGTTCAAAACTGAAGAAACCGATGGCTACCGTGCAGTGCAAGTCACTGTCGGCGAGCGTCGTGCTTCGCGTGTGACTGCCGCTCAGGCAGGCCACTTCGCCAAGGCCAACGTTGCCGCTGGTCGCGGTGTCTGGGAGTTCCGTCTTGAAGAAGGCGATTTCCAGGCTGGCGATCTGATCAAAGCTGAACTCTTCACTGCAGGCCAGCTGGTAGACGTTACTGGTCAGTCCAAAGGTAAAGGCTTCGCCGGTACCATCAAGCGCTGGAACTTCCGTGGCCAGGACAACACCCACGGTAACTCCGTGTCGCACCGTGTCCCAGGTTCCATCGGCCAGTGCCAGACTCCTGGTCGTGTGTTCAAGGGCAAGAAAATGTCCGGTCACATGGGCGCCGAGCGCGTGACTGTTCAGTCCCTGGAAGTAGTTCGCGTAGACGCTGAACGCAACCTGCTGCTGGTCAAGGGTGCCGTTCCAGGCGCTACTGGCGGCGACGTGGTTGTACGTCCAGCTGTCAAGGCTCGCGGTTAAGGGGAAACTGACATGCAACTCAATGTAAATGACGCTCAGGCGATCGAAGTTTCCGAACTGACTTTCGGTGGCGAATTCAACGAGACGCTGGTACACCAAGCAGTCGTGGCCTACATGGCCGGCGGCCGTCAGGGCACCAAGCAGCAAAAGACCCGTTCCGACGTGGCTGGTGGCGGTAAGCGCCCATGGCGTCAGAAGGGTACTGGCCGTGCTCGTGCTGGTACCACTCGTGGTCCGATCTGGCGTGGCGGTGGTGTTACCTTCGCAGCTCGCCCTCAAGATCACTCGCAAAAGCTCAACAAGAAGATGTACCGCGCAGCCCTGCGCTCCATCCTCGCTGAGCTGGTGCGTAGCGACCGTCTGGTCGTGGTTCAGGACTTCGCTGTCGAAGCACCGAAAACCAAAGATCTGCTGAACAAGCTGAACGGCATGGGTCTGAACGACGTACTGATCGTTTCCGACGCTGTTGATCAGAACCTGTACCTGGCTGCTCGCAACCTGCCGCACGTCGATGTACGTGACGTACAAGGTTCCGACCCGGTCAGTCTGATCGCATACGAGAAAGTGTTGATCACTGTCTCGGCCGTGAAGAAATTCGAGGAGCTGCTGGGATGAACCAGGAACGCGTATTTAAAGTCCTCCTTGGCCCGCACGTTTCCGAGAAGGCTACCGTTCTGGCTGAGAAAAAAGGCCAGTTCGTATTCAAGGTTGCTACCGATGCAACCAAGCTGGAAATCAAGAAAGCTGTCGAAGGCCTGTTCAACGTAAAAGTTGAAAACGTGTCGACTGTTAACGTTCTGGGTAAAACCAAGCGTACCGCACGTGGTCTGGGCAAGCGTAATGACTGGAAGAAGGCGATCGTCTCCCTTCAGCCAGGCCAAGATCTCGATTTCAGCAGCAGTGCTGAGTAAGGAAGGGGTGCATCATGGCAATCGTTAAATGCAAACCGACTTCCCCTGGCCGCCGTTTCGTGGTCAAGGTGGTCAACCAGGAGCTGCACAAAGGCGCTCCTCACGCACCGCTGATCGAGAAGAAATCGAAGTCTGGTGGTCGTAACAACAATGGCCGCATCACCACTCGTCACGTTGGTGGTGGTCATAAGCAGCATTACCGTCTGGTCGACTTCCGTCGCAACGACAAAGATGGCATTCCAGCCACTGTCGAGCGTATCGAATACGACCCGAACCGTACTGCTCACATCGCCCTGCTGTGCTACGCAGACGGTGAGCGTCGCTACATCATCGCCCCTAAAGGCGTGAGCGCTGGCGACCAGCTGATCGCAGGTGCCCTGGCCCCAATCAAGGCCGGTAACTCCCTGCAGCTGCGCAACATTCCAGTAGGTAGCACCGTTCACGGCATCGAACTGAAGCCGGGCAAAGGTGCTCAGATCGCTCGTTCCGCTGGTGCTTCGGCTCAGCTGATCGCTCGCGAAGGTGTCTACGTGACCCTGCGTCTGCGCTCTGGTGAAATGCGTAAAGTCCTGGCTGAGTGCCGTGCGACCCTGGGCGAAGTCTCGAACTCCGAGCACAGCCTGCGTTCGCTGGGTAAAGCTGGTGCCAAACGCTGGCGCGGCGTTCGCCCAACCGTTCGTGGTGTTGCCATGAACCCGGTTGACCACCCACACGGTGGTGGTGAAGGTCGTACCTCCGGTGGTCGTCATCCGGTATCGCCATGGGGCTTCCCAACCAAGGGTGCGAAGACCCGTGGTAATAAGCGTACCGACAATATGATCGTCCGTCGTCGCAAGTAACTAGAGGGATACGACAGTGCCACGTTCTCTGAAAAAAGGTCCTTTTATCGATCTTCACCTGCTGAAGAAGGTCGAAGTGGCGGTGGAGAAGAACGATCGCAAGCCAGTTAAAACCTGGTCGCGCCGTTCGATGATCCTGCCACAAATGGTCGGTCTGACCATCGCGGTACACAACGGTCGTCAACATGTCCCAGTTCTGGTGAACGAAGACATGGTCGGCCACAAACTGGGCGAGTTCGCCGGTACCCGCACCTACCGCGGGCACGTGGCTGACAAGAAAGCCAAGCGTTAAGGGGTAAGGAAATGGAAGTAGCCGCTAAGTTGTCGGGCGCTCGCATCTCCGCCCAGAAAGCCCGCTTGGTCGCCGACCAGATCCGCGGGAAGAAGGTGGGCGAAGCGCTCAACCTGTTGGCCTTCAGCAGCAAAAAAGCCGCTGAAATCATGAAGAAAGTCCTCGAGTCGGCCGTAGCCAACGCCGAACACAACGAAGGCGCAGACGTTGATGACCTGAAGGTCTCCACCGTCTTCGTCAACGAAGGGCGTTCGCTGAAGCGCATCATGCCACGTGCCAAGGGCCGTGCTGATCGCATCGTCAAGCGGTCTTGCCATATCACTGTCAAGGTTGCGGACAAGTAACGGAGTCGATCAGATGGGTCAGAAAGTACATCCCACTGGCATTCGCCTGGGAATCGTCAAGGAGCACACCTCCGTCTGGTACGCAGACGGTGCTACTTACGCAGATTACCTGTTGAAGGATCTGAAAACGCGTGAGTACCTCCAGGACAAACTAAAAAGCGCGTCCGTAAGCCGTATCGATATTCATCGTCCGGCTCAAACTGCACGCATCACCATCCACACCGCTCGTCCCGGTATCGTTATCGGTAAGAAAGGTGAAGATGTCGAGAAGCTGCGTCAGGACCTGACCAAGCAGATGGGTGTGCCTGTGCACATCAACATCGAAGAGATCCGCAAGCCGGAACTCGACGCCATGCTGGTTGCGCAGAGCGTAGCTCAGCAGCTGGAACGCCGCGTAATGTTCCGTCGCGCCATGAAGCGCGCCGTACAGAACGCCATGCGTATTGGTGCCAAGGGCATCAAGATCCAGGTGAGCGGTCGTCTCGGCGGTGCTGAGATTGCTCGTACCGAGTGGTATCGCGAAGGTCGTGTGCCTCTGCACACCCTGCGTGCCGATATCGACTACAACACCTACGAAGCTCACACCACTTACGGTGTGATCGGTGTGAAGGTTTGGATCTTCAAAGGCGAAGTGATTGGTGGTCGCCAAGAAGAACTGAAACCACAAGCACCAGCGCCTCGTAAAAAAGCTGCTAAGTAAGGGGTACGCCAAATGTTGCAACCAAAGCGTACAAAATTCCGCAAGCAGATGACTGGCCACAACCGTGGTCTGGCACTGCGCGGTAGCAAAGTCAGCTTCGGCGAGTTCGCCCTGAAAGCTGTTGCTCGCGGTCGCCTCACCGCTCGCCAGATCGAGTCCGCACGTCGTGCGCTGACCCGTCACGTTAAACGTGGCGGCAAGATCTGGATCCGTGTGTTCCCGGACAAGCCGATCTCCAAGAAGCCTCTCGAGGTTCGTATGGGTAAAGGTAAGGGCTCCGTGGAATACTGGGTTGCCCAGATTCAGCCAGGCAAAGTCCTGTATGAAATCGAAGGTGTTTCTGAAGAGCTGGCGCGCGAAGCTTTCGCCCTGGCTGCTGCAAAGCTGCCTCTCGCCACCTCCTTTGTTAAGCGGACGGTGATGTGATGAAAGCGAATGAACTTCGTGAAAAATCGGCACAGCAACTGAATGAGCAACTGCTCGGCTTGCTGCGCGACCAGTTCAATCTGCGTATGCAGAAAGCAACTGGCCAGTTGGGGCAGTCGCACCTGCTCTCGCAAGTTAAGCGTGACATCGCTCGCGTGAAAACTGTGCTCAACCAGCAGGCAGGTAAGTGATCATGGCTGAAGCTGAAAAAACCGTCCGTACGCTGACTGGCCGTGTCGTCAGCGACAAAATGGACAAGACCATCACCGTTCTGATCGAGCGTCGCGTCAAGCACCCGATCTACGGTAAATACGTTAAGCGTTCGACTAAGCTGCACGCGCACGACGAATCCAACCAGTGCAAAATCGGCGACAAGGTTTCCATCCGTGAAACCCGTCCGCTGGCCAAGACCAAGTCCTGGGCACTGGTTGAAGTCCTCGAACGCGCTGTTGAAGTCTAAGGGCTAAGGGTCGGAGAAATTTTATGATTCAGACTCAATCCATGCTCGATGTGGCCGATAACAGCGGCGCTCGTCGCGTCATGTGCATCAAGGTACTCGGCGGTTCGCACCGCCGTTACGCCGGCATCGGTGACATCATCAAAGTAACCGTCAAGGAAGCAATTCCGCGCGGCAAGGTCAAGAAAGGCCAGGTGATGACCGCTGTTGTCGTCCGCACCCGTCACGGTGTTCGTCGCGCCGACGGTTCCATCATTCGTTTCGACGGCAACGCTGCTGTTCTGCTGAACAACAAGCAAGAGCCGATCGGCACTCGCATCTTCGGGCCAGTGACCCGTGAGCTTCGTTCCGAGAAGTTCATGAAGATCGTCTCGCTCGCCCCTGAAGTGCTGTAAGGAGATCCGACATGCAAAAGATTCGTCGTGACGACGAGATCATCGTGATCGCCGGCAAAGACAAGGGTAAGCGCGGTAAGGTGCTGAAGGTTCTGGCTGACAACCGTCTGGTTGTTGGTGGTGTGAACCTGGTCAAGCGTCATACCAAGCCTAACCCGATGGCGGGCGTACAGGGCGGTATCGTCGAGAAAGAAGCGCCTCTGCACGCTTCCAACGTTGCCATCTTCAACGGTGAAACCAACAAGGCTGACCGCGTTGGTTTCAAAGTAGAAGACGGTAAAAAAATTCGTGTCTTCAAGTCGACCCAAAAAGCGGTTGATGCTTGAACACTGCTAGGTAGAAGACCATGGCACGACTGAAAGAGATTTACCGGAACGAAATCGCTCCTAAGCTTAAGGAAGAACTTAAGCTGTCGAACGTGATGGAAGTTCCGCGCGTTACCAAGATCACCCTGAACATGGGTCTGGGCGAAGCGATCGGCGACAAGAAAGTCATCGAGCACGCTGTTGCCGACCTGGAAAAGATCACCGGTCAAAAGCCGGTCGTGACTTTCGCTCGTAAATCCATCGCGGGCTTCAAAGTCCGTGAGGGCTGGCCGATCGGCGTCAAGGTGACCCTGCGTCGCGACAAGATGTACGAATTCCTGGACCGCCTGCTGGCGATCTCCCTGCCTCGGGTACGCGACTTCCGCGGCCTGAATGCCAAGTCCTTCGATGGCCGTGGCAACTACAGCATGGGCGTGAAAGAGCAGATCATCTTCCCGGAAATCGACTACGACAAGATCGATGCTCTGCGCGGTTTGGACATCACCCTGACCACCACTGCTCGTTCGGACGACGAAGGCCGCGCTCTGCTGCGTGCTTTCAAGTTCCCGTTCCGCAACTGATTGGAGTAGGAAAATGGCCAAGAAGAGCATGAAAAACCGCGAGCTGAAGCGTCAGCTCACGGTAGCCAAGTTCGCTAAGAAGCGTGCTGAGCTGAAAGCGACCATCGTCAACCTGAACGCCTCTCCTGAAGAGCGTTTCGCTGCCGTTGTCGCTCTGCAGAAGCAGCCACGTGACGCTAGCGCCTCGCGCCTGCGCAACCGTTGCCGCCTGACCGGTCGTCCTCACGGTGTATACCGTAAGTTCGGCCTGGGCCGTAACATGCTGCGTCAAGCTGCAATGCGCGGTGACGTACCGGGTCTGGTCAAGGCCTCCTGGTAATCGCTGCCGGTGTGATCCCGGTGGAAGGGGAGTAATCTTCCGACCGCCGGTGACCTCACCAACAAACAAGCCCCTATATGGGGCTTGTTTCGTTTCTGCCTTGTGTCTAGAATGACCGGCTCACCTGAGCCTGGGTTTTTTGCCCTGCCTGCTCGGGTGGTTGTGATAGCCGCAAGGCTAATAATTCTTGTATCAGGAGCATCTAGCCCATGAGTATGCAGGACCCGTTAGCGGACATGCTAACTCGCATCCGTAATGCCCAGATGGCTGAAAAGTCCGTCGTAAGCATGCCTTCCTCCACCCTGAAGGTCGCGGTTGCCAAAGTTCTGAAGGACGAAGGTTACATCGCTGGCTACCAGGTAACTGGTGAGGCCAAGCCTTCCCTGTCGATCGAACTGAAGTACTTCGAAGGCCGTCCGGTCATCGAGGAACTGAAGCGCTCCAGCCGTCCAGGCCTGCGCCAGTACAAGTCCGTCGCAGAGCTGCCGAAAGTACGTGGCGGCCTGGGCGTGTCTATCGTCTCCACCAACAAAGGTGTGATGACTGATCGCGCTGCGCGCGCTGCCGGTGTCGGCGGCGAAGTTCTGTGCACAGTGTTCTAAGGGGAGATAGGCATGTCTCGCGTCGCTAAGAACCCCGTTAAGCTGCCAGCAGGCGTCGAAGTCAAATTCGCCGGCCAGCAGCTTTCGGTGAAGGGTGCCAAAGGCACTCTCGAACTGAACGTTCACTCGTCTGTTGAAGTTACCGAAGAAGCTGGTGAGCTGCGTTTCGCTGCTCGCAACGGTGACCAGCAAGCTCGCGCCATGGCCGGTACCACCCGCGCTCTGGTGAACAACATGGTCCAGGGCGTAAGCCAAGGCTTCGAGCGCAAGCTCCAGCTGATCGGTGTTGGTTACAAGGCACAGGCCAAGGGCACCGTCCTGAACCTGGCTCTGGGCTTCTCGCACCCAGTGGACTACGAACTGCCAGCCGGTATCACCGCTGAAACCCCAAGCCAGACCGACATCCTGATCAAGGGTATCGACAAGCAGCTGGTGGGTCAGGTGGCCGCTGAAATCCGCGACTTCCGTCCGCCAGAGCCTTACAAAGGCAAGGGTGTGCGTTACGCGGACGAAGTAGTCCGTCGTAAAGAAGCCAAGAAGAAGTAGGGCCTAGCAAATGACCGACAAAAAAGTTACTCGACTGCGTCGCGCTCGCAAAGCACGCCTCAAGATGCACGAACTCGAAGTCGTGCGCCTGTGCGTGTTCCGCTCCTCGCAGCACATCTACGCCCAGGTCATTTCGGCCGACGGCAGCAAGGTTCTGGCAAGCGCCTCGACCTTGGACAAAGAACTGCGTGATGGCGCCACTGGCAACATCGACGCGGCCACTAAGGTTGGCAAGCTGGTAGCTGAGCGTGCGAAAGCCGCCGGTGTATCTCAAGTTGCCTTTGACCGTTCCGGCTTCAAGTACCACGGCCGCGTCAAGGCGCTGGCTGATGCTGCTCGTGAAGGCGGGCTGGAGTTCTAAGTTATGGCAAATAACGATCAAAAGCGCGACGAAGGCTACATCGAGAAGCTGGTTCAAGTTAACCGCGTTGCCAAAACCGTAAAAGGCGGCCGTATCTTCACCTTCACCGCGCTGACCGTGGTAGGTGATGGCAAAGGTCGTGTTGGCTTCGGCCGTGGCAAGTCGCGCGAAGTACCTGCTGCGATCCAGAAGGCTATGGAAGCTGCTCGCCGCAACATGATCCAGGTTGACCTGAAGGGCACCACCCTGCAGTACGCCACCAAGGCTGCCCACGGCGCCTCGAAGGTTTACATGCAGCCTGCTTCGGAAGGTACCGGTATCATCGCCGGTGGCGCAATGCGTGCTGTCCTGGAAGTTGCTGGTGTTCAGAACGTTCTGGCCAAGTGCTACGGTTCGACCAACCCTGTGAACGTGGTTTACGCCACCTTCAAGGGTCTGAAAGCCATGCAATCTCCTGAATCCATTGCTGCCAAGCGCGGCAAGAGCGTTGAGGAGATCTTCTGATCATGGCAACCGTAAAAGTAACGCTGATCAAGAGCACTGCCGGCCGTCTGCCTAACCACAAACTGTGCGTTAAAGGCCTGGGTCTGCGTCGCATCGGTCACACTGTAGAAGTCCAGGATACTCCCGAAAACCGCGGGATGATCAACAAGGCTTACTACATGCTGAAGGTCGAGGGTTAATCGATGAAACTCAATGATCTGAGTCCAGCGCCGGGTTCCCGTCGCGAGAAGCATCGTCCGGGTCGTGGTATCGGTAGCGGTTTGGGCAAGACTGGTGGCCGTGGTCACAAAGGTCAGACCTCCCGTTCCGGTGGCACCATCGCTCCGGGCTTCGAAGGCGGTCAACAGCCGCTGCACCGTCGTCTGCCGAAATTCGGCTTCGTTTCCCTGAAAGCCATGGACCGCGCCGAAGTGCGTCTGTCCGAGCTGGCCAAGGTGGAAGGCGACGTGATCTCCGTGCAATCCCTGAAGGATGCCAACGTGATCGGCCAGAACGTACAGCGCGTGAAAATCATGCTGTCTGGCGAAGTCACTCGCGCAGTCACCATCAAGGGTATCGCAGCCACCAAGGGTGCGCGTGCGGCTATCGAAGCAGCTGGCGGCAAGTTCGAGGAATAAATGGCTAAGCAAGGTGCTCTCTCTTCGCTCGGTAAGGGCGGGATGTCGGAACTCTGGGCTCGTCTGCGCTTTCTGTTCATGGCGATCATCGTCTATCGGATAGGTGCGCATATCCCGGTTCCTGGCATCAATCCAGACCGTCTGGCGGATCTGTTTCGGCAGAATGAGGGGACCATTCTTAGCTTGTTCAACATGTTTTCCGGTGGCGCGCTCGAGCGCATGAGCATCTTTGCACTGGGGATCATGCCGTACATCTCGGCATCGATCATCATGCAGCTGATGACGGCGGTCAGCCCGCAACTGGAGCAGTTGAAGAAGGAAGGTGAAGCTGGCCGTCGCAAGATCAGCCAGTACACCCGCTACGGCACCGTTATCCTGGCACTGGTCCAAGCCATTGGCATGTCCATTGGCCTGGCCAACCAGGGCGTGGCGTTTTCTGTAGGTCTGGGCTTCCATGTCGTCGCCGTCTCCACCTTCGTGGCAGGCGCGATGTTCATGATGTGGCTGGGCGAGCAGATCACCGAGCGCGGTGTGGGCAACGGTATCTCGATGTTGATCTTCGCAGGTATCGTTGCCGGTCTTCCGAGAGCAATCGGGCAGTCTTTCGAGTCTGCACGCACAGGCGATATCAACATTTTCGCCCTGGTCGCTATCGGTTTGCTGGCAGTAGCGATTATCGGCTTCGTGGTGTTCATTGAGCGTGGTCAGCGTCGTATCGCCGTTCACTACGCCAAGCGTCAGCAGGGCCGCAAGGTCTTCGCTGCGCAGACCAGCCACCTGCCGCTGAAGGTGAACATGGCGGGGGTTATCCCGGCCATTTTCGCGAGCAGCATTCTGCTGTTCCCGGCTTCGCTGGGTGCCTGGTTCGGTCAGTCCGAAGGTATGGGCTGGCTGCAGGACATCTCGCAGTCGATCGCTCCTGGTCAGCCGTTGAACATTCTGCTGTTTAGTGCAGGGATCATTTTCTTCTGCTTCTTCTACACAGCGCTGATGTTCAACCCGAAAGACGTAGCGGAAAACCTGAAGAAGTCCGGTGCCTTTATTCCGGGTATCCGTCCTGGTGAGCAGTCGGCACGCTACATTGATGGCGTTCTGACCCGTCTGACCATGTTCGGTGCTCTTTACATGATGGCCGTCTGCCTTCTGCCCCAGTTCCTGGTGGTGGCAGCAAATGTGCCGTTCTACCTTGGCGGGACCTCGTTGCTGATTGTGGTAGTGGTTGTGATGGACTTCATGTCCCAAGTACAATCGCACCTCGTTTCGCACCAGTACGAATCCCTGATGAAGAAAGCCAACCTGAAAGGCTACGGTGGCAGCGGTTTGCTGCGCTGATACGCCCCTAAGGTTCGAGGAGTCGGTAATGAAAGTTCGTGCATCGGTGAAAAAGCTGTGCCGTAACTGCAAGATCATCCGTCGCGAAGGCGTCGTACGAGTGATCTGCAGCGCGGAACCGCGTCACAAACAGCGCCAAGGCTGAGTGTGATCTGCGCTTCAAACCCAGCAGCTAGTGTGCTGCTGGGTTGATTATTCGTTTCTACAGCGATATTATCTCGCGCCCTATTTCTTGGCTTCCGGGGCGTAGGTAGCTGTCAATTGGAGTCCCACTGAATGGCCCGTATTGCAGGCGTCAACATTCCAGATAACAAGCATGCTGTTATCTCGCTGACCTACATCTATGGTGTCGGTCGCACTACTGCACAGAAGATCTGTGCAGACGCTGGTGTAAACCCAGCCGCTAAGATCAAGGATCTGAGCGACGAGCAAATCGAAACCCTGCGTGGCGAAGTCGCGAAGTTCACCACCGAAGGTGACCTGCGTCGTGACATCAACATGAAGATCAAGCGCTTGATGGACCTGGGTTGCTACCGCGGCCTGCGTCATCGTAAAGGTCTGCCGGTTCGCGGTCAGCGCACCAAGACCAACGCACGCACCCGTAAGGGCCCGCGTAAGCCGATCCGCAAGTAATCGCCCAGGAATATAGACATGGCAAAACCTGCTGCTCGTCCTCGTAAGAAAGTCAAAAAGACAGTGGTTGATGGCATCGCCCACATCCATGCCTCTTTCAACAACACCATCGTGACCATCACCGACCGTCAGGGCAACGCTTTGTCCTGGGCGACCTCCGGTGGTTCGGGTTTCCGTGGTTCGCGCAAATCCACCCCGTTCGCAGCTCAGATCGCTGCTGAGCGTGCTGGTCAAGCTGCGCTGGAATACGGTCTGAAGAACCTCGACGTGAACGTCAAGGGTCCAGGTCCAGGTCGTGAGTCCGCCGTTCGTGCACTGAACAGCTGCGGCTACAAGATCGCCAGCATCACCGACGTGACGCCAATCCCGCACAACGGGTGCCGTCCGCCGAAGAAGCGTCGCGTGTAATCAGGAGACAGATAAATGGCACGTTACATTGGTCCAAAATGCAAACTGTCTCGCCGTGAAGGCACTGACCTGTTCCTGAAGAGCGGCGTTCGCGCTCTGGAATC
The DNA here is from genome assembly GCF_014269225.2 of Pseudomonas anuradhapurensis. Taxonomy (NCBI): domain Bacteria; kingdom Pseudomonadati; phylum Pseudomonadota; class Gammaproteobacteria; order Pseudomonadales; family Pseudomonadaceae; genus Pseudomonas; species Pseudomonas anuradhapurensis. The sequence continues at coordinate 515,254 of NZ_CP077097.1, forward strand.
GAAGTGCAACATCGAAGCAGCCCCAGGTATCCACGGCCAGCGCCGTGGCCGTCAGTCCGACTACGGTACCCAGCTGCGCGAGAAGCAAAAAGTTCGTCGTATCTACGGTGTTCTGGAGCGTCAGTTCCGCGGTTACTACCAGGCTGCAGCCTCGAAAAAAGGCGCAACCGGTGAGAACCTGCTGCAACTGCTCGAGTGCCGTCTGGATAACGTCGTCTACCGTATGGGCTTCGGTTCGACTCGCGCCGAATCCCGTCAGCTGGTTTCGCACAAAGCGATCAGCGTCAACGGTAAGACTGTGAACATTCCATCCTACCAAGTTCGTCCGGGTGACGTGGTCGCGGTTCGCGAGAAGTCGTCGAACCAGCTGCGCATTGTTCAAGCCCTTGAACTGTGCGCCCAGCGTGGCCGCGTTGAGTGGGTTGATGTGGATGCTGCTAAAAAGTCGGGCGTTTTCAAGAACGTTCCTGCTCGCAGCGACCTGTCTGCCGACATCAACGAGAACCTGATTGTCGAGCTCTACTCCAAGTAAGGGCTAGAAAATAGGTGCATCCATGCAGATTTCGGTAAATGAGTTCCTGACTCCCCGCCACATTGATGTGCAGGTAGTCAGTCCGACCCGCGCCAAGATCACGCTCGAGCCTCTCGAGCGTGGTTTCGGCCATACCCTGGGCAACGCGCTGCGCCGCATCCTGTTGTCCTCCATGCCTGGCTGTGCAGTAGTCGAGGCCGAGATCGATGGCGTACTCCACGAGTACTCCGCGATCGAAGGTGTACAGGAAGACGTCATTGAAATCCTGTTGAACCTGAAGGGCCTGGCTATCAAGCTGCACGGTCGTGACGAAGTTACGCTGACCTTGTCGAAAAAGGGTTCGGGGGTGGTTACCGCTGCCGATATTCAGCTGGATCACGATGTCGAGATCGTCAACCCCGATCACGTAATCGCGAACCTGGCGTCGAACGGCGCCCTGAACATGAAGCTCACCGTAGCTCGTGGTCGTGGTTACGAGCCGGCCGACTCCCGTCAAACCGACGAAGACGAAAGCCGTAGCATTGGCCGTCTGCAGCTGGACGCTTCGTTCAGCCCGGTGCGTCGTATCGCCTACGTGGTCGAGAACGCCCGTGTTGAACAGCGTACCAACCTGGACAAGCTGGTCATTGATCTGGAAACCAACGGCACCCTGGACCCTGAAGAGGCTATCCGCCGCGCTGCGACCATCCTGCAACAGCAGCTGGCCGCGTTCGTCGACCTCAAAGGTGACAGCGAGCCTGTCGTAGTCGAGCAGGAAGACGAGATCGATCCGATCCTGCTGCGTCCGGTTGACGACCTGGAACTGACTGTACGTTCGGCCAACTGCCTCAAGGCGGAGAACATCTACTACATCGGCGACCTGATTCAGCGTACCGAAGTAGAGCTGTTGAAGACTCCTAACCTGGGCAAGAAGTCCCTGACTGAAATCAAGGACGTGCTGGCCTCTCGTGGTCTGTCTCTCGGCATGCGCCTCGACAACTGGCCGCCTGCAAGTCTTAAGAAAGACGACAAGGCGACCGCCTGATCGTCGTAATCACCGAACGTAGTGTTTGGTAAGGAATGAATCATGCGTCATCGTAAAAGTGGACGTCACCTGAGCCGTACCAGCTCTCACCGCAAGGCTATGTTCCAGAACATGGCAGTGTCGCTGATCGAGCACGAGCTGATCAAAACCACCCTGCCGAAAGCCAAGGAACTGCGCCGCGTTGCCGAGCCGCTGATCACCCTGGCCAAGGAAGACAGCGTAGCTAACCGCCGTCTGGCCTTCGACCGTACCCGTTCGAAGTCCGCTGTTGGCAAGCTGTTCAACGACCTGGGCAAGCGTTACGCCACCCGTCAGGGCGGCTACCTGCGCATCCTGAAGTGCGGTTTCCGCGCTGGCGACAACGCGCCTATGGCGTACGTCGAGCTGGTTGATCGTCCGGTCGGCGGTGCTGTAGAAGCTGCTGAGTAAGACGTTCTGTCTGCTACAAAGAACCGGGCCTAGTGCCCGGTTTTTTGTTTCTGGATGTATTGTTTATTTCTATTGATACAAGTCATGTAATGAATTTGTTCTTGTAACCTTGCTCGTCAATACTCTCTCCACAGCCGATCAGCCGGCGCTTGTAGACCGATAAGGAGAGCCCATGAGCAAGATTCTCACCACCGCCAGCGGTGCCCCTGTAGCCGATAACCAGAACTCCCGTTCCGCCGGCCCACGCGGCCCGTTGCTGCTCGACGACTTCCACCTGATCGAGAAGCTTGCCCATTTCAACCGCGAGAACATCCCTGAGCGCCGCGTCCACGCCAAGGGCTCGGGTGCCTACGGTACCTTTACCGTCACGCGCGATATCACGGCTTACACCAGTGCCAAGCTGTTTGAGCAGATCGGCAAGCAAACCGAGACGTTCCTGCGCTTTTCCACCGTGGGTGGCGAGCGTGGTTCGGCCGACACCGAACGCGATCCGCGCGGCTTTGCCGTGAAGTTCTACACCGAAGAAGGCAACTGGGACATTGTGGGCAACAACACGCCGGTGTTTTTCATCCGCGACCCGCTGAAGTTCCCTGACTTCATCCACACGCAGAAGCGCCACCCGCAAACCAACCTGAAAAATGCGCAAATGATGTGGGACTTCTGGTCGCACTCCCCCGAGGCGCTGCACCAGGTCACTATCCTGTTCTCCGACCGCGGCATTCCGGACGGCTACCGCCACATGCACGGCTTCGGCAGCCATACCTACAGCCTGATCAATGCCGAGGGGCAACGTACCTGGGTCAAGTGGCACTTCAAGACTCAGCAAGGCATCAAGAACCTCGCCCCGGCGGATGCTGCACGCCTGGCCGGTACCGATCCGGACTACGCTCAGCGCGATCTCTTCGAAGCGATCGAGCGCGGCGACTATCCACGCTGGACCCTATGCATTCAGGTAATGAGTGAAGCCGAGGCAGCCAACCGCGACGAGAACCCCTTCGACGTCACCAAGACCTGGTCGCAGAAGGACTACCCGCTGATCGAGGTGGGTGTGCTTGAACTCAACCGCAACCCGCTGAACTACTTCGCTGAGGTCGAGCAAGCTGCATTTGGCCCAAGCAACATGGTGCCAGGTGTCGGTCTGTCGCCGGACCGCATGCTGCAAGGTCGGGTATTCGCCTACGCTGATGCGCACCGCTACCGGGTGGGTACCAACCACCAGCAGTTGCCGGTTAACGCGCCACGTTGCCCGGTTAACAGCTACCAGCGCGATGGCTCCATGGCCAGCGGCACGTACGGTAGCGCGCCGAACTATGAGCCCAACAGCTATGGCGACGCGCCGAAGCAGTCACCACGTCATGCTGAGCCCGCGCTGGCGTTGGAAGGGGCGGCGGACCGTTACAATCATCGCGAAGACAGCGATTACTACAGCCATGCCGGTGCGCTGTTCCGCTTGATGAATGATGAGCAGAAAGCCCTGTTGATCAACAACATCGCGGGAGCCATGGCAGGTGTAAGCCAAGACGTGGTCCAGCGCCAGCTGCAGTACTTCTTCAAGGCCGATCCGGCCTACGGCGAAGGGGTTGCCAAGGCTTTGGGCATCGATCTCGCCTAAGTCGAAGTGATAAGAAGAACCGCCCTCATTTGGGCGGTTTTTCAATGAATATCACTACTGTTCAGGGCTTTTTTTGCTTCTTATTGCGCATTTTTCAGTGACCGCAAGTAAAAGCTGGTTCACACTATGGGTAATAGACGTTTTCACATGGAGAAGCAGGGCGATGCAAGGCCACCCGGACGTAATCAACTACCTCGTCACGCTGTTGAAGGGCGAACTGGCTGCGCGCGACCAGTACTTCATTCACTCGCGTATGTATGAAGATTGGGGCCTGTCCAAGCTCTACGAGCGCATCAACCACGAGATGGAAGAGGAGACGCAGCACGCCGATGCCCTGATGCGTCGTATCCTCATGCTCGAAGGCACACCTGACATGCGCGCGGACGACCTGGAAGTGGGCAGCACCGTGCCGGAGATGATCGAAGCTGATCTCAAGCTCGAGTACAAGGTGCGTGCCGCGTTATGCAAAGGTATCGAACTGTGTGAGCTGCACAAGGATTACGTCAGCCGAGATATCTTGCGCGCGCAGCTGGCTGATACCGAAGAAGACCACACCTATTGGCTGGAGAAGCAGCAGGGGCTGATCAAGGCCATTGGCCTCGAGAACTACCTGCAGTCGCAGATGTAAACAGATGCTGGGGGCTGCTTTGCAGCCCTTCACGATACAAGGCCGCTCCTACAGCCGGCCGCATTTATCCGAGGATAATGCGGCGGTCTTTAGGCGCGGCCTTGTATCGATAGGGGCAAAGCGCCCCATTTCCCTCAAGCCCGATCCCGCTCCAGAAGCGGTTTCAGGTAATGCCCGGTATAGGACTGCTTCATCTCGCTGAGTTCTTCCGGTGTGCCACAGGCAATGATCTGTCCACCTTTCGAGCCACCCTCCGGCCCAAGGTCCACCAGCCAGTCCGCAGTCTTGATCACATCCAGGTTGTGCTCGATCACCACCACGGTATTGCCGTGGTCGCGCAGGCGATGCAGCACGTCCAGCAACTGCTGGATATCGGCAAAGTGCAGGCCTGTGGTCGGCTCGTCGAGAATGTAGAGGGTCTTGCCGGTATCACGCTTGGACAGCTCGCGCGACAGTTTCACCCGCTGTGCCTCGCCACCCGACAACGTAGTCGCCGATTGCCCCAGCTTGATGTAGGACAGCCCCACGTCCATCAACGTCTGTAGCTTGCGCGCGAGCGCTGGTACCGCGTCGAAGAACTCGCGGGCATCCTCGATGGTCATTTCCAGCACTTCGTGGATGTTCTTGCCCTTATACTTGATCTCCAGCGTTTCGCGGTTGTAGCGCTTGCTCTTGCACACGTCGCACGGCACGTAGATGTCCGGCAGGAAGTGCATCTCCACCTTGATCAGGCCATCGCCCTGGCAGGCCTCGCAACGGCCGCCTTTGACGTTGAACGAGAACCGCCCGGGGCCATAACCGCGCGAGCGCGATTCCGGAACGCCGGAGAACAGCTCGCGGATAGGCGTGAAGATGCCGGTATAGGTTGCCGGGTTCGAACGAGGAGTGCGGCCGATCGGGCTCTGATCGATATCCACCACCTTATCCAGGTGCTGCAGGCCATCCATGCTGCTGTGGGGCGCAGCCTCCAGGCTGCTTGCGCCATTCAGGGCGGTGGCGGCCAGCGGGAACAGCGTGTTGTTGATGAGCGTCGACTTGCCCGAACCGGACACCCCGGTCACGCAGGTCAGCAGGCCGATCGGAATTTCCAGGTCGACGTTTTGCAGGTTGTTGCCGCGCGCGCCCTTGAGCTTGAGTTGCAGCTTCTTGTTGCGCGGCGTGCGCTTGGCCGGCACGACGATCTTCTTGCGCCCGGACAGGTACTTGCCGGTCAGCGAGTCGGGGTGGGCCATGACTTCCTGTGGCGTGCCCTCGGCGACGATCTTGCCGCCATGTACGCCGGCACCGGGGCCGATGTCCACGACGTAGTCGGCCAGGCGGATGGCGTCCTCGTCGTGTTCCACCACGATCACTGTATTACCCAGGTCGCGCAGGTGATTGAGGGTGGCCAGCAGACGGTCGTTGTCGCGTTGGTGAAGGCCGATGGACGGCTCGTCGAGGATGTACATCACCCCCACCAGGCCGGCGCCGATCTGGCTGGCCAGGCGAATACGCTGTGCCTCGCCACCGGACAGGGTATCGGCGCTGCGGTCGAGGGTGAGGTAGTCGAGGCCGACGTTGACCAGGAACTGCAGGCGCTCGCAGATTTCCTTGAGGATCTTCGCGGCGATTTCGCCACGGCGACCGGTCAGGGTCAGGGCGCCGAAATAGTTGCTGGCTTCACCGATCGGCAGGTTGGTCACCGCCGGCAGGGTCTTTTCACCCACCCACACATGGCGCGCTTCGCGGCGCAGGCGAGTACCGCGGCAATCCGGGCAGGGCTGGGTGCCGAGGAACTTGGCCAGCTCTTCACGCACGGTGGCCGACTCGGTTTCGCGGTAGCGCCGCTCCAGGTTCGGCACGATGCCTTCGAACGGGTGCGAGCGCTTGACGATGTCGCCGCGGTCGTTGAGGTACTTGAAGTCGACACTCTGCTTGCCGCTGCCCTGCAGGATCACCTTCTGGTGTTCTGCCGAGAGCTCGCCGAACGGCTCTTCCAGGCTGAAGCCATAATGCGCAGCCAGCGAACCGAGCATCTGGAAGTAGTAAACGTTGCGCCGGTCCCAGCCGCGGATCGCACCTTCGGCCAGGGTGAGCTCGGCATTGACCAGGCGCTTGGTGTCGAAGAACTGCTTGACCCCCAGGCCATCGCAAGTCGGGCAGGCACCGGCAGGGTTGTTGAAGGAGAACAGCTTCGGCTCCAGCTCGCTGATGGCGTGGCCACAGACCGGGCAGGCGAAGCGTGCGGAGAAGATCGTCTCTTCGCCCGGTTCATCGTCCATCGGCGCCACCAGGGCGATGCCGTCGGCCAGTTTCAGCGCGGTTTCGAACGACTCGGCCAGGCGCTGTTGCAGGTCGGCACGTACCTTGAAGCGGTCGACTACCACATCGATGCTGTGCTTTTTCTGCTTGTCCAGCTTGGGTAGCTCATCGAGTTCGTAGAGCTTGCCGTTGATGCGTGCGCGGACAAAGCCTTGCGCACGCAGCTCGTCGAATACTGCCAGGTGTTCGCCCTTGCGCTCGCGAACCACCGGGGCCAGCAGCATCAGCTTGCTGCCTTCCGGGCGCTCCAGCACCAGGTCGACCATCTGGCTGATCGTTTGCGCCTCCAGTGGAATATCGTGGTCCGGGCAGCGCGGGGTACCGACGCGGGCATACAACAGGCGCAGGTAGTCGTAGATTTCGGTGATGGTGCCGACCGTGGAGCGGGGGTTGTGCGAGGTCGACTTCTGCTCGATGGAGATGGCCGGCGACAGGCCTTCGATGGTGTCGACGTCGGGCTTTTCCATCATCGACAGGAACTGCCGGGCATAGGCCGAGAGCGATTCCACGTAGCGACGCTGGCCTTCGGCGTAGAGGGTGTCGAACGCCAGGGATGACTTGCCCGAACCGGACAGGCCGGTGATCACGATCAGCTTGTCCCGGGGCAGGGTCAGGTCGATGTTTTTCAGGTTGTGGGTGCGTGCCCCACGAATCAGGATCTTGTCCACTGCGGCCTCGCTCGGCGGGCATAAACAAGGAAGTATACGGCGCGCTGCCAGTACGCGGCAAAGCGTCGCGTAGATGCCGTCAAGCTGTCGGACTGATAGAATCGCCGCCGGTTCACACGAGATTAATCCATGCACGACACCCACAACGAGCGCATGAGTGGCGGCGAAACCCGCGCCGCTGGCGGCCTGGCCCTGGTCTTTGCCTTTCGTATGCTGGGCATGTTCATGGTCTTGCCGGTGCTGGCCACCTACGGCATGGACCTGGCCGGTGCCACCCCTGCACTGATCGGCCTGGCCATTGGTGCCTATGGCCTCACCCAGGCCATACTGCAGATCCCGTTCGGGATGATTTCCGACCGCATCGGCCGTCGGCCGGTGATTTACCTGGGTTTGATAATCTTTGCCCTGGGCAGTGTCCTGGCGGCCCAGGCCGACTCCATCTGGGGGGTGATCGCCGGGCGTATCCTGCAGGGGGCCGGGGCGATTTCCGCTGCGGTCATGGCGCTGCTGTCCGACCTTACCCGCGAGCAGCACCGGACCAAGGCCATGGCCATGATCGGCATGAGCATCGGCCTGTCGTTTGCCGTCGCCATGGTCGTCGGCCCATTACTGACACGTGCCTTTGGTTTGTCAGGATTGTTCCTCGCCACGGCAGGACTCGCCCTGGTGGGTATCCTGCTGATTGCCTTTGTCGTGCCCAATACCAACAGCATCCTGCAGCACCGCGAGTCGGGCGTGGCGCGCCAGGCTATCGGCCCGACCCTGCGCCATCCGGACCTTCTGCGCCTGGATGCGGGCATTTTCATCCTGCATGCCATTCTCATGGCCAGCTTCGTCGCGCTGCCACTGGCCTTTGTCGAGCGTGGCGGCCTGCCCAAGGAGCAACACTGGTGGGTGTACCTGACCGCGTTGTTCATCTCATTTTTTGCAATGGTCCCGTTCATCATCTACGGCGAAAAGAAGCGCAAGATGAAACGCGTGTTGGCCGGCGCGGTGAGTGTCCTGCTGCTGACGGAGATATACTTCTGGGAGTGGGCTGACGGTTTGCGCGGACTGGTGGTTGGCACCGTGGTATTCTTTACTGCATTCAACCTGCTGGAGGCATCGCTGCCTTCGCTGGTGAGCAAGGTGTCGCCGGCAGGTGGCAAGGGAACGGCAATGGGGGTTTACTCCACCAGCCAGTTCCTCGGCGCTGCCCTGGGAGGAATCCTCGGCGGCTGGCTGTTCCAGCACGGCGGGCTGAACATGGTGTTCCTCGGTTGTGCGGTGCTGTGTGCCATCTGGTTGGTCGTCGCCTTGCGCATGAACGAGCCGCCCTATGTGACCAGCCTGCGCATGCCGCTGACGCCAGAGGCAGTCCGGGAAGCCGGCCTGACCGAGCGCCTGATGGCCGTGCCGGGTGTGACCGACGCCGTTGTGGTGGCAGATGAAGCCGCCATCTATATCAAACTGGATACGAAAATTTTGGACCGTACGACCCTCGAGCGCCTGGTGAACCCGGCCTCTTCGGCGTGCGAAGCCTAGGAGAACGTTATGGCCCGTGGGGTTAACAAAGTCATTCTGGTCGGCACCTGTGGCCAGGATCCCGAAGTCCGCTACCTGCCCAACGGTAACGCCGTGACCAACCTGAGCCTGGCTACCAGCGAGCAGTGGACCGACAAGCAGTCGGGCCAGAAGGTCGAGCGTACCGAATGGCACCGTGTGTCGCTGTTCGGCAAGGTTGCCGAAATCGCCGGCGAGTACCTGCGCAAGGGTTCGCAGTGCTACATCGAAGGCAAGCTGCAGACCCGTGAATGGGAAAAAGACGGTATCAAGCGCTACACCACCGAGATCATCGTCGACATCAACGGCACCATGCAGCTGCTCGGCGGTCGTCCGCAGGGCCAGCAGCAGGGCGGTGACCCGTACAATCAAGCTGGCGGCAACTATGGCGGTGGCCAGCAGCAGTACAACCAGGCCCCACGCCAGCAGGCCCCGCGCCCGCAACAGGCTCCGCAGCGCCCAGCGCCGCAGCAGCCAGCGCCGCAACCGGCAGCTGACTTCGACAGCTTCGATGACGATATTCCGTTCTGATCAGAGCCGCTAAACAGCTGGAAAGACTAAAAGCCCAAGGCAGTTGCCTTGGGTTTTTTTTCGAGCGAACCCGAGGCTTTAGGAAGAGCTAACCTTGAGTATCAGAGATTTCTGAAGTTCTAGTGGCGCGCAGTTTTCGCTGCCTGGATCGCTTAGTATCCACCATTTGTAATGAGGTGGGTCATGCAAAGCGGTGAGGGGGAATGCTTATTAGGTCAAGTAGACCTGAGGTCAGATGCACAAGAGTATACTGTCTCCGGTTTTTCGAAGATGTATGCAGATCATCTTGAGGGACCTGCTGGAGACCCTGTGTTTTACGGCAGGGTACTAATAGTCATTGGTTTCGCAGTGTCGGCGCTGGGCATTGGCATCAAGTTATGGGGGCCTGAGGTCATCTATTATGATCGGTTTTCAGGCCCTACCCTGTTCCAATACATACAAGCGAACTCCGGTCTCGTTGCAATGGCCGGCGGGTTGATGATGGCACGGGGCGGCAAGCAGCGGAATGAAGGTACTATTTATCCAGAGGATTTCCTTCTGTCTCGTTACAAGTTCGTAACGGAAGAGGGGCGAGATGTTAGCGGCCAGGTTTCCGTACGACACCTGGAAGGAGACAACTTCAATGTGTCTCTCAACTCGTAGTCGGTGAGTATGTCCGAACCTTATTAGTTAAAATCATCTTGATTTGAATAATGCCTCTTACCCGACGGTCTGCCCGCCGTTCTTTTGGCGGGTACCGTTCTGGGCATTTGTTTGGGCGACAAATACAGTTGTGTAACGGTCAGTGCCTGTTGGGGCGGCCTCGTGTCGCGAAAGGGGCGCAAAGCACCCGCAAATGACGCGGCAAGCCCATACCGGTTCAATTCAATAAAACAACCGCGGCTCCGGCGAGTCCAGCAGGCTTGCCAGCTTGGTCAGGGCAAAGCCCAGTTCCTGTCGGCTGGGGGCCATCAAGGCGATACGCACCCCGCAGGTGGCACGGCTGCGTTCTGGCAGGAACTGGCTGCCACTGACTACCGTGACGCCGTTGTTGCGCGCCAGGTTGGCGAATTCGTCGCTGGTCCATGGCTCGGGCAATTCCAGCCAGATGTGGAAGCTGTTGGGTTGGCTGCGGATCTGGTATTTGCCAAGGATCTCCCGGGCCATTTGCTGGCGCGCCGCTGCCTCGTCCTGCTGAACCCGCACCAGTTGGTCGGCCATGCCGCTGTTGATCAGGTTGCTGGCCAGTTGCGCCATCAGTGGCGATGGCATCCAGACGCTGCTGCGGACCATCGACGATAACCGCGAAAGGGTTTGCGGCGGGGCGTACAGGTAACCGATGCGCAGTGCCGGCAGGACACTCTTGGACAGGCTCGTGAGATATACCGAGCGCTCGGGTGCATACGCAGCCAATGGCTGGTAGTCCGCAGCAGGCTCGAGGAAACCATAGATATCGTCATCGACGATGAAAAGGTCGAACTCACGGGCAATCTCGGCGATGGCCTGGCGCCGGGCATGGGGCATGATCGAGTTGGTCGGGTTCTGGTGGGTGGTCACGCACACCAGCAGCGACGGGCGGTGCTCCAGGCAGGCTGCGCGCAATGCCTCGGGAATCAGGCCGTGCTCGTCCATGGCCACGCCGCGCAGGCGACGGCCCATGCTGTGGGCCAGGGAGATAATGCCCGGGTAGCAGAACGACTCGCACAGCACCACATCGTCGCTTTTCGACAGGCTGCTGATGGCCACCAGCAGGCCATGCTGGGCTCCTGAAGTCAGCACCACCTGTTGCCAGCGTGCCTCTGGCAGCCAGCGCTGGATCCAGCTTGCGCCGGCTTGCTTGTGGGTGGCGTGGCCGCCCTCGGTGACGTAGTCGAGCACCTGTGCCAGGCCGGGCGACGCGGCCAGTTCGTTGATGGCGCCGCGCAGCCAGTCGGTCATGTGGGCATCGTTGGGCTTGATGATCGAAAGGTCGATCTGGCCACTTTGACGCTCCGCGGGTGCTGGCGGCGGTGCGACGCTTGGTGCCGGGGCAGCGCTTTGCACCGGCCGCTGCGGCAGCACGAAGGTGCCGCGCCCCACTTCGCCTACCACCAGGCCACGCTTGGCGGCTTCGTCGTAGGCTCGGCCGATGGTGCCTGGGGTGACATTCAGGGTTTCGGCCAAGTCCTTGAGTGTCGGCAGGCGCTCGCCGGGCATAAGCCTGCCGCTGCCGATGTCTTGCTCCAAGGCGTCGGCGATCATCAGGTAGACCGGCTGTGCCAGGTCGCTGTAGTGAGGAACCCACATAGAAATGGCACCCAGAAAATGCGATAGCGCGGAAGCCTAGCACGAAAGCCTCAATGGGAGTAATTCTGTTTTTGTGTAGGTAAATTGCACCGATTACGTTGCAGGGGGAGGGCGCGCCCCAGGCAAAGGCGTTGCCGGTCCATCACAGGACAAAACAGAAATCTTTTGAAATCAATAGCTTGATTGAATCGATTCAATCGATCATTTGGTTCTGAAAGAAATAAATTGAATCGACGATATTTTTGAAATTACAATGATTGAGTCGATGCAATGTGCAGGCACCATGATGGCTCGCCTGCTTGGCCATCGCACAGCTGTGAACGGCTTAACAAAACCACGTCTGAAGCCGCTTCTGCCCGGCTTGGAACGACACCGAACGGCTTCGCGCCTGCTCAATGGAATACCAGTTCGAAATGGAAAGCGCACACCTGCAACAAGGGGCCGAGCCTCAGACCTCCCTCGAGATCCGCCTGCCCTGGGTCATCTCCAGTGCCTGGCAAACCCTGCTGAACAATACCCCGCTCGATTTCGAGGCGAGCAAGGAACTCTATCCGCAACTCAAGGACCAGGCCGAGGACGTGCTGGGCAGCGCGCTTTGCCAACAGATCCGCAGTTTTGTCGAAACACCGCACCTCACCAGCATGATCGTGCGCAACTGCCCACGGGACCGTGATATTCCGCCCACGCCCTATTCGGGGGTGCTCAGTCCGCGCAGCACACCTATCGCCTGCCTGGTCAGCCTGACCATGCAGAGCCTGATGGGGATCCACCCGGTCGTCTACGAGGGAGAGAATGACGGCCGTCTGTTTCGCCATGTCATTCCATCGCGCAGCTCGTCCAGCCACAAGAGTTCACATGGCTCGCGCCTGCGCTTTTCCTACCATGTGGACAACCCGGACCTGCCGCTCTCCAGCGAACCTCTCGGTACCGCGTCCTGCTGCCCGGAGTACCTGTCCTTCTTCGGCATGCGCTGCGACCCGCGCATCAGCACCACCCTGGTCAACCTCGATGCGGTGATCGCCGCGCTGTCGCCATCGACGGTGCGTGAGCTTTGCCTGCCACAGTTCGAAATCCGCCGCCCGGACTCATTTGCCAGCAACCGTCGTCGTACGGCCGAACTGCCGGTGCTGGCGCGTGGCCACACAGGGGAGTGGTTGTGCCGCTTCGACAGCGAGAACACCCACGGCCTCAACCTGCGCGCCGAGCAGGCCTTGGGCAACCTGCGCAGCGTGCTGGAAAGCCGCCGCTTCGATGAGCCGCACCTGCTGCTGCCAGGCGATTTCATGGTGTTCAAGAACCAGCGCGTGCTGCACGCCCGCGATGGCTTCGAGCCGCAGAACGACGGTGCCGACCGCTGGTTGTTGCGCGTGTTCGCGGTCAACGACCTGAGCCGCGTGCATTTCGCCCGGGCCGACCATCTCTACGAAGTTCTCTCCTGATCCCTTTTACTGACTCGATGGAAGTATTGCTATGGAACTGTTAGGCGCTTTCTGGGCGGAACACTGGTTACTCGCCATCCTCATGCTCGGCGCAATCGCCTTTGTCGCGGGCTTCGTCGACAGCATCGCCGGGGGCGGCGGGTTGTTCCTGGTGCCGGGCTTCCTGCTGGTCGGCATGCCACCGCAAGTGGCCCTCGGCCAGGAAAAACTGGTGAGTACCCTCGGCACATTGGCTGCTATCCGCAACTTCCTGGCCAACAGCAGGATGGTCTGGCAGGTAGCGCTGGTCGGCGTGCCGTTCTCGCTGCTCGGAGCCTACCTGGGGGCGCACCTGATCGTGTCGATCTCCCAGGAGACCGTAGGCAAGATCATCCTGGCGCTGATTCCGTTCGGCATCCTCATCTTCCTCACACCGAAGGATCGCCCAGTCGAGGAGCGCGAGCTGTCGTCGCGCATGCTGTTCACCGTGGTCCCGCTGACCTGCCTGGCCATCGGTTTCTATGACGGCTTCTTCGGCCCTGGTACCGGCAGCATGTTCATCATCGCCTTCCATTACCTGCTGCGCATGGACCTGGTTTCCAGCTCGGCCAACTCCAAGACCTTCAACTTCGCGTCCAACATCGGTGCGCTGGTGGCCTTTGTCATGGCCGGCAAGGTTGTCTACCTGCTGGCGCTACCACTGGTGGCCTGCAACATCCTGGGTAATCACCTGGGCAGCGCACTGGCCCTGCGCAAGGGGAACGAAGTGGTGCGCAAGGCGCTGGTGTTCTCGATGCTCTGCCTGTTCACCAGCCTCGGCGTGAAGTACTTGGCCTGACCCATCCCATTAGGAGACAACTGATGAAAACCGCATTCGTAACCGGCGCTTCCGCAGGCTTTGGCCGTGCCATCTGCCGCACGCTGGTCGGCAAGGGCTATCGCGTGATCGGCGGTGCCCGGCGCATGGATAAATTGCAGTCGCTGGAAGCCGAACTGGGGGTCAACTTCATCCCGCTGGCGCTTGACGTCACCGAACCTGCCTCGATCGCGGCCGCGATGGCGCAGATTCAGGACGCATCGCTGCACATCGACCTACTGGTCAACAACGCCGGGCTGGCGCTGGGCGTAGACCGTGCCCAGGCCAGCAGTGCGGAAAACTGGCAGCGCATGATCGACACCAACATCACCGGCCTGGCCATGGTCACGCACAAGATCCTGCCGCAGATGGTCGAGGCCGACAGTGGCATGATCATCAACATGGGTTCCATCGCCGGCACCTATCCCTACCCAGGCGGTAACGTCTATGGCGCCAGCAAGGCCTTCGTCCGCCAGTTCAGCCTCAACCTGCGTGCCGACCTGGCCGGTACCCGGGTGCGGGTGAGCAACATCGAGCCGGGGCTGTGCTCGGGCACTGATTTCTCGGTGGTGCGCCTCAATGGCGACCTGGAGGCCGTGCAGGCCCTGTACCGTGATGTACAGGCCATTCTGCCCGAGGACATTGCCGCCACGGTGGCCTGGATTGCCGAGCAGCCGGGGCATGTGAACATCAATACCGTCGAGATCATGCCCGTGGCCCAGAGCAGCGCCGCGCTGAATGTGGTGCGCAACCTGCCGCGCTGTTGATAGCACCCAGGCAACTTAAATGTCGAGCTGAAGTTGCTCGACATTTAAGGACGCTCAACTTTTGAACTATCCAAATTTAAAGCAGATATTGAAAGTCCAAGGTGCTGTTTCAATTACTCAGGGTAAACATTAGCGGCATCGGGGAAACCCTTAGGTATCCATTAATCTCTTGGTTTTCACCTGTATGGCTGATTGCAAATGGCTATTGGTGGCATTAGGCTATTAATGTGTTTTATTAGCCGCTCACCGGATTGTGAGCTGAGTAGAAAGAACTTTCAGGTTCAGGCATCTGAGTTGCCAGTTTCCTGCAAGTTTAAACTGAGAGAAATGGATGTCTTACGCTGCGAAACTGATTGCGCGCTATCTTGACCTGGGCAAGAGTGCCGTCTCGCCTGGTTCATTCGGCGGCCAGGACGTGCGTTTTTCCACAGAGTTCGAAGCCCTCGAAGGCGAGCTCAGCCGCGCCCAGTCGATCCATGCCAGCGGCCAGTTGGACTGGCTGAAGATCCTCGAGAACAGTGAAGCGCTGCTGCGCGACCAGTCCAAGGACCTGCGCGTGGCTTCCTGGCTCACCTGGGCGCTGTTTCAGCGCGAGTCCTATGCTGGCCTCCTGGCAGGTATCAGCCTGCTTCGCGAGCTGTGCGAGCACCATTGGGACGATATCCACCCCGCCAAGCCCCGTACCCGCGCCGCCGCCATTGGGTGGTTGGTGCCGCGCCTCGAACAAGCGCTGGGCACTGACATTGCTATCAAGGAGCAGCTGCCGCTGTTCCAGCAGATGGTCGAGCAACTCGGCGAGCTTGAGACATCGCTGTCGGCCCGGCTGGGCGATGATGCGCCGCTGCTGTTGCCGATATGCCGATCATTGAAGGGCCAAGTCCAGCGCTCGGCCAGCAACGAACCACAGCCCGGCGCGGTGGGTGCCATTGTTGCCCAGGTCAAGCAGGCGGCAACTCAGCTGTTCACCCCGGGCGAACCGGTGGAGAACGAAAAGGACGCTAGCAAGGCCTTGCGCGCCCAGCAGGAGCAAGGCCGCCAGCTGTGCATCTGGTGGCAGCGGCAGAAAGCCACCGACCTGCGTGCATTGCGCCTGAACCGCACGCTGCTGTGGCTACCCATCGAGGCGATGCCCGAGCGCAACGCCGAAAACGTCACCGCGTTGCGCGGCCTGCCTGCCGACAAGCTCAAGAGCTACAACGAGCGGTTCGAACAGGGGCACTACGCAGACCTGCTGGTGGAACTGGAGAACAGCGTGGCCAAGGCCCCGTTCTGGTTCGATGGCCAGCGCATGGTCTGGGAGTGCTGCCAGGCCCTGAACGTCGAGGCTGGCATGCGCGAGGTGGAGATGAACTTCGCCTCATTGCTGCAACGCTTGCCCGGCGTCATCGAGCTGAAGTTCCACGACGGTACGCCCTTCGCCGACCCCGAGACTCGCGCCTGGATCGCCGCCCAGGTCATGCCCCATCTGCAAACCGCTGTGGCCCAGCCCGTGGCCGAGCCAGGCATGCGCCAGGCGCCCTGGGAAGAGGCTTTGGACGCAGTGCTGCCAATCCTGCGCAAGGATGGCCTCAAGAGTGCGGTTCAGAATCTCAAGCAGCAGATGCAGGGCGCGCATGGCGGGCGTGAGCGTTTTTTCTGGCAATTGAGCCAGGCGCGTCTCTGCTACACGGCCAAGAAGTACGAGCTGGCCAAGACCCAGCTCGAAGCCCTCGACCAGCAACTGAGCCAGTCCGGCCTGGATGCCTGGGAGCCCGAGCTGTCGCTGCAGGTGCTGCACCTGCTGCACACCTGTTGCGAGCTGCTGCCGCAGAACCATGTGGTGCGCGAACGCAAGGACGAGATCTACCGCCGACTGTGCCATCTCGATCTCGAAGTCGTACTCGAATAGGCCCAAGGGCCATAACCCTCAAGGAGAAAACCAATGGCCAAAGAAGGCTCGGTAGCACCCAAGGAACGCATCAACGTCACCTTCAAACCCGCCACCGGTGGGGCTCAGGAAGAGATTGAACTGCCGTTGAAACTACTGGCGATCGGTGACTACACGCTGCGCGCCGACGATCGCAAGATCGAAGACCGCAAGCCGATCAGCATCGACAAAATGAACTTCGACGAGGTACTGGCCAAACAGGAACTGAGCATGACCCTGGCCGTGCCCAACCGCCTGCAGGAAGGCACTGAAGGTGAAGAGCTGGCGGTCAGCCTGCGCGTCAACACCATGAAGGACTTCAACCCGGCCAGCCTGGTCGAGCAGGTGCCGGAGCTCAAGAAGCTGATGGAGCTGCGTGAAGCGCTGGTCGCCCTCAAGGGCCCGCTGGGCAACGCCCCGGCGTTCCGCAAGGCCATCGAGGGCGTGCTGGCTGACAGTGAGTCGCGCGAGCGTGTGCTCGGTGAGCTTGGCCTGAACGCCCAGCCAGACGCCTGAATCCCCTAGTCAAGGAAGCTAATTGCCATGAGCACCGCCGCACAACAACAGAGCGCCGAGAACAGCGAATTCAGCATTCTCGACAGTATCATTGCCGAAACCCGCCTGACGCCGGACGACGAAGCCTACGACATTGCCAAGCGCGGCGTGTCGGCCTTCATCGAAGAGTTGCTCAAGCCGCAGAACGACGGGGAGCCGGTCAAGAAGGCGCTGGTCGATCGCATGATCGCCGAGATCGACGCCAAGCTCAGCCGCCAGATGGACGAGATCCTCCACCACCCGGACTTCCAAGCCATGGAATCGGCCTGGCGAGGCCTGCAGCTGCTGGTCGATCGCACCAACTTCCGCGAGAACATCAAGATCGAGATTCTCAACGTCTCCAAGCAGGACCTGCTGGACGACTTCGAAGACTCGCCGGAAGTGATGCAGGCCGGCCTGTACAAGCACATCTACACCGCCGAGTACGGCCAGTTCGGTGGCCAGCCGGTCGGCGCAGTCATTGCCAACTACTACCTGTCGCCGAGCTCGCCGGACGTCAAGCTGATGCAGTACGTCTCCAGCGTCGCCTGCATGGCCCACGCACCGTTCATTGCGGCCGCCGGCCCGAAATTCTTCGGCCTGGAAAGCTTCACTGGCCTGCCGGACCTCAAGGACCTGAAGGATCACTTCGAAGGGCCACAGTTCACCAAGTGGCAGAGCTTCCGTGAGTCCGAAGATGCCCGCTATATCGGCCTGACCGTACCGCGCTTCCTGCTGCGCAACCCGTACGATCCGGAAGAAAACCCGGTCAAGTCGTTCGTCTACAAGGAAACCGTGGCCAACAGTCACGAGCACTACCTGTGGGGCAACACCGCATACGCCTTCGGTACCAAACTGACCGACAGCTTCGCCAAGTTCCGCTGGTGCCCGAACATCATCGGCCCACAGAGCGGCGGCGCAGTGGAAGACCTGCCGCTGCACCACTTCGAGAGCATGGGCGAGATCGAGACCAAGATCCCGACCGAAGTGCTGGTGTCTGACCGTCGCGAATACGAGCTGGCCGAAGAGGGCTTCATCGCCCTGACCATGCGCAAGGGCAGCGACAACGCGGCGTTCTTCTCGGCCAACTCGGCACAGAAGCCGAAGTTCTTCGGCATCAGTGCCGAAGGCAAGACCGCCGAGCTGAACTACAAGCTGGGCACCCAGCTGCCGTACATGATGATCGTCAACCGCCTGGCCCACTACATCAAGGTCCTGCAGCGCGAGCAGCTGGGCTCCTGGAAGGAACGCACCGACCTGGAGCTGGAGCTGAACAAGTGGATCCGCCAGTACGTGGCCGACCAGGAGAACCCGAGCGCCGAAGTGCGTGGCCGTCGCCCCCTGCGCGCCGCCCAGGTGATCGTCAGCGATGTGGAAGGTGAGCCGGGCTGGTACCGCGTCAGCCTGAACGTGCGTCCGCACTTCAAGTACATGGGCGCCGATTTCACCCTGTCGCTGGTCGGCAAGCTGGACAAGGAGTAAGCGTCGATGATGGGTGGCTACGGAAGCCTGTTCGAACGCTTGAGCGGCGAGTCCGACCAGCGTGCCAACTGGCGGCGTGAAGACGCCGCGATGGCTTCCGTGGCTGCTCATCTGGCGAAGATGCTCAGCACCCGGGCCGGCAGCGTGCAAACGCTTGCCGACTACGGGTTGCCGGACCTCAACGACATGCGCCTGAGTCTTCATGATGCGCTCAGCCAGGCCCGTCGGGCCATCGAGCACTTCATCGAGGCCTACGAGCCGCGCCTGTCCGATGTCCGGGTGATTTCCAGGCCGCGTGGTCACGATCAGCTCAAGCTGGCTTTCAGTATCGAAGGCCAGCTTGAGGTGGACGGCATCAGGCGCTCTGTCAGTTTTGCCGCGCGCCTGGATGGCAGCGGGCAAGTCAGTGTCAGTCAAGGAGACTAACGATGTCGCGCCTCCCATAGCCCTGGATTACCCGAACCCTGCGTCACTGGCGGTACTCGAGATCTGAATTCAGGCGGAACGACGGATGTCCTTCAACTACTACTACCAAAGCGAGCTGACAGCGCTGCGCCAGCTAGGGCGGCGCTTTGCCGAGCGCAGCCCGGCGCTGGCGCCATTCCTCGGCCAGGCTGGGCGCGACCCGGACGTCGAGCGCCTGCTCGAGGGCTTTGCCTTCCTCACCGGCCGCCTTCGGCAGAAGCTTGATGACGAGCTGCCCGAGCTCACCCACTCGCTGATGCACCTGCTGTGGCCTAACTACATGCGCCCGCTACCGGCCTTCAGCATCCTCCAGTTCGACCCGCTGCGCCAGGCCGGGCCGGCCCTGCGGGTTGCGCGTGACACACCGGTGGAAGGCAAGCCGATCGATGGCGTCCGCTGCCGCTTTCGCACCTGCTACCCGACCGATGTGCTGCCCCTGCGCCTTAGCGCGCTGAACTACTCGCTCAATGGCCAGGGCGCGCTGCTGAGCTTGCGCCTGGAGATGAACTGCGACGGCAACCTCGGCGACGTGAAGCTCGCCAGGCTGCGCCTGCACCTGGCCGGCGAGCGCTACATCAGCCAGATGCTCTACCTGAGCCTGCTGCGCAGCCTGGCCGGGGTCGAGCTGATGCCGCTGGACAGCCACGGCAAGCCGATGCTCAACGTCAAGGGCGAGCCGCTGCTGCTGCGCGCGCCAGCGGCCAAGGTGCACCCAGTGGGCTTCGCCGAGGAAGAAGCGCTGGTTCCCTATCCGCTGAACACGTTCCGTGGCTACCGCTTCCTGCAGGAGTACTTCGCCTTCCAGGACAAGTTCCTGTTTGTCGACGTCAGTGGCCTGGAGGTGCTGCAGAGCCTGCCGGAGGAAACCCTCAAGCAAGTGCACGGCGTCGAGCTGCGTTTCGACATCCGCCGTGGCGAGGCCCAGCGGCTGCGCCCGACCCTGGACAACGTCAAGCTGTACTGCACGCCGATCACCAACCTGTTCAAGCATGATGCGCTGCCGATTCGCCTGGACGGCAAGCAGGACGAGTACCTGCTGCTCCCGGCAGAACTCGACCCCGAGCACTGCGGGGTGTTCTCGGTCGATGGCGTGACCGGTTGGAGCCCGGGCGGGCTGGGTTACCAGAATTACGTGCCGTTCGAATCGTTCGAACACGACGCCAGCTTCGACGTGCCGGAGAATCGCCCGCACTACAGCATCCGCCAGCGTTCCTCGCTGCTGCACGACGGCCTGGACACCTACCTGAGCTTTGGCGTGCACCAGGCCGAGTCGCACGAGACGCTGTCGATCGAGCTGACCTGCACCAACCAGAACCTGCCGCGCCGGCTCAAGCTCGGCGACATCTGCATGCTCAGCGAGGAGACGCCCGAGTTTCTCTCCTTCCGCAACATCACGCCGGTCACCGCCAGCTACGCGCCGCCGCTGAACCGCGACTTCCTGTGGAAGCTGATCAGCAACATGTCGCTGAACTACCTGTCGCTGGCCGACGTCGACGCGCTCAAGGTGATCCTCGAAACCTACGACCTGCCGCGCTACTACGACCAGCACGCGGAAAAGGTCAGCCGACGCCTGCTTGGCGGGCTCAAGTCGATCCGCCACCAGCATGTCGACCGCCTGCACCGCGGCTTGCCGCTGCGCGGTCTGCGCACCGAGCTGACCATTGATCCGGAGGGCTACATTGGCGAGGGCGACCTGTTCGTCTTCGCCTCGGTGCTCAATGAGTTCTTCGCGCTCTACGCCAGCCTCAACTCGTACCACGAGTTGCGGGTGAAAAGCACACAGGGGGAGGTGTACCAATGGACACCACGCATGGGCCTGCAACCGCTGCTGTAAGCCGGCTGAGCCGGAGCATCCGCGAGTACTCGCTGTTCCAGGCCGTGCTGCTGGTGCTGGAGCAACTACGCGAGGCCTATCCATACCTGGAGGACGAGGAACTCTATGACTTGGTGGAGTTCCAGGCCAACCCCAGCCTGGGTTTTCCCGGCAGCGACGTCGACCGCATCGAGTTCTTCCACGAGCATGGTCGGCTGCGCGCGCGCATGCGCTTCAACCTGATCGGCCTGGTCGGCTCCAGCTCGCCGTTGCCGGCGTTCTATGGCGAGCAGGCGCTGGGCGACAACGAGGATGGCAACCCCACGCGGATGTTCCTCGACCTGTTCCACCACCGCCTGCAACGCCTGTTGCTACCGATCTGGCGCAAGTACCGCTACCGCGCCAGTTTCGAGAGCGGCGCCCTGGATGGATTCTCGTCGCACCTGTTCGCCCTGATCGGTCTGGGCGGCGACCAGATACGCCATGCCAAGGAACTGAACTGGAAGCGACTGCTGCCGTACCTGGGTGTGCTCAGCCTGCGTGCCCACTCGGCAGCGCTGATCGAGGCCGTGCTGCGCTACTACTTCAAGCACGCCGACCTGGTCATCGAGCAATGCCTGGAGCGGCGCGTGGACATCCTCGAGGAACAGTGCAACCGCCTGGGCCTGGCCAATAGCCTGCTGGGCGAGGACGCCGTGCTCGGCGAGCGCGTGCGCGACCGCAGCGGCAAGTTTCGCATCCACATCACCGAACTGGACTGGCAGCGCTTTCACGAATTCCTGCCGATCGGCTTCGGCTACCAACCGCTGTGCGCGCTGACGCGCTTCACCCTGCGCGACCCACTCGACTACGACATCCGCCTGGAGCTGCGCCGCGAAGAAATCCGAGAGCTGCGTATCGGTGAACAGAATGTCTGCCACCTGGGCTGGACCAGTTGGCTGGGTCGCGAACGCGCCGATGGCGTGGTGACCCTGGGAAGCAAAATTCATTAAGGACCAATGGCCATGATCAACGTAGACCTGCAACAACTCGTCCAGGCCCTGGACGCCGACAGCCGCCGTGACCTGGAGCGTTCCGCCGAGCGCTGCGTGGCCCGTGGTGGCAGCAAGGTGCTGGTGGAGGACCTGCTGCTGGGGTTGCTCGAACGCAGCGACAGCCTGTTGCTGCGTGCCCTGCAGGATGCCGCGGTCGACTCCGGCGAGTTTCGCTCCGCGCTGCAGCCAAATGTCGAGCACAGCGCAACTCGCAACCCGGTGTTTGCGACAGAGCTGGTGCAATGGCTGCAGGATGCGTTGCTGGTCTCCAACCTCGAACTGGGCCAGAGCCAGGTCGACCAGGCCGCATTGATCCTCGGCCTGCTGCGCAACCCACTGCGCTATGCTGGCAGCCGCTACCACAAGCTGCTGGCCGGCCTGGATATCGAACGCCTCAAAGGCTACGCGCTGTCGCAATCGCCAGCTGCGCCGAAGGCTGCCGGCGCGCCCCAGGGCGAGTCGATGCTGCAGCGCTTCACCCACAACCTCACGCAGCAGGCCCGCGACGGCAAACTCGACCCGGTACTGTGCCGCGATGCGTCGATCCGGCAGATGATCGATATCCTGGCCCGGCGCCGCAAGAACAACCCGATCGTGGTCGGCGAGGCGGGCGTGGGCAAGACCGCCGTGGTCGAAGGCCTGGCTGCACGCATCGTCGCCGGCGAAGTGCCGCCGGCCCTGCAAGGCATCGACCTGCTGGCTCTGGACATGGGCCTGCTGCAGGCCGGGGCCAGCGTCAAGGGCGAGTTCGAACGACGCCTCAAGGGCGTCATCGATGAGGTCAAGGCCGCACCGCGCCCGGTCATCCTGTTCATCGACGAAGCCCATACGCTCATCGGCGCGGGCGGCACCGCCGGCGGCTCGGATGCCGCCAACCTGCTCAAGCCGGCGCTGGCACGAGGCGAACTGCGCACCATTGCCGCAACCACCTGGGCCGAATACAAGAAATACTTCGAGAAGGACCCGGCCCTTGCCCGTCGCTTCCAGCCGGTGCAACTGCATGAACCGACCGTAGCGGAGGCAGTGACCATCCTGCGTGGCCTGGCCCAACTCTACGAGAAGAGCCACGGCATCTACCTGCGCGACGACGCGGTGGTCGCCGCTGCCGAGCTGTCGGCGCGTTACCTGACCGGCCGGCAATTGCCCGACAAGGCCGTCGACGTGCTCGACACTGCCTGCGCCCGCGTGCGCATCAGCCTGGCTGCGGCGCCGGATGCCCTCGAGCGCTTGCGTGCCGAACTGGCCGAGGGGGAACGCCAGCGCAACGCCCTGCAGCGCGATGCTGTGGCGGGGCTGCCAATCGATCAGGAAGCCTTCGAGCGCCTGGAGCAGCGCCTGGCCGAAGCCCGGCAACAGGAGGCCCAACTGGCCGCGCGCTGGGCCCGTCAGCGCGAGCTGGCCGAACAGGTGCTGGAGCTGCGCCAGCAGGTCGCCAATGCCCCCATCGAGGCGCCAGCGCAAGGCGATGTGGAGGAGAACGAGGAAGCCGTGGTCGGCGAGAGCCGCGAACAGCTCCAGCAGCGCCTGGCCGAAACCCATCAAGCCTTGCTCGATGCGCAAGCCGCAGAGCGCCTGGTCAGTGCTGAAGTGTGCCCGCGCCTGGTGGCTGAGGTAATCAGCGCCTGGACGGGTGTCCCCCTGAGCCAGCTGGCACGTGAACACAATGCCAAGGTGATCAGCTTCGCCGACGACCTGCGCGCCCGCATCCGCGGCCAGGAACAGGCCGTGCACGCGCTGAACCGCGCCATGCGCGCCACGGCAGCCGGCCTGAACAAGCCCGATGCGCCGGTCGGCGTATTCCTGTTGGTCGGCCCCAGTGGCGTCGGCAAGACCGAAACCGCGCTGGCGCTGGCCGACCTCCTGTACGGCGGCGACCGCTTCATTACCACCATCAACATGTCCGAGTTCCAGGAGAAGCACACCGTCTCGCGCCTGATCGGCGCGCCGCCCGGCTACGTCGGTTATGGCGAGGGCGGCATGCTCACCGAGGCGGTGCGCCAGAAGCCCTACTCGGTGGTATTGCTGGACGAGGTGGAGAAGGCCGATCCGGACGTGCTCAACCTGTTCTACCAGATCTTCGACAAGGGCGTGGCCAATGATGGCGAAGGGCGCCAGATCGATTTTCGCAATACCCTGATCCTGATGACCTCGAACCTGGCCAGCGAGCAGATCAGCGCGCTGTGTGAAAACGGCGAGCGGCCTGATGCCGATTTGCTCGAACAGCACATCCGGCCGGTGCTTAGCCGTCACTTCAAGCCGGCGCTGCTGGCGCGCATGCGCGTGGTGCCGTACTACCCGGTGGGTGGCCCGGTGCTGCGCGAGCTGATCGAGATCAAGCTGGGGCGCCTGGGCGAGCGCCTGCAGCGTCGGCAACTGGCGTTCAGCCACTGCCAGGCGCTGGTGGACCACCTCGCCGAGCGTTGCCGCCAGAGCGAAAGTGGCGCGCGCCTGATCGACCACCTGATCGACACTCATGTGCTACCCAAAGTGGCCGACCACCTGCTCGACGCCATGGCCACTGGCGAGGCGATCAGCCGCGTGCACGCCACCCTCGATGGGGATGCCGGCGTGATCTGCGAGTTTGCCTGAGGTGGGGGTGATGTTCACGCACGTGCCCCACCCGCTGGCCTACGCCGAATCGCTGCTGGGCACCTTCACCGAGCTGGCCCGCGCGGCGGACGACCGGTGTCTGCTGCAGGCACTGGTGCAGGCTGTGGCCGGGCTCAGCGGCTGCGCGCTGGTGCAGCTGTACCTGCTCGACTCGACCCATACCCGGCTCGGGCTGGAGGCCGCCTGGCTCGACGGGCAGTTGCTGGCACCTGATTGCGCCAGCCTGCCGGCCGACTACAACGGCGAGCAGCTGTTGCAGTTCGCCCTGTGCCAAAACCGCGTGGTGAACATCGCCGACCTCTCTGCCAGCCTGTTCGACACCTGTTTCCTGCCGAACCAGCCGACCCCCTGGCAGGCACTGCTGGCGGTGCCGTTGCTGACTGCGCAGCAGCAGGTGGTCGGCGTGTTGCTGTGCGTCAACCGCGAACGCGGCGGTTTGCAAGCCTTCGCCGACTCCCTCGGCCAGTTGGGCGGCTTTGCCATCGGCCACCTGCAACTGCTGCGCCGCCTGCGCCAGCCACTGGCACCACCGCCTGCGGCCAGCCGTGCACCGGTTGCCGCCAACCGCTACGGCCTGATCGGTCAGAGCGCGGCCATGGCCCAGACCTGCCAGATGATCAGCAAGGTCCTGCACAGCCCGTTTACCGTGCTGCTGCGCGGCGAGACAGGCACCGGCAAGGAGCTCGTGGCCCGCGCTATCCACGATTACGGCCCGCGCCGCTCCGGCGCGTTCGTGGTGCAGAACTGCGCGGCCTTCCCAGAAACCCTGCTGGAAAGCGAACTGTTCGGCTATCGCAAGGGGGCCTTCACCGGTGCCGACCGCGACCGCTCCGGGCTGTTCGACGCCGCCGATGGCGGCACCTTGCTGCTCGACGAGATCGGCGACATGCCCCTGGCCCTGCAGGCCAAGCTGCTGCGCGTGTTGCAGGAGGGCGAGATCCGCCCGCTGGGTTCCAACGTCACCCACAAGATCGACGTGCGCATCATCGCCGCCACCCACCGTGACCTGGTGCAGATGGTCAGCGACGGCCTGTTCCGCGAAGACCTCTACTACCGCCTGGCGCAGTTCCCCATCGAGCTGCCGCCGCTGCGCCAGCGCAGTGGTGACGTCATCACATTGGCCCGGCATTTCTGCGACAAGGCCTGTGCCTTCCTCCAGCGCAGCCCGGTGGGCTGGTCCCAGGCCGCCCTTGAGCACCTGGAAAACTATGCCTTCCCAGGCAATGTGCGTGAGCTCAAGGGTTTGGTGGAGCGCGCAGTGCTGCTGTGCGAGGGCGACCAACTGGAGGTGGGGCACTTCGCCTTGAGCCTGGCCGAGCCAGCGCCGCAGGACTGCGAGCTGAACCTGCGCGAGCGCCTGGAGAAGGTCGAGCGCAGCCTGCTGCTCGACTGCCTGCGCAAGCACGACGGCAACCAGACCCTGGCGGCCCGCGAACTCGGCCTGCCACGGCGAACCCTGCTGTACCGGCTGGGGCGCCTGAACATCCAGATCGGCGAATGCGAGGGCTGACCGGCATGACCCCGACACTTACCCATTCCAACCCAGGCTCGCCCCTGGCGGCGCATGCCTCATTCGAACATGGAGTCGTTTCAATGCCTCACCGTCACTGGCGGGCCACGTTGCTGGCCCTGGTTACCGCTTTCACCCTGGCAGGGTGTGCTGGCAACTACAAGTTCGACGACGACAGCTACCGCCCCCTGGGAGATCCCCAGGCCCTCAACCGTGACAACTGAGCACAAGGAGCCCTGACCATGGAACTGGTTTTCGAACTGCTCGACAAACGCCAGCACGGCCGCACCGACGCGCCAAGCAAAACCTTTGGCCGCGCCGGTGGCGATATCGGCCGGGCCAGGGATTGCCACTGGTGCATCGAGGACGACAAGCGCCACCTGTCCAGCCACCATGCCCAGGTGTCCTTCGATAACGGCACATTCTTCCTCACAGATATCAGCAGCAACGGTATTCGCCTGGCCAGCAGCGGTGCGCAGTTGCGCAAGGGCGAGGCCTACCGGATCGAGCAGGGCGCGGTGTACCGCATGGGCGATGTCGAGGTGCGCGCGCGCCTGATCGATCCCGAGCCCGGCCTGGACGTCGGCCTGGGTATGCCGGGGGCCAACATCATCCCCGACGATGCGTTCCTCGAACTCGACCCGATCAGCGCACTGGACAAGGAAGAAACCCGCCTGCAGCCCATCGACGAGCTGGTGGCCATGGCCATGCCGGAGGCGCCGGCCCGTCAGCGCGCCGACTATGCGCCAATCGACCAGGAGAACCTGATCGTACCGACCCTGGTGCCCGCCCCGGCGCCAGAGCCGGTGGCCGTGCCGGCGCCGCGCGAGGCACGTGGCGACGCCTTCTGGAGGCGCTTCGGCGCGGCCCTGGGCGTGGCCCTCGACGAGCTCGACGAGCAGGCCCGCGAGGACTTGGCGGTGCAGGCTGCCGCGCTGCTGCGCCAGAGCGTCGCGGGGCTGCAGCAGAGCCTGCGCACCCGCAGCGAGCTGAAGAACGAGTTGCGCCTGGCGCTGACTACGCCGCAGGGCGCCAGCCGCAACCCGATCAAGGCTTCGCCGGATGCCGACCAGGCGCTGGACGAGCTGCTCAAGCCACGGCGCGGCGGCCAGTTGGCCGGTGAACACGCCGTGGCCCAGGCCTTCCGTGACCTGCAGGCGCACCAGGTGGCCATGCTCGGCGCCAGCCGCCAGGCCCTGCGCAGCACCTTGGAGCATTTTGCCCCGGAGCAACTGACCCTGCAGTTCGAACGCCAGGGCCGCAAGGGGCCGTTCAGCAGCCGCTGGAAATCCTACGTGCGCTATCACCAGGCCCTGATGGCCAACGAGGACTGGAGCGAGCGCCTGCTGGTCAAGGATTTCGCCCGAACCTACGAAGAGCAGGTGCGCCTGATCGCTTCCCTTCATCACGACCCGCAAGGATGACTTCCATGATTCGCATCACTCGCATGGTGTTCAGGGCGACCTGGGCCTTGGCCGCCCTGTCCTGGCTGGCCGGCTGCAGTGCCCTGTCACCGTACTCGCACCTGACCAAGCTGGATCTGACGCTCACTGCCACCGACCAGCTCAACCTCGACATCAACGGCCGGCCGTCACCGGTGGTGGTACGGCTGTTCGAACTCAAGCATCCGGTGGCTTTCGAGAGCAGCGACTTCTTCAGCCTGTACCAGCGCCCCAAGGAAACCCTGTCCCAGGACATGGTGGCCAGCGAGGAGCATGAGCTGCGTCCGGGCGAGACCCTGGCCCTCAAGTTGAGCATCGACCCTGACAGCCGCTTCGTCGGCATCCTGGCCGCCTACCGCGACCTCGACCAGGCGCATTGGCGCCGGGTGCAGGCGATCCGCGCTGGCGAGCGCGTGGTTGTCAACCTCTACCTGGACCAGGCGGGTATCCATAATGGCGTGCCATCCGTGGCACAAGCGGGTGAGCGCCCATGAACGTGCACAAGGTAGTCTGGCAGGAGGGGATGCTGCTGCGTCCTCAGCACTTCCAGCACAACGACCGCTACTACGACAGCCAGATGAAGACCCGTACCCAGCTGCTGGGCACCTATACCTGGGGCTTCATCAACCTCGAGATCGACCTGCAGTTCCTCAACATGGGCAAGCTGGTGATCAGCCGCGCCGCTGGCATCCTGCCCGACGGCAGCCTGTTCGAGCTCGACGGCAGCAGCGAGCCACTGGCCCTGGACGTGCCGCCCAACACCGGCGCGACGCCGATCTTCATGGCCCTGCCGCTGGTTACTGGCAACCACATTGAGGCGCGCCGCCCCGAGCAATCCGACGTGCTGACCCGCTACACCACCTACGAGGTGGAGGTATCCGACTCCAACGCCGGTGACGACAACAGTAGCCAGATCAATTGCGCACGCCCTGACTTCCGCCTGCTGCTGGGTGAGCAACAGACCGACCAGGCCTACGTCAAGCTGAAGGTCTGCGAGATCCTCGATACCTCGCCAGACGGGGTCATCAGCCTCGATCCGGAATTCGTGCCGACGTTCATCCGCACCCACTCATCGGTATACCTGCTGTCGTGCCTGAAGGAAGTCATCAGCATGCTGGCACTGCGCGGCGACACCCTGGCCGAGCGTATCCGCTCCAACGGCAAGGTCGGCGGCGCCGAAGTCGGTGACTTCATGATGCTACAACTGATCAACCGCACCGAGCTGCTGTTGCGCCATTACCTGAACCTGGAGCAGGTGCACCCCGAGGAGCTGTACCGCACCTTCCTGGTCATGCTTGGCGACCTGGCGACCTTTTCCAGTGACACCAAGCGCCCGCGCCTGGATGCGCGCTACCAGCACAGCGACCAGGGGGCGAGCTTCCGCAAGCTGATGGAGTCGATCCGCCAGGTGCTGTCGATGGTGCTCGAGCAGCACGCCATCGAGCTTGAACTGCAGCAGCGCCAGTACGGCATCCTGGTGTCGCCGTTGCACGACCCGGGCCTGCTCACCACCGCCTCGTTCGTGCTGGCCGCCAGCGCCAACTGCGAGTCCGAAGCGCTGCGCCAGCGCCTGCCGTCGCACCTGAAGGTCGGCCCGGTGGAGCGCATCCGCCAGCTGGTCAACCTGCACCTGCCGGGGCTCAAGGTCAAACCGCTGCCGGTGGCGCCGCGGCAGATCCCGTTCCACGCCAACAAGACCTACTTCATCGTCGAACTCGACGCTGCGGACCGCGCCAAGATGGACGGTTCTGGTGGCTTCGCGTTCCACGTCACCAGTGAGTTCTCCGATCTCGAACTGAAATTCTGGGCCATCAGGAACTGAGCATGAGCAAGGACATGGAACACCCGCAGGACGACAAGACCGTCCTGTACAACCAGGATGGCTCGGCACCGGAAGGGCAGGCGCTGACCGCCCTGGGCAGCACGGCGCGAGCCGAGCCGCTGGAACAGCGCATGGTCTATTCGGCGCGCCTGCCTGCCAGCGGCAGCTTCAACGTCGGCCTCAACCCGTTGGTGGCCGCCGCCGGCGAGCTGCTCTCGGAGGTGGTGCGGCTCAAGCACAGCGACACCGCGGAAGACCTGGCCAGCCTCAAGGAACGCTTGAGCGCCTGCATACGTGCGTTCGAGGCACGGACCCACTACGAGGGCGTGGAGAACGGCCAGGTCACGGTGGCCCGCTACCTGCTGTGCACCGTGGTCGACGAGGCGGTGGTCACCACGCCATGGGGCAACGAGAGCCAGTGGTCGCAGATGAGCCTGCTCAGCGCCTTCCACAACGAGACCTTCGGTGGCGAGAAGTTCTTCGCGTTGCTCGACCGCATGTCCAAGAACCCGATCAAGCACCTGGCGATGCTCGAACTGATGTACCTGTGCCTGTCCCTGGGCTTCGAGGGCAAGTACCGGGTCATCGATCGCGGCATGTCCGAACTCGAAGGCATCCGCGACGCGCTGTACCGGCAGATCCGCCAGCTGCGTGGCGACGTGCCGCGCGAGCTGTCGCCGCGCTGGGAAGGGTTGGACCGGCAGCGCAACAGCCCGGTGCGCATCGTGCCGTGGTGGAGCGTGGCGCTGTTCACCCTGGTATCCCTGGTGGTGATGTATTCCGGTTTTGCCTGGGTGCTGGGTGAGCAGCGCACGGCCGTCCTGCAACCCTTCCAGACGCTCGAGCAGACAGCGCCCCAGCCGCGGTCGTGACACAAGGACTTGTGATGAAGATTTTTTTCAAGAAAGTGGGCGCCTTCCTCGCCCGGACCTGGGTCTGGAGCCTGTTGCTGGTGCTCGCCCTGGCCCTGCTGGTGTGGTTCGCCGGGCCGTTGCTGGCGGTGGCCGACAACAAGTTCTGGGAAGACGCTGCCGCGCGGCTGCTGACCATCAGCGTACTGTTCCTGGTGTGGGGCCTGTGGATGGTGTTTGCCAGCTGGCGCGCCAACCAGCGCAAGCAGGAGCAGCTCGAGAGCGAGGGCGGTCGCGAACGCCTGGAGCGTGAAGAGCGCATGGACGAGGAGGGCAAGGAGATCAAGGCCCGTTTCAAGCATGCCTTGTCCACCCTCAAGCACTCGAGCCTGTACGGCGGGCGCAGCGAGCGCTGGCGCCGCGACTTGCCCTGGTACCTGGTTCTCGGCCCGCAGGGCGCGGGCAAGACCAGCCTGATCGACCACTCGGGCCTGGAATTCCCGATCAACGCCCTGGAGCGCAAGCTTGCGCGTGATCCCTCCAGCGGCGACTTCTGCGATTTCTATTTCGCCGAACAGGCCGTGCTGGTGGATACCGCCGGGCGTTTCCTCAACCAGGCCGACAGCGAAGTCGACGGCCATGCCTGGCGCGTGCTGCTCGACCAGTTACGCCTGCGCCGGCGTAACCGCCCGCTCAACGGTGTGGTGGTCACAGTGCCGCTGGACACCCTGCTTGGTGGTGAAGCGGCAGTGAACGAGCTGGCGCAGAAGGTCCGTTCACGCCTGCAGGAGCTGCGCCTGCGCCTGCATGTCGAGGTGCCGGTGTACCTGGTGCTGAGCAAGACCGACCGCCTGCAAGGCTTCGACGCCTTCTTCGACCAGCAGTCGCGTGAAGAGAACGAGCAGGTATTCGGCATTACCTTCGGCAAGGGCCAGAACGGCGCCGACACCGAGCTGTTGGCCAAGGAATTCCAGGGCCTGCTGCAACGCCTGGGTGACCAGGTCACCCAGCGTATGCACCACGAGCGCAACACTCAGCGCCGCGCGCGGATCCTCGACTTCCCGCACCAGCTGGGGCGTATCGGCGATCAGCTGTGCCTGTTCGTCGACGCCGCCTTCACCGGCAACCGCTACCAGCGCGCCAGCCAGTTGCGCGGCTTCTACCTCACCAGCGCGCCGCACCAGGCGCCAAGGGTCGACAGCGACAACGGCTACCACCCCGGCACGGCCGGCCGCGCCGCGCCCCAGGGGCGCTCGCGGTTCATCCTGCAGCTGTTCAGCCGGGTGATTTTCCCCGAGTACGACCTGGCCGGGCTCGACCAGCGCGAACGCCGCCGCATCCACTGGGGCCAGCGGGCTGTCTATCTCGGTGCGCTGGGTGCACTGGCGCTGTTCGGCGTGCTCTGGGCCGGCAGCTTCTCCGGCAACCACGAGCGCCTGGAGCAGGTGCGCGACCTGGGCCGCCAGTGGCAGCGCCAGCACACCGGCCTGGAAGCCCGCGACGATGCGCTGGCCGCGCTCAAGCCCCTGGATAGCGCCTGGCAGGCCACGCGGGTGTTTCCGGCCAGTGGCGATGTCTCCTGGTTGCAGCGCGGTGGCCTGTACCAGGGCGCCCCGGCCAATGAAGTACTGCAGCCTGCCTATCAGCGTGAACTGGAAACCGTCCTGCTGCCACGGGTAGCGCAGATGGTTGAAGGGCAGATCCGCAGCAACCTGAAGAACCGCGAGCGCCTGCTCAACAGCCTGCGCGCCTACCTGATGCTGGGCCTGCCCGAGCGCCGCGACCAGGCCTGGCTCAAGGACTGGGTGGCGGCCGGCTGGTCGCAGCGCTACAACGGCAACACCGCCGCGCAGGAAGGGTTGAACGCGCACTTCGAGCGCCTGCTGAACCAGTCATTCAGCTACCCGCTCAACGACACCCTGGTAGCCCAGGCGCGCCAGGTGCTGCGCGCCGAGTCCCTGGCCAGCGTGGTCTATCGTGTGCTGCGCGAGCAGGCACGCAGCTTGCCGGAGTACCGCCTGAGCCAGCAGCTCGGACCGCAGGCCAGCCAGTTCGTCGGCATCGACTACCCGATCCCCGGCTTCTACACCTCGCAGGGCTACCAGCAGTACTTTTCCGTGCAGGGCACCAACCTGGTCAACGATATCCTGCGCGACAACTGGGTGTTGGGCGAGGGCCGCGGCATCAGCGACATGGATATGCGCCGGCTGATGGTCGAACTGGAGCAGTTGTATTTCCGTGACTATGCCAATTACTGGGGCGAGGCCATCAACCAGGTCGGGCTTATTCCGTTCAGCGATGCCGGTGAAGGCGCCGACCAGCTATCGGCGCTTACCGCCGCCAACTCGCCGCTGCTGCTGTTGCTCACCGAGGTGCGCGAGAACACTCGCTTCCCGGTACTGGCCGAGGCCGCAGACGAGGGCAACCCGGCCGTCGAGGCCGCCGCTACCAAGAAACTCGGCAAGGGTGGTGCGGCGGTTGCTGGCGCCGTGGCCGACAAGGCCCGCGACGCCCTCGCCAGGAAACCGCTGCCGGACACCGCACGCATGGCCCTGCAGCGGCGCTTCGAACCCCTGCACCGGCTGCTCGACGACAACAATGGCCCCGGCCCCGACCTGGCGCCGACCCTGCAGGCGCTGAACGACCTGCAACAGCAACTGGCCAGCCTGGCCCGTTCCAACCAGGCCGAGGAAGCCTCGTACCAGATGGCCAAGGCCCGCATGGCCGGGCAACGTGATGCCCTGAGCAGCCTGCGCAACGGCACCGTGCGCCTGCCGCGTCCGGTGGCCGGCTGGTTCAACCTGCTGTCCGACGACATCTGGCGCATGGTGCTCAACGACACCTACACCTACCTGAACCAGCGCTACCAGAACGAGCTGTACAGCTTCTACGGCCGCGCCATCGAGTCGCGCTACCCGTTCAACGCGCATGGCACCAGCGACGTGGCGATCAGCGATTTCCGCGACTTCTTCAAGGCCCAGGGGGTGGCGGACCGCTTCTTCGACACCTACATGCGTCCTTTCGTCAGCGGTGAACCGGGCAGCTACCGCCTGCGCAGCCTGGACGGCCAGAGCCTGCCGATGACCAAGGCATTCCTCGACCAGATGAGCGCTGCCCAGGTCATCCGCCAGAGCTTCTTCGCGCAGAACCCCGACGAGCCACAGGTGCAGTTCAAGCTTGAGCCGTACACCCTTGACCCATCGGTGAGCCGCGCAGAGTTCCGCTTCGGCGATTCGGTGATCGACTATCGCCATGGCCCGATCGTTTCCACCAGCCTGAAGTGGCCGACCGATGCCCAGGACGGTAACAGCAGCCTGACCCTGGAGCAGCTCAACGGCCGTCCGATGGCGCTGGAAAAGAATGGTGGGCCATGGTCGCTGTTCCGCCTGCTCGACCTGATGCAGGCCGAGTATCTCAAGGGCCGCGACACCATGGTGCTCAAGGCCAATGTCGGCGGCATGCGTGCCAACTACCTGCTGACCAGCCAGCGCGCGCCGAACCCGTTCGACATGAGCGTGCTGCGCGGCTTCCGCCTGCCAGGGGAGCTGTGATGCTGCCAGCCACCCCCTGGCGCAGCGCTGCGCGCACCGACCCGGGCAAGGTCCGGGCGCGCAACGAGGACGCCTTTCTCGACTGCCCGCAGCATGGCCTGTGGGCGGTCGCCGACGGCATGGGCGGGCATCAGGCCGGCGATCTCGCCAGCCAGATGATCGTCGAGAGCCTGGCCGAACTGCCGGCCGGCAGCAGCTTCGACGAACGCGTGGTCGCCGTGCGCCAGTGCTTGCATTGGATCAACCGGCGGCTAGGCCAGGAACTGACGGTGAGTGTCGAGGGCAAGGCCCGTATTGTCGGCAGCACCGTGGTCACCCTGCTGCTCGAAGGCCGCCGCGGCGCCTGCGTGTGGGCCGGCGACAGCCGCTGCTACCTCTGGCGCGGCCAGCGCCTGTACCAGCTGACCCGCGATCACTCGCTGCAGCAGCAATTGATCGACCAGCAGCGGATGAGCGCCGAGCAGGCCCGCGTGCACCCTTCGGCCCGGGCCCTGACCCGTGCCGTCGGCGCCAGCGCCAGCCTGACCCTGGAGGTACTGGAGTTCGAAGCTCAGCCGCGCGATGTATTCCTGTTGTGCAGCGATGGCCTCTACGACGGCCTGGAAAGTGGCGGCCTGGGCCACGCCCTGGACCTCGCCTCGCCCGGCGAGGCCCTGCAACGCCTGTTCGACACCGCCTTGCGCGGTGCAGCCAAAGACAACCTGACTGCAGTGGTGATCCACCGATGAACCTTGGCAGCGGCGACGCACTCGATGTGCTCGATGCCCTTGAGCGGGGCAGCGAGCCGACCTATTTCGCTTTCACCCAGGCCAGCGAGCCCGAGCCCGAGCCCGAGCGCAGTGGCAAGGCGCGGCGCAAACGGCGTGGCAAAGGGCGCGCGCAAGCTGCCACGCAGCCGCCGACAACGGCTACGCCGTTACCGCCGATTCCCGGCGTGCTGGCCGGGCGCTATCGCCTCGAGCGGCTGCTCGGCGCTGGCGGCATGGGCCTGGTGTACCGGGCCCGTGACCTGCTGCAGGAGCGTTTCGGTGATCCTCAGCCGCTACTGGCGGTGAAGCTGATGAGCGACCAGCTGGCCACGGCACCCGATGCCAATGCCCTGTTGTTCAACGAGTACGCCCTGACCAGCAGCCTGCGCCACCCTAACCTGGTGCGGCTGCAAGGCTTCGCCGTCGACCCGCAGAGCGAGCGCGGTTTCATCACCATGGAACTGATGCAGGGCGCGTCGTTGGACCGTCTGCTGTGCGACCAGCCACTGGGGCTGGGCTGGGCGCAGGTGCGCGAGATTGCCGTGCCGCTGCTCGACGCCCTGGCCTGCGTGCATGGCCAGGGGGTGGTGCACGGTGACCTCAAGCCCAGCAACGTAATGCTCAGCGACGATGGCCTGCGCCTGTTCGATTTCGGTCTGGGCATGGCCCTGGACGGACCACTGGCGGGGCTGCCGCACCTGAGCCATGGGCGGTTCGAGGCCTGGACCCCGGCCTACGCTGCGCCCGAGCTGTTCGAGGGTGGCACGCCCAGCAGTGCAAGCGACCTCTATGCGGTGGCTTGCGTGCTGTATGAGCTGGTCACCGGGCGCCACCCGTTCGAACGGCTGCCGTCGCTGAAGGCGCGCAACCAAGGCATGCAGTTGCCGGCCAAAGCGCCGCCCGGCATGCCGGGCAAGGCCTGGACAGCCCTGCGCGCGGCGCTGGCCTTCAACCCCGAGCAACGCAGCATTGGCGCCGCGCAACTGCGTGATGCCTTCGCCGTGCAGGGGTTCTGGTCAAGCTGGCGCCGGCGAAAGCCGGCGTCCGCAACCTGAGATGACTCATGCCGTGAGCTACCGCGTTCGTCGTAGGTCACGGTCGTTTTGCCACCGCTTTCGTACATGAGGGACAAGGATGTTTGCCGCCGCAAACCAGACCCATTTCAGCCTGCACATCGACGGCCTGGAGCACGACTTCCAGGTCCTCGCTTTCGACGGCAAGGAAGCCATCAGCCAGCCCTACGCCATCGACCTGGAGCTGGTCAGCGAACGTCCCTCGCTGGACCTGGAGAACCTGCTGCACAAGCCCGCGTTCCTTCAGTTGGGCGATGCCGGACGCGGCCTGCATGGGCTGATCTACCGCGCCGCGCAAGGCGAGGCGGGCAAGCGCCTGACCCGCTACCAGGTGACCCTGCGCCCGCAGCTGGCCTACCTGGCCCACCGTATCAACCAGCGCATGTTCCAGCACATGAACGTGCCGAAGATCATCGCCCAGGTGCTGGAAGAGCATGGCATCCTGGCCAACGCCTACCAGTTCCAGCTGGGCGCCGTTTACCCGGACCGCGAGTACTGCGTGCAGTACGACGAGTCCAACCTGCAATTCATCCAGCGGTTGTGTGAAGAAGAGGGCATCCACTACCACTTCCGCCACAGCGCCGAAGGCCACCAGCTGGTGTTCGGTGACGACCAGACGGTGTTCCCGAAACTGGCCCCCGTACAGTTCCAGCACGACTCCGGGCTGGTCGCCGACACGCCGATGATCAAGCGTTTCGGCCTGCGCGTGGAAACCCGCACCAGCAGCGTCACCCGCCGCGACTACGACTTCAAGAAGCCGCTGATCCAGCTCGAAGGCGCCGCCGACAGCCACGCCGAGCCGGCCCTGGAAGACTACGACTATCCCGGCCGCTTCCTCGACCGCTCGCGCGGCAAGCACTTGGCCACCCGCGCCCTGGAGCGCCACCGCAGCGACTACCGCCAGGCCGAGGGCCAGAGTGACCAGCCGCTGCTGGCCAGCGGGCACTTCCTGATCCTGGCCAGCCACCCCAACGCCCAGTGGAACGACCTGTGGCTGCTCACCGAGGTGCGCCACCAGGGCCGCCAGCCGCAGGTGCTGGAAGAAGCCATCACCAGCGACGTCGACCCGCGCGTCGACGGGTTCCAGCAGGGCTACCGCAACGTCTTCGTGGTCACGCCCTGGGAGCAACCCTATCGCCCGCCGCTGAACCACCCCAAGCCCAAGGTGCTGGGCGAGCAGCGCGCGGTGGTCAGCGGCCCCGAGGGCGAAGAGATCTACTGCGACGAATATGGCCGGATCAAGGTGCAGTTCTTCTGGGACCGCGAAGGCCAGGCCGATGACAAATCCAGCGTGTGGATGCGCGTGGCTTCGAGCTGGGCCGGGCAGGGCATCGCCGGCCTGCAGCTGCCCCGAGTGGGCATGGAAGTGCTGGTCAGCTTCCTCGAAGGCGACCCCGACCAGCCGCTGGTGACCGGCTGCCTGTACCACGGCGTGAACATGCCGCACTACAAGCTGCCCGACCTTAAGACCCTGGCGACGATCAAGAGCAAGGAATACAAGGGCAGCCGCAACAACGAACTACGCATCGACGACACCACCAGCGAGATCAGCATCGCCCTGCGCAGCGACCACGGCGCCAGTGCCCTGAACCTCGGCTACCTGACCCACCCACGGCCGAGCGGCGGCGCGCCACGGGGTGAGGGCTTCGAGCTGCGCACCGATCGCCACGGCGCCGTACGCGCCGCCGGCGGCCTGCTGCTCACCACCGAACCGCGCCCGAACGAAGCCCGGCACCACAAGGACCTGCCCGAAACCGCCGAACGCCTGGCCACTGCCAGCGAGCAGCAGGACAGCCTGGCGCAGCTGGCCAAGCAGATGCAGGCCCAGGAACCGGGCGACCAGGATCAGGTCGCCAAGGACCTGCACGCCCAGCACCAAGGTATCCTCGGCAGTGGCCCAGGCGACCTGACCAAGAACGAGTTCGCCGAATTCACCCAGCCGCACCTTGTGGTGTCCAGCCCGGCCGGCATCGCCCTGACCACGCCTGGCCCGAACCACCTCACCAGCGGCAGCCACCTGGCCTTGAGCAGTACCGGCCACACCAGTATGTCGATCGGCAAACGCCTGCTGGCCAGTGCCAGCCAGGGCATGCGCCTGTTCGTGCAGAGTCTCGGTTTCCGTCTGGTGGCGGCTGCAGGCGACATCGACTTCCGTGCGCTGAAGGACAGCATCAACTTGCTGGCCAAGCTGGACATCACCGCCAACGCCGAGCGCATCATCCTCAAGGCCAAGACCGAACTGGTGGTGCAGGGCGGCGGCAGTGCCACCACCTACAACGCCAGCGGCATCACCCACGTCACCAGCGCCAACTACACCGCCCACGCCGCGCAGTTCGCCCATATCGGTGCGGCGAGCAAGGCCGGCGCCTTCCCCGAACCGCCCAAGCCCGGCAAGGGCGCGCTGGAACTGTTCAACCTGTACGCCAACAGCAAGGGCATCCAGGCCGGCGACTACGAAGTCACCGATGCCCTGGGCACGCTGCTCAAGGGCACGCTGGACGGGCAGGGCTTCAATGCCGTGTCCGGCGCGGCGCCGGGGCCGGCCACGGCGAAATTCGGCCTCGACACCGTGGACACCTGGAGCCTCGGCAGCTTCGTCAAGGGCCTGCCTTGGCCGAAGCTGGCGGCGACCGAAGCGGGCACGCCATCGATGCTCGATTCGATGATCGACACGCTCACGCCTGATGGCAGCGGCGCGGCGATGGCCAAGGTCAAGCAACGGGCCAGCAGCGGCATGGCCGCGGCCAAGACCGGCATCAGCCTGCTCAAGACCGGGCAGGCTGCAATGCAGACCGTGCAGCAGGTGCAAGGTGCGCTCCAAGGCGGCGTCGCCGGCCTGCCGCAGCTGGCCAGCGTCGCCAGTTCGGCACTGCCCGCCGCCTCCAGCACCCTGGGCGCTGCGAGCAGGGCCGGTGCCGCCGTGCAGGGGGCCATGGCCAGCCTGCCAAAACTGCCGGCGCTACCCGAACGCCCTGCCTTCAAGGCACCGAACCTCAACACCCTGACTGACCTGATGCCAGGCGAGCTGATTTCATGACCACACAGACTTCCCAACCCGGTGGCCGCGAAGTCGCCATCGTCCCCCTGAACGAAATCCATATCGAAGACGTCGGCCGTGGCGCGGCGGTGTTCGATGCCTGGCTGCGCGATATCAGCGACGGTTATGTCACCCTCGAGCGCATCAAGAACGTCGCAGGTGCCTTGCCGGTGGTGGGTAACATCATCGCCCTGATCGACGCTTTGGGCGACATCGTCACCCTGGCGGAGAGCGACAAGCCGGACCCGTGGGACTGGGTCAGCCT
The DNA here is from genome assembly GCF_014269225.2 of Pseudomonas anuradhapurensis. Lineage (NCBI taxonomy): Bacteria > Pseudomonadati > Pseudomonadota > Gammaproteobacteria > Pseudomonadales > Pseudomonadaceae > Pseudomonas > Pseudomonas anuradhapurensis. The sequence continues at coordinate 553,971 of NZ_CP077097.1, forward strand.
GGGCATCAACCTGATCGGCGTAGTGCCGGTGCCACCGAACATGGCCGCCGCACGCATGAGCCTGCGGCCGATGTTGTTCATGGTGCGCCAGGAGGGCAAGCAGATCCTCGGCGACGCGCTGATCGAGATCATTGCCGGGCACCTGAACGCCGACATCATCGGTAGCCTGGATGACTTCGTCAGCCAGGCCGAGGGCAAGCTCAAGGAAACCCTGGCGGCAGCGGGTGGCAAGGGCGAGGAAATTCTCAACGAGATCTGCAAAGGCCTGGATGCCCTGATCGATGGCGACCTCGACAGCGGCAAGGACCTCGGCGAGGCAGGCAAGAAGGCGAGCAAGGCGGCCGAGCAACTGCTGCACGATCCGCTGGCCAGTATCGACAACATCTTCGACGCGGCCTGGAGTGCCTACAAGGCCGCTGGCAAGGGCATGGCCAACATGGCCGCCAGCGCGACGATCAGTGCCGAGGCCAAGCTCTACGGCCACCAGCAAGTCGCCAGGTTGCGCGTGCTGGCGCCTCGCATCAAGAGCGAGATCCTCAAGCTGGGTTCGGCCAGCAACCCACATTCGATCGAGGCGTTGCGCCTGATCCTGGCCGGTAGCGTCGCGCTGTGGCGCAAGCGCAATCCGCAGCTTGTGAACGCCAACATCAAACCCAACGCCACCAGCACCGCGCGGCACCAGGCCACGCAAGGCAAGCTCGAAACCCAGCGCGAGGAAGCACCACCCAGGAACGCGGCCAACCGCTGCAAGAACGGCCCCTGCCCAGGAACCACCCGCGACATCAACTTCGCCCTGGGCAGCGAAACCCTGCAGCACGTCGACTTCAGCCTGCCCGGGCCATTCCCGGTCACTTGGGCGCGGACCTATAACTCACGCCTGGCCGAGCTGGACGACAGCAGCCTGGGCGCCCGTTGGCTGACCGAGTTCAGCACCTGCATCGACGTGATCGACGACGGCCTGCTATTCCACGACGTCGACGGCCGCAGCCACCCGTATCCGCTGCCCAGGCAGGGCAAGCCGCACTACGATCCGATCGAGTACCGGAGCCTGGTGCGTACCAGCGACACTCAGATCATCCTCCTGCGTGGGCTGGAGCGCCGTGAGACCTACGAGCGGGTCGGTGATCGGTTCTATCTGGTTCATATCGTCCTGCGCAGCGGTGCCGGCGCGATGCTGCATTACGAGCATCACTACAACGGCCGCCCGGTGTTGTCCGACATCAACACCTATGAGGACAACGACCCGAGCAAGGTGCACTTGCAACTGGGCACGCTGCTCGACGACCACGGGCATATCCAGGGCGTGTGGCAGGTGGTCGACGGCAAGCCGCTGCGCCAGCTGTGCGCCTACCATTACGACGACCAGGGCGACCTGATCGCCGCCCAGGACGAGCACGGCGCCGCCTGGCACTACCAGTACCAGCATCACTTGGTGACGCGCTATACCGACCGGACCCAGCGCGGCTTCAACCTCGAATGGGACGGTACGGGGGCGCATGCCAAGGCCATCCGCGAGTGGGCCGACGACGGCAGCTTCGAAACGCGCCTGCAATGGGACAAGCACATCCGCCTGACCACCGTGACCGACGCCCACGGCCAGCAGACAAAGCACTATTACGACATCCTCGGCTACACCTACCGCATCCAGCATTCGGACGGTAACTCCGAGTGGCTGTTCCGCGATGAGCGCAAGAACATCATCCGCCACGTTCACCCCGACGGCAGCCAGGACCGCTTCACCTACGACGCGCGCAGCAACCTGCTCGAGCACATCCGCGCCGACCACAGCGTGGTGCACTACGCCTATGACGACCAGGACCAGCTGATCAAGATCGGCGATGCCGAAGGCGGGCAGTGGCTGCGTGATTACGACGAGCGCGGCAACCTGGTCGAGACCGTCGACCCGCTGGGCAACAAGACCGAGTTCGCCTACACCCCGGCCGGCTTGGTCAAGGCGATCAAGGATGCCATCGGCAACGAGAAGAAACTCGTCTACAACGACGCCGGGCAGTTGCTCGAGTACACCGACTGCTCCGGCAAGACCAGTCACTGGGCCTACAACGCCTTCGGCCAACTGAGCGAGTTCACCGATGCGGCGGGCAACAAGACCGCCTATGAATACCAGGCTGGCCAACTGGCCAAGGTCACCCACCCGGACAAGACCGAGGAGCGTTTCAACTACGACGCAGAAGGCCGTCTGCTGGCCCATGTGGACGCCCTCGACCGCTGCACCACTTGGTCCTATAACGCTGTCGGGCTGCTGGCCGAGCGCGTCGATGCGGCGGAACATACCCTGCGCTACCGTTGGGACAAGCTTGGGCGTTTGATCGGGCTGGAAAACGAAAACGAGAGCAAGGCGAGCTTCCTCTACGACCCGGTCGGCCGTTTGTTGCAAGAGACGGGTTTCGATGGCCTGGTCACCCGCTACCAGTACGACCCGCACAGCGGACGCTTGGCGAGCACCCAAGTCGGCCAGCGCCGTATCGAACTGCGTTTCGACCGCATGGGCCGCCTGGCCGAGCGCACCGCCCGCCTGGGCGAGCAGAGCCAGAGCGAGACCTTCGCCTACGACGGCAACGGCAAGCTGATCCAGGCGATCAATGCCGCCAGCAAGCTGCAATGGTTCCACGATGAAGCGGGCAACCTGACCCGTGAGCACCAGCATTACCTGGCCACCGGCACGCCGATGGTCGCGGTGTGGCAGCACGAATACGATGCGCTCAACCAGCGGATCAGCACGATCCGCCCGGATGGCCACAAGGTCAGCTGGCTGACCTATGGCAGCGGCCACCTGCTCGGCATGACCCTCGACCAGCACGAGATGCTGGCCTACGAGCGCGATGACCTGCACCGCGAAGTGGTGCGCCATCAAGGCAACAAGCTGATGCAGAGCCAGGGCTGGGACCCGGTCGGGCGACTGCAGGAACAACTGCTCGGCAGCCATGACGGGCAGTCCACATTGCTCAAGCGCCAGTACCGCTACGACGCCGCTGGCCAGCTGACCAACATCCACGACAGCCGCCGTGGCCCGCTGGAGTACCAGTACGACCCGGTGGGACGCCTGCTCAAGGCCACCAGCCGCCTGGGCGTGGAAACCTTCGCCTTCGACCCGGCCGGCAACTTGCTCGACCAGAAGCGCCAGGAACTGAACCGCCCGCTGGAAGCCGATCCACGGCGCAACAAGCTGATGGACAACCTGCTGCGCGAGTACGCCGGGACCCATTACAAGTACGACGAACGCGGCAACCTGATTCATCGGCTGCACAACGGCTCCCATGCCCATTTCAGCTGGGACCTGTTCGACCGGCTAACGGGGTACAACGACGACAAGCTCAAGGTCGACTACAGCTACGACGCCCTGGGTCGACGGTTGCACAAGCACTCGGTGGCGCACTTCTGGGACAGGCCGGAAGCGGGCACCGGTTGGAACCAGCTGCAACGGGCCAAGCGCCAACGTGAACTTGGCTGCGGCTTTACCCTGTTCGGCTGGGATGGCGACACCTTGGCCTGGGAAAGCTCACCGCCAAGGGACGATGGCGATACTGGCCGTACCGTGCATTACCTGTACGAGCCGGGCAGCTTTGTGCCGGTCGCTCAGGCGCTGCGCAAGAGCCCGATCCGCTTGCACAAGCAACCGGACTGGAGCCAGCGCGAATACGATTTTGACCAGGATCCGTTGTGGCATACGGAGGTGAAACCGCAGGCGTTTGACGCAATTGCCTGGTATCAGTGCGACCATCTCGGTACGCCGATGGAGCTGACCGATGAGCACGGCCATATCGCCTGGGCCGGGCAGTACAAGGCGTGGGGTGAAGTCAAAGAGGAGCGCTCGGACTGGGCCAGACAACACGGGCTGGGCAACCCGATTCGGTTCCAAGGCCAGTATCACGATCATGAGACGGGGCTACACTACAACCGGTATCGATATTACGATCCTCAAGCTGGTCGATTTATCGTGCAGGACCCGGTCCGTTATGCAGGAGGCCTCAATCTTTACGCTTTTGCCCCTGACCCGCTTAACTGGATCGATCCGCTCGGACTAACAAAATGTCCACGGAATAAGAAAACAACATATGACGGCGCTAGTCGCCGAGATGCATTTAGACAAGCGAAGCGAGATATGGGTATACCTAATAGTCAACAACCTTGTAAAGTCAGTAGGGTTGAGTTGGGTGATGGTAATGGTGGCTTTGTTCGTGATGCTTCCGGTGTTCCAGTAGAAACTAGGCAGTATCACTATAAAAACAAAAGTGGCGCAGCGGTGGTGATCCAAGAGCATAGTTTAGGTCACGCTAAGGCAACCCCGTTGCATGGTGCAGAACCACATTTTAATGTTAGGCCTACTGATTCTGGAACCGGTGAAATATTAAATACAAGTACTGCTTCTGGTGCGCATGGGCACTACAATTTTAAATGAGGCTCTGTATGTGGATTGAATGTGCTTTAAATAGAGATAAAGTTGTACATATGTTCGGCGGTTCTTTAGATATAACGGGCGCTGAATTGCTAGGGGTGTATGTTCATGAAGGGTTCGTGGTTAAGTTTTTGTTTTGTGTTAAAGGTATACCTGAGAAGCATCCCGAGAAGTGGAATGGGAAAGGCTATAATTCAATGACCATATCGTTGCGTTTTGTGGGCGTTAAAAAGTTTCAGGCGAACTTGGAGCGTATAGGGTTTAGCTGTTGTCCGGAAATTAGAAGCTCAAAGGAAGGGGCTTGTATTAATATTGTTTCTGACGAGGGTTCAATTTTTTGTGAGTCTGAATTTGTCAGTATTGATGATATCACTCCGCGCGATGATCTAAGATGGGGTTGATTTCGCCAGTTGTCAGATATGTAATCGCCGTAAAGGTAGTGCAGATTGACGCTCCCAGTTGAAACTGTTTTTGGAAATTGAGCGAGGCTGGTCGTTTCAGTGTGGGTTTCACTCCTATAAAGTCTTGGAATGTTTGGGAGGGCGGCTGGAAGGAATTTCTACATATCGTACTGTGGGAGTATCTCGTGCAATTTTAATAAGGGGGCGATAAACCTCGCCGGAAGCGGGCACCGGTTGGAACCTGCTGCAACGGGCCAAGCGCCAACGTGAGCTTGGCTGCGGCTTTACCCTGTTTGGCTGGGATGGCAACACCTTGGCCTGGGAAAGCTCACCGCCCAGGGACGATGGCGATACTGGCCGTACCGTGCATTACCTGTACGAGCCGGGCAGCTTTGTGCCGGTCGCTCAGGCGCTGCGTAAAAGCCCGATCCGCTTGCACAAGCAACCGGACTGGAGCCAGCGCGAATACGATTTTGACCAGGATCCGCTGTGGCATACGGAGGTGAAACCGCAGGCGTTTGACGCGATTGCCTGGTACCAATGCGACCATCTCGGTACTGGAAGCCGACCCACGGCGCAACAAGCTGAAGGACAACCTGCATCTTCGCCTAGTCGTCTTGTTGCCCAGCAACCCCAAACCCATAACCCTGCAGCCAATCTTCGCGAATCCTGCTACCCAAGCCGTACAGCCACACCTGTTGTGGCGCAACCCAGTCCAGCGCCGCACTCGCCAGGGTCAGGATCAACCCGTTGGCCTCCGCGCGCTCCTGCGGCAGCTCGTCAGTCGTCACCTTCGTTTTGCCAGCGACCAGCGACAGGCTTGCCAGCAGCAGGACATACAGCCCCAGCAGCTTCAGGTACAGGCCCAGCGGTTGCGGCAGCGCCAGGCGTAGCAGGTAGGACAGTGTGCGGAACAGATGCACGGCCAGCCCGCAGAGTATCAGCAGGATCATCACGCCCGGCGTGATCAGGTCACGGTAACTGTCGCGGCCGAGGGTGGACAGGTCGCTTGTCGACGCCACGCGCTGTTTGATCATCTCCCGCGCATCATGCTGCAGCGCCGGCAAGTACACCGAGCGCTCGAAGGCTTCCTCGGTCAGGTAGGCGTACAGGGTGATGCCCGAGGGCAGCGCCAGGTCCTGACGCCATTGCGCCTGGATGGCGCCCACGGCCAGGAACGCCGGGCGATTGAGGCCTGGCTCGATCCAGCCGGCGTTGATACGTTGCTGGATGGATTCGGCGTAGCGGTTGCGCGCCTCGCTCCGTACCTGGCTGGCCACCGCCTGATTGAACCCACGGCGATCGTCAGGGCGCCACAGATCATTGACCGGCACGTTCATCTGCTCGCGTAGCACATGCCGTACGGGTTGCCACTCACTGACGGGCAGGTTCCAGGGGTTCAGATTGCGCCCCCGCTTGCTCAGCAGGCGCTGGTAGTCGGTCCAGGCCTGGCCCTTACGCTGGAGAATGGCCAGGCGGCTGCTGGCACCGGCGTAGAACAGGCTGGCGCGACGGTACTGCCGATAGTGGTCTTCCTGCCGTTCAGTGGCTGTACGGTAGCGCTGGTAGTTGTATTGCAGGCCGCCGCGCTGCTGGTCGGCAAGCTGTTCGAAAAGGGTTTGCACTGCCAGCCCTTCGACAGGTACCAGGGGCGTGATATCGGGCAGGCGCAGGGCCAGCTCAGCCAACCGCCACCGACCTTCGGGGCTGCGCAGTTGCTCACTCGTGCCCTGCTGGCCCTCCAGCTGCTGCCCATGGTGCAGCAGCTGGTTCATCAGCGGGACAGCAATGGCCGCCTGTGCCTGTTGCTCTGGGCTGGCCTGCTCGACCAGCCCGTCCATCAGCAGGCGTTGGGCCTGGTAGCCCAGGTACACGGTGCTGGAGCAGGTGATCAACGCCCACAACAGCGTGCGCCCGAACGGCCATTGCTGGCGCAGGCTCTTGCGCAGCAGACAGCTGAGCGCGAGCAGGGCCAGGGCGACGCCACCCAGCCATTGGCCCTGGCGAGCGAAGCCCTGCAGCAGCACATGCGGTGCAAGGCTGCCGAGCAAGTCGGTCAGTTGTGCCAGATAGGCAAGGGCGAGCAGCAAGTAGATCAGGCTCGGCAGCAGCATCAACCCGGCAAGCCGACATTCCTGGGCGCGGGTCAACGGCAGGTCGCCCCCCCAGATGGCCCGGGCCAGGCGCTGCCACGGCGTGTACTGCTGGCCATGGCTGGAGCGTTGCAGCAGGGCGCCGATCATCAGGCGTTGTCCGGCAGGGAGGTGCGGGCAGAGCTTGGCGAGGTGGGCTCGAAGGTATTCACGCGCGGCTTTCCTTGTCGAAACGATGTAGCGTCCTGATACACGACGCGATAGTAGCATATTGATATCCGCGGCGAGGCAGCGTCCGTTCATGCCCGGCGCTCCGGCAGGCGGGACAAGGGATATTGACTCTCTAGTCAACTGCGCAAGAAGTTGCGCAGTTGAATGTGGATAAGTGTGTGGATAGTTCCTCGCAGGCCTTAGCAGACGCCATGTACAACCAACTGCGCAACTTTTTGCCAGCACTGCGCAAAAAGTTGCGCAACTTTTGGATAGCAGGTCGCTAAAAATCTATCCAAATGAGTGTGTAGCATTTTTAAGCTATTGATTTAAAAGGATAAAAAATACCTGGCACGGGGCTTGTATAAGGAGATGTCCCCCGCCTGGCAATTTCCTGCCACCGGGCGACTTTCTCAAGCATGGAGAGCATCACTCATGGCAACTCCCGCCTACATGGCCGTCACCGGCGAAAAACAAGGCCTGATCACCGCTGGCGCGTTCACCGCCGACTCGGTAGGCAACACCTACCAGGAAGGTCACGAAGACCAGGTCATGGTCCAGGGCTTCGAACACGAAGTGATCATCCCGCGTGATCCACAGTCCGGCCAGCCGACCGGTCAGCGCGTGCACAAGCCGGTGAAGATCACCAAGGTCTTCGACAAGGCTTCGCCGCTGCTGCTGGCCGCCCTGACCTCGGGCGAGCGCATGACCAAGGTCGAGATCAAGTGGTACCGCACCTCGGCCCAGGGCACCCAGGAGCACTACTACACCACCGTCCTGGAAGACGCAATCATCGTCGACATCAAGGACTACATGCACAACTGCCAGGACCCGGCCAACGCCCACTTCACCCACCTGGAAGACGTGTATTTCACCTACCGCAAGATCACCTGGACCCACGAAGTGTCCGGTACTTCCGGTTCTGACGACTGGCGCGCACCGGTCGCCGGCTAAGGCTCGGGGTCTCTGGGTGATCGACGCCAGCGTTGCATCGCCCATGAGATCGAGCGCCGCCCACGCGGCGCATCGCGGATGAATCCGCTCCTGCATCGGTTGCAAAGTGCCGCACCTGTGAGGCCCTGGTTGCCTGCCTGATCGGCCCGACGCGATGTTTCGGCTGGCGCCGCTGCCCGCCTGCCTGCAGGAGTGGATTCATCCGCGATGCGCCGCGTGAGCGGCGCGCTACCCCGAGGTCGTTTCACTCCCCAGGAAAGAGGGACAAGGATGTTTGCCGCCGCAAACCAGACCCATTTCAGCCTGCACATCGACGGCCTGGAGCACGACTTCCAGGTCCTCGCCTTCGACGGCAAGGAAGCCATCAGCCAGCCCTACGCCATCGACCTGGAGCTGGTCAGCGAACGTCCCTCGCTGGACCTGGAGAGCCTGCTGCACAAGCCCGCGTTCCTTCAGTTGGGCGATGCCGGACGCGGCCTGCATGGGCTGATCTACCGCGCCGCGCAAGGCGAGGCGGGCAAGCGCCTGACCCGCTACCAGGTGACCCTGCGCCCGCAGCTGGCCTACCTGGCCCACCGTATCAACCAGCGCATGTTCCAGCACATGAACGTGCCGAAGATCATCGCCCAGGTGCTGGAGGAGCATGGCATCCTCGCCAACGCCTACCAGTTCCAGCTGGGCGCCGTTTACCCGGACCGCGAGTATTGCGTGCAATACGACGAGTCCAATTTGCAGTTCATCCAGCGGTTGTGTGAAGAAGAGGGCATCCACTACCACTTCCGCCACAGCGCCGCTGGCCATCAACTGGTGTTTGGCGACGACCAGACGGTGTTCCCCAAGCTGGCGCCGGTGGCCTACCAGCAGGATGCCGGGCTGGTGGCCGACACGCCGATGATCAAGCGCTTCGGCCTGCGCGTGGAAACCCGCACCAGCAGCGTCACCCGCCGCGACTACGACTTCAAGAAGCCGCTGATCCAGCTCGAGGGCGAGTCGGTCAGCCACGCCGAGCCCGAGCTCGAAGACTACGACTACCCCGGGCGCTTCCTTGACCGCACCCGGGGCAAGCACCTGGCCACCCGCGCCCTCGAGCGCCATCGCAGCGACTTTCGCCTGGCCGAGGGCCGCAGCGACCAGCCGCTGCTGGTCAGTGGGCACTTCCTGCCGCTGACCGCGCACCTGAATGCAGCCTGGAACGACCTGTGGCTGCTCACCGAAGTGCGCCACCAGGGCCGCCAGCCGCAGGTGCTGGAAGAAGCCATCACCAGCGACGTCGACCCGCGCGTCGACGGGTTCCAGCAGGGCTACCGCAACTTCTTCAGCGCCACCCCCTGGGAAGCGGTCTACCGTCCGCCGCTGAACCACCCCAAGCCGCGCATCCTCGGCACCCAGCGCGCCGTGGTCAGCGGCCCCGAGGGTGAGGAGATCTATTGCGATGAGTTCGGCCGGGTCAAGGTGCAGTTCTTCTGGGACCGCGAAGGCCAGGCCGACGACAAGTCCAGCATCTGGATGCGTGTGGCCTCCGGCTGGGCCGGGCAGGGCATTGCCAGCCTGCAGCTGCCACGGGTGGGCATGGAAGTGCTGGTCAGCTTCCTCGAAGGCGACCCTGACCAGCCGCTGATCACCGGCTGCCTGTACCACGGCGTGAACATGCCGCACTACAAGCTGCCCGAGCTGAAGACCCTGGCTACCATCAAAAGCAAGGAATACAAGGGCAGCCGCAACAACGAACTGCGCATCGACGACACCACCAGCGAGATCAGCATCGCCCTGCGCAGCGACCACGGCGCCAGTGCCCTGAACCTCGGCTACCTGACCCACCCACGGCCGAGCGGCGGCGCGCCACGGGGTGAGGGCTTCGAGCTGCGCACCGATCGCCACGGCGCCGTGCGCGCCGCCGGCGGCCTGCTGCTCACCACCGAACCGCGCCCGAACGAAGCCAAGCACCACAAGGACCTGCCCGAAACCGCCGAACGCCTGGCCACTGCCAGCGAGCAGCAGGACAGCCTGGCGGAACTGGCCAAGCAGATGCAGGCCCAGGAACCGGGCGACCAGGATCAGGTTGCCAAGGACCTGCACGCCCAGCACCTGGGCATCCTCGGCAGTGGTCCGGTCAACCAGAGCGCCAACGAGTTCCCCGAGTTCGCCCAGCCTCACCTGGTGCTGTCGAGCCCGGCCGGCATCGCCCTGACCACGCCTGGCCCGAACCACATCACCAGCGGCAGCCACCTGGCGCTGAGCAGCACCGGGCATACCAGCCTGTCGATCGGCAAGCGCCTGTTGGCCAGTGCCAGCCAGGGCATGCGCCTGTTCGTGCAGAGCCTGGGCTGGAAACTGGTGTCGGCCTCCGGCGACATCGACATCCGCGCCCTGAAGGACAACATCAACCTGCTGGCCAAGCTCGACATCACCGCCAACGCCGAGCGCATCGTGCTCACCGCCAAGACCGAGCTGGTGATCCAGGGCGGCGGCAGCGCCACCACCTACAACGCCGGCGGCATCACCCACGTCACCAGCGGCAACTACACCGCCCATGCCGCGAAGTTTGCGCACATCGGCGCCGCCAGCAAGGCCGGCACCTTCCCCGAGCCGCCGAAACCCGGCAAGGGCGACCTGGAGCTGCTGTACCAGTACGCCAACAGCAAGGGCGTCAAGACCGGCGACTACGACGTGCTCGACGCGCTGGGCAAGTCGATCAAGGGCGCGCTCGACGGCAACGGTTTCAACCAGGCCAGCGGCGCTGCCGCCGGCCCGCTGTGGGTCGACTTCGGTCTCGACCCGGCCGACACCTGGGCCGAGGGCAGCCACTTCGGCCCCGGTAGCTGGCCGGCGAAGACCGAGTTCAACGATATCGCCCCGGGCCAGCAGGCCGTGGTGGGTGAGGTGCTGAGCGCCGGCAAAGGCGAGGACGGGCTGCTGGGCAAGGGCCTGGCACTGGCACAGCAAGGCATGGACAAGGGCAAGGGACTGATGCAGAACGCGATGGCACAAGGTAAATCGATGGCCCAGGGCCTGATGGGCCCGGGCGGCAACAGCCTGCTGGAACAGGGCAAGGCCCTGGCCGGCACCGGCATGCAACTGGCGAAAAGCGGCCAGGCCGCACTGCACAAGGCGCAACAGGTCAAGGCCGCCGTCGGCGGCGACACCGGCGCCATGGCCCAGCTGGCCAGCAACGTGGTGCCCGGCGCTGCGCCCACGCTCAAGGCCGCCAGCGCCCTCAAGCAACTGCCGAGCCTGCCCAAGCTCAGCGCCCCGGCTAACCCGGCCAAGCTGAACCATGAGGTGCTGGCATGACCGACGCCAAACAACGCGAACCCCAGGTCGCCGTCGCCCCGCTCAACACCATCGACGCCAAGGACGTCGGCCGTGGCGCCGCCGCCTTCGATGCCTGGCTGCAGTCGGTCAGCGGCGGCTACGTCACCCTCGAACGGATCAAGACCGTGGCCGGCGCCTTGCCGGTGGTGGGCAACATCATGGCCCTGGTCGATGCCCTGGGCGACGTGGTGACGCTGGTCAAGAGCAAGAACCGCCAGCTGCTCGACTGGGTCAGCCTGGGCATCAACCTGATCGGCGTGCTGCCGGCACCGCCAACCATGGCCGCGGCGCGCATGAGCCTGCGCCCGACCCTGTTCCTGGTGCGCCAGGAGCTGCGCAACAGCGCCAAGATGCTGCTGGGCGATGCGCTGATCCAGGTACTGATCGGCCACCTCAACGCGACCATCGCCGGCACCATCGACGACTTCGTGGCCAAGGCGCAGCCGAAGATCGCCGGCATCCTGGCCGACGCCGGCGCGTTGGGCATAAAGATGACCAGCGAGATCGCCACCGGGCTGGAGAAGGTCGCCCTGGGCCAGCTGGACGCCAAGGGTGACCTGTCGAAGGCGGGCAAACAGGTGTCCGCCGCCGCCGACAAGCTGCTCAACGACCCGAAGGCGGCGTTCAGCAACATCTTCGGTGCCGTGCACAACGCCTACAAGGCCGCCGGCAAGGGGCTGGCCAACAGCGCCACGAGCAAACTGCTGCCGGATCAGATCAAGACCAAGGTCCTGGCCAACACCGGGCAACTGCGCGCGCTGGGGCCGGAGATGGCGCGGCAGTTGAACAAGCTGGCGGACCCGGGCACGCAGATGAGCATCGGCTGGATGCTGAATGTGCTGAGCGGGGCGGTGAAGGGCTTTCGCAAGCGCAACAGGAATGGGCAGCCGGGGGTGAGCAAGCCGGGGACCGTGACGCAGGTGCAGCGGGAGAAGGGCAAGGGCGAGTTGGCGGTCAGCAGTGCCCAGGCCAAGGCCACTCAAACACCAAGCCCTGTAGAGCCTGGCTGCCCGATCCCCAGGCCGACGCCGAAGTCCACCACCGGGCGCAGTATCAGTTTCGCCCTGGGTTCCGAATTCATCATCCACACGGATTTCAGCCTGCCCGGCGCATTCCCGATCGATTGGCAGCGCATCTATCACTCCCGCCTGGCCGAGTATGACCAAGGTTGCCTGGGGGCTCGTTGGGTCACCGAATTCACCACCCGCATCGACGTGGTGGGCAACGGCCTGCTGTTCCATGACTTCGATGGCCGCAGCCATGAATTCGAGTTGCCCAAGGTCGGCAAGTCGCAGTTCAACGCCATCGAGGACCTGCTGCTGGTACGCAGCAGCGACGATGAGCTGGTGATCTGCCGTGGTTTCGTGCGCAAGGAGTATTACCTGCGCGTGGGCGACCGCTATTACCTGCGCAAGGTCCTGCTGCAGAACGATGCCGGTTGCATGCTGCACTACGAGCATCATCACGAGGGGCGTCCGGTGCTGTCGGACATCATCACCTTCCAGGGCGATGTGAAGGACGTGCTGCGCCACCTCGGCACCTTGATCGATGACCACGGCCAGATCACCGGCCTGTGGGAGATGCGCGACGGCCAGCCGCTGCGTCAGCTGTGCGCCTACCACTACGACAGTCAGGGCGACCTCGTTGCGGCCCAGGATGAGCACGGCGCTGCCTGGCACTACCAGTACCAGAATCACCTGGTTACCCGTTACACCGACCGCACCGGTCGCGGCATGAACCTGCAGTGGGATGGTAGCGCCTCCGACGCCAAGGCCATTCGCGAATGGGCCGATGACGGTAGTTACGACACCCGCCTGGAATGGGACGAGAACATTCGCCTGACCTACGTCACCGACGCCCACGGCCAGGAGACCTGGTACTACTACGACATCCTCGGCCACCTGTACCGCGTGCGCTATCCGGATGAGCGCTCGGAGTGGATCTTCCGTGACGAGCGCAAGAATGTGGTGCGCCATGTGCACGCCGACGGCAGCGAAGACCGTTACGACTACGACGAGCAAGGCAGCGTCATCCGTCATATCCGGGCTGACCACAGTCAGATCCACATCGCCTATGACGACCGCCGCCATCCGATCAAGATCCGCGATGCCGAAGGTGGCCTGTGGCTGCGTGATTACGACAAGAAAGGCAACCTGGTCGAGACCACCGACCCGCTGGGCAACAAGACCGAGTTCGCCTACACGCCTTCCGGGCTGGTCAAGGCGATCAAGGATGCCAACGGCAACGAGAAGAAGCTGGCCTACAACGCCGCGGATCAACTGGTCGCATACACCGACTGTTCGGGCAAGACCAGTCAATGGGAATACGACGACTTCGGCCAGCTGGTGCAGTTCACCGATGCGGCGGGCAACAAGACGGTCTACCAATACAAGGCCGGCCAGCTGGCAAAAGTCATTCATCCGGACGCCACCGAAGAGCGCTTCGAGCGCGATGCCGAAGGCCGGTTATTGGCCCACGTTGACGCACTGGACCGCTGCACCACCTGGGCCTACAACGCTGTGGGCCTGCTCGCCGAGCGGGTGGATGCCAATGAACACACGCTGCGTTATCGCTGGGACAAACTCGGCCGCCTGATCGGCCTGGAGAACGAGAACGAGAGCAAGGCTGACTTCCTCTACGACCCGGTCGGGCGTTTGCTGCAGGAGCAAGGCTTCGACGGGTTGGTGACGCGTTACCAGTACGATGCTGATACGGGCCGGCTGGCAAGTACCCAGGTCGGCCAGCGCCGCATCGACATCACCTTCGACCCGGTGGGGCGCCTGGTTTCACGGGTTGCCAGCCAAGGAGATCAAAGTCAGGAAGAGACCTTTGCCTACGATGGCAACGGCAACCTGATCCAGGCGATCAACGCCGCCAGCAAGCTGCAATGGTTCCATGACCAGGCGGGCAACCTGACCCGCGAGCACCAGTATTACCTCGGCACCGAGGTGCCGATGGTCGCGGTGTGGCAGCACGAGTACGACGCCCTCAACAACCGTATCGCGACCGTTCGCCCCGATGGCCACAAGGTCAGCGTGCTCACCTACGGCAGCGGCCACGTGCTGGGCATGACCCTCGACCAGCATGAACTGCTGGCCTACGAGCGCGATGACCTGCACCGCGAAGTGGTCCGGCATCAGGGCAACCAGCTGATGCAGGCCCAGAGCTGGGACCCGGCTGGCCGCCTGCAAGAGCAGTTGCTGGGTAGCCACGATGGCAAGTCCACGTTGCTCAAGCGCCAGTACCAGTACGATGCCGTGGGCCAGCTGACCGATATCCACGATACCCGTCGTGGTCACCTGGCCTATCGGTATGACCCGGTCGGGCGCCTGCTGCAAGCCACCAGCCGCCTCGGTGTCGAGACCTTCGCCTTCGACCCGGCCGGCAACGTGCTGGACGACAAGACCCAGGAGCTCAACCGTCCGCTGGAAAGCGACCCGCGGCGCAACAAGCTGATGGACAACCTGCTGCGTGAATACGCCGGGACCCACTACCAGTATGACGAACGCGGCAACCTGATCCATCGCCTGCACAACGGCGAAAAGGCGCGCCTCAGCTGGGACCTGTTCGACCGTTTGGTGCGCTTCGACGATGACAAGCTCAGCGTGGTGTACAGCTACGACGCTCTGGGCCGCCGTCTGCACAAACATTCCACCGCGCACCACCAGGATGATCCGCGAGCGGGCAGTGGTTGGAACCAGATGCAGCGGGCCAAGCGCCAGCGCGAACTGGGTTGTGGTTACACCTTGTATGGCTGGGATGGCGATAACCTGGCTTGGGAAAGCTCACCGCCGCAGGGTGAGGGCGAGACCGGGCGCACTGTGCATTACCTGTACGAGCCGGGCAGCTTCGTGCCGGTGGTCCAGGCGCAACGAAACAACCCGATCCGCCTGCTGCGCCAGCCGGACTGGAGCGACCGGGAATACGATTTTGATCAGGACCCGCTGTGGCACACCGAGGTCAAGCCGCAGGCATTCGATGCGATTCTCTGGTATCAGTGTGACCATCTGGGTACGCCGATGGAGCTGACCGACCATAACGGTGAGATGGCATGGACGGCGCAGTACAAGGCGTGGGGTGAGGTCAAGGAAACCCGCTCGGAGTGGGCCAAGCAAGTCGGCCTGAGCAACCCGATACGGTTCCAGGGGCAGTACCACGATCACGAGACTGGGCTGCATTATAACCGCTATCGGTACTATGATCCGAGGGTTGGGCGGTTCATCAACCAGGATCCAATAAGCTACTTGGGTGGGGCCAACCTCTATCAGTATGTTCCGAACCCGATCGGTTGGATTGATCCGTGGGGGCTGAAGCGGATCAAGAATGCGGTTGAAGGAGATCGCCGTCACCAAGAATTTAATGCTGAGATTAAAACGAAGCATCCGAATGCGACGATACAAAGTGAGTGTTATCTGCGAGATGCGAACGGGAAATCTGTCAGGGATCCTGAAAGCGGTGAGCGGCGTAGGGTGGATACAGCTGTTATTGAAAATGGGCAGGCAACAACTTATGAGGTGACAAGTCTGACTGCTGATAAATATGATCAGCAAATGAAAGAAAGTCGAATTCTCGCGAGTGGTGGGACATTTATTAGAGATAGGACTACTGGGAAGCTGGTGCCGGTTGCAGGGTTATCTCAAGTAGAAAGGAGACTGTAATGACAAATGACTATCCAGTTTGGGATATCGATGTGTTGATGTCGGCCTATAAGAGCGCTCCGGACTGGCAGAAAAACATTGAGCTGTCGACGGAGAATCTCTTCGTTTTTATGGAGCGTAATGGTCTTCTGAAATGCCGAGTTACTGATGAGGAAGGGCGGGTTGTGAAGCGCGTGATTATGAAAAGCGAGATTACTGAGGAAGGCAATAAGCTTGTTGAAGGGCCTAAAAGCGCTGTAAGTCGATGGGCTAAGTCAAAAAGTAGATTTAATGATCCTGGGAATGTCAGCGTGCTGGAGAAAGCCTTGGCTGAAATCAGAAAGTCATAGAGGGTTTAGGGGGTGAGTTTGATCTTGAATAATAGATCGTTAGCTCGCCTTTCTGTGCTTTTTGGTATTGCTAATGCAGAGTTAGTACCTAAGGATTCTCCGATCAAGTCAGCACAGGCCGCCTGACCTGTGCTGAAATGGCCTTCCGTTCAGTCAGCCCTCCAAGTCTTGCCCATGAGTCAGATGAGCTTTCCGATTTCGAGTACGCCGCTAAGTGCAAGCAGACCTGCCATGAGCGCTTCCTGGTAGAGATGGAGCAGGTCGTGCTGTGGAGCGGACTGGTCGTCGGAATCAACTGGAAACATCCAAGCTCGCTGTATTCCCTTACGTCTCGGAGGCCGATTTCGGGGTAATTTTTCTATCAAGAGGGTGATTAGGCTTAGTGAACTTAATGCGCAAAGTAAGTATAGCGTGCGGGCCGAAGAATCCTGTCCATCGATGGTTGGCTTCGAAGGGGTCTCAAAAAAACCTCCGGATATGAAGATGCTTGAGAAGGCACTTCTCGAGGCAAGATCCTGACTTAAGTTTTAGGTTTGACTTACATTTGGTCGCAAAAAACTTTCAATTCTCGTCAAAAATTATCAAGTTTTTGGTGGAGATTGATTTTCTGTCACTGCGCCACCGAAGATTGTAAAAGGCGTTGAGCTTGGCACATGGCCGGTGATGAACTGATTAGCTCACAGGCAAGTCAGGGCGGTCTACGGTTCATAGGATCGGATGTTAGGAGTGAATTTGCCGTATGCACAATACTTGGAAGCATGCCAGCATATGTTGTACGCTTAGGCTCAAGGGTATCCGATTATCTTGATATGGGACCCTAGGGATGCTCTAAGCGAGCGACGGAATCCCAGGGCAATAAGCAGAAAGTTCCAGACGCGTATCTGGATTAGTATCCTCAGGTATCAACCCGCGAAGAGAGGGAAGGAGAAAATATTAGAGTGATTTCCTTCCGGCAGCCGAGGGGCTGGTGCGTTTTTGGGTAATAAGTGCAAGAAGCTGAAACCTAAAGGTAACTTAAGGTTAACGTGCTTGGTAAATGAAACAAAAATTATGAATATTTGGGTTTCATATAATCAAATCTGTGTGTTTGGCTCAATTTAGATGAGCCGTTCAATGACTGGTCAAATAATCATGTTAAACAGGGTTTTAGATGGAGAGAGGGGAGCGTTTTTTTCGGAGCGGTGGAAAATGACAATACTGACTTGGAGGTGGTGGTAAGTAGCTCAAATCTAGCGATCGATTCTGCCTCGTTTTAATGGGCTACTGAGTTGCCGGGTAAGTGATGAAAACGGCAAGGTGGTAAAGCGCGTCATTATGAGTAGTGAGATTACTGCAGAGGGTGACTTGCTATCAAATGGTCGTAACAATGCGGTTGATAAATGGCTACGTTCAAAAGCGAGACTAAAAGATCCAAATGATTTGAAGTCTCTTGAAAAGGCTTTGGCAGATATTCGCGCTAAGAAGTCCTAGTTGCACTACTTCTTGAACTGGCTGGCCAATAGGTGTCAGAGCCTAGGTGAGCTGGTTGGGAGAGTTGCGTGTTTAGAGTTTTGGACACGGGACGGTAGTACAGGTTATTGCTGGGTTGGTAAAGAGTTTGAGCTGCCTTGTGGAACAGTAAAATAGAGTATTGTATCGATAGTTATGCCTCATGAGCGCATCGATGATTATCCAGAAGTCAGGCGTTATCATAAATCTAGTAAAGATATTGGTCTGAGAGTACAGCTGCCTTTCAATGAGTTTAAAGAGGCTTACAAGAATCAGCAAATTAATATGGTGCTTCACTGGTTCGCTCAGTTGATCTTGCGAGCGGAATAAAGAGCCTGAAGCTGCCAGAGGACGATGCTTACGTGTTTAAGGAAACTATTGAGAGGCGCGGCTAACTGGCCCAGAAAATCAAAAGCCTGCCTGATGGTGCGAAATTGAAGTTGCAGGCCGGTGAGTGATACGCGTGTAGTCAGGTACCGCAGGATAAAACGCATCCGACCCAATGGGATCCTCAGGGCCCAGCCCATCCCCCGCCCAATTGCCTATGGCCCCACTATTTTAGGCTTTAACCCACTGGCATCGACGCCTCCTTCCAGACACGGAGTTCACCCATGAAAGACATTATCCGCCTTGGCGATTCCACCACCCACGGTGGCAAGGTGCTCGGCTCCTTCGGCAACACCAACGTCAACGGCAAGCCTATCGCCGGGGTCGGCCACATGGTCAGCTGCCCGTTGTGCAAAGGCGTGTTCCCCATCGTTGAAGGTAGCGCGACCTACAGCGTGGACGGCACACCCGTCGCCCTCGATGGGCACAAGACCGCGTGTGGCGCGGCGCTGATCGCCAGCGGCCCGAAGAGTGGCGTTGCCAGCTGAGGCCGGGTTGTTCGGTACCTGACAAACCGCTCGCCTGGCGCATGCGGCGCCCGCTTCTCTGGTGTGATGATCTGCGTCGGCACACTTCCCTGATTCTTGGCCGGCTTAACCCTTGGCGGGTACGACCCGGTTGGCCGCCTGCTGGGTGGATAATCCTCGCTATCATAGAAAAGAACTTACGGTTAAGGGTGATCTTAAGCTGAAGAATCATGCGGTAGTGCAAGGGAAATGATGATGAGAAATACAAATGAAACGATTTTCCTCAGTAAAAAAGATGTGGAGTATTTATTGAGAGAGGTTGAGTTCGTCTTGGTTTCGCTTGTTAGGCTAAATAATTTCTATAAAGAAAAGTTAGGTCAGGCTTTTTCGATACATGATGAGTATTGTGAGGCCGTGACTGAGTTTATTGATGCTGAACGGGTAAATGATAGGCTGGCAAAAATGCGAATGGTAATTGCTTCAAAATTTGACGATACGCTAGGTGATGATGATATGGATGATTTGGAGAGAGTGCTAGATAAGATTGAATTCTGGGAGAGACCGAAAAATGTTTGATAAATAAGTGGGGCTTTAGTTAAAGCATTCGTAGAGGGAATGGTTTTGAGTAAACAGAAAGATATATTGGTCTCGGGTGAGGAAGCAGTAGCGGTTCTTTGGGATCTCGAGTATTTGCTCATATCTTTAAGAAATATTGGTCTATATTATTTATGTGCGAGATGAAGTCACTGCAGATGATGAAAAGGACTATCGAAGGGAGACTGCCAAGTTTATAGATGAGTCTAATATGATTGTTAAGCTTGAAGAAATTAAAGAAAAGCTGTCGGATAAGTTAGAGGCGTGCTGTGGGCGAGATGAATTAGATTCGCTTCGTCAAAGGCTTAAAAGGAAGCGTTTTTGGGAACAAAAGAAGCTCAGTTGAGACTTGTTTAGATTTAGTGTCTTTTTATTTGAAATGTCTATTGTAACGGGGGTGTGTCGGTTGATAAGTTTCGAGTTGTATTGTGGATGGTCAAGTGAATCGCCCCTAGTTTCGTAGACACCTCCAAGCCTCATAATGAGGCCCAAATAGGAGGTGCCATGAGTCGTCTGCGTTACCCCGAAGAATTCAAGATCGAAGCGGTCAAGCAAGTGACCGAGAAAGGCAAGCCTGTCGCCGATGTCGCTCAGCGCCGCTAGGCATGACCCTCGACCAGCATGAGTTGGCCTAGGAGCGCGATGACCTACACCGCGAAGTGGTGCGCCATCAGGACAACCAGCTGATGCAGACCCAGAGCTGGGATCCGGCTGACCGCCTGCAAGACCAGTTGCTGGGTAGCCATGACGCAAGACCACCCTGCTCAAGCGCCGGTACCAGTACGATGCCGTCGGCCAGCTGACCGATATCCACGACACCCGTCGTGGCCACTAGGCCTATCAGTACGACCCGGTTGGTCGCCTGCTGCAAGCCACCAGTCACCTGGGTGTCGAGACCTTCGCCTTCGACCCGGCCGGTAACCTGCTAGACGACAAGGCCCAGGCGCTGAATCGCCCGCTGGAAAGCGACCCGCGGCGCAACAAGCTGATGGACAACCTGCTGCGTGAATACGCCGGGACTCACTACCAGTACGACGAACGCGGCAACCTGATCCATCGCCTGCACCACGGCGAAAAGGCGCGCCTCAGCTGGGACCTGTTCGACCGTTTGGTGCGCTTCGACGATGACAAGCTCAGCGTGGTGTACAGCTACGACGCGCTGGGGCGCCGTCTGCACAAGCACTCCACCGCGCACCACCAGGATGATCCGCGAGCGGGCAGTGGTTGGAACCAGATGCAGCGGGCCAAGCGCCAGCGCGAACTGGGCTGCGGTTACACCTTGTATGGCTGGGATGGCGATAAACTGGCTGGGAAAGCTCACCGCCGCAGGGTGAAGGCGAAACCGGGCGCACTGTGCATTACCTGTACGAACCGGGCAGCTTCGTGCCGGTGGTCCAGGCGCAACGAAACAACCCGATCCGCCTGCTGCGCCAGCCGGACTGGAGCGTGATACCTAAATCTAAAGGAGGTTCTGGTACGCCAGAAAATGGACAAGTACTGTGTAGGGTGTGCAATATTGAAAAAAGTGACTCCTGTGAACTTTAGGTGAAGCGATGGAAAAAGTGTTTCTAAAGCTAGAAATTATTGATGGTTATCCGCCGGTCTCTATGGAGAGCGTGTGGGCTGAAAAAAGGGGGGGAAATAAATATAGAATAAAAAATATACCATTTTATTCTAAAGAAGTATGTCTGGATGATGAGGTTAGTACTTCTATAGGTGATGACAATGAGCTGCTATTCAATGCAGTAGTTTCCGATGAAGGGAATAGTACTGTGCGGGTGATTTTCTATAGCCATGACGAAAGCGTGCCGCGGCTGATAATGGATGATATCGCTAATATGGGTTGCTCGTGGGAAGGTATGAGCAAGAAATTTTTTGCGATAAATGTCCCTAAGCATGTTGACTTTGATTTGGTTGTGGGTTTTCTAGAGGAGAAAAGTAATGCTGGCGAGTTGGACTACGAATATGGAATGGTTCGCCAATAAAGTAGTTTTATTGATTCGTTGATGTTGAGGGGGCGTCTACGTAACATTTGAGGTCGGTGATGTCACAATTTGAAGGGTTTTTCAAATCTGGACAATATGCTTGGTCGTCTGTGGAGGAAAAGGGTTTCGATGGACTGGTGACGCGTTACGAGTACGACCCTGATGCGGGCCGGTTGGCAAGCACCCAGGTCGGCCAGCGCCGCCTCACATCACCTTCGACCCGGTGGAGCGCCTGATGACAGCCAAGGAAATCAACGTCAAGAAGAGACCTTTGCCTACGATGGCAACGGCAAGCTGATCCAGGCGAACAACGCGGCCAGCAAGTTGCAATGGTTCCATGACGAGGCGGGCAACCTGACCCGCGAGCACCAGTACTACCTCGGCACCGAGGTGCCGATGGTCGCGGTGCGGCAGCACGAGTACGACGTACTGAACCTGCGCACGGCGACGATTCGCCCCGATGGCCACAAGGTCAGCGTGCTCACCTACGGCAGCGGTCACGTGCTGGGCATGACCCTCGACCAGCATGAACTGCTGGCCTACGAGCGTGATGACCTGCACCGCGAAGTGGTCCGCCATCAGGACAACCAGCTGATGCAGACCCAGAGCTGGGATCCGGCTGGCCGCCTGCAAGACCAGTTGCTGGGTAGCCATGAGGCAAGACCACCTTGCTCAAGCGCCAGTACCAGTACGATGCCGTGGGCCAGCTGACCGATATCCACGACACCCGCCGTGGTCACCTGTCTTATCAGTACGACCCGGTTGGCCGCCTGCTGCAAGCCACCAGTCGCCTGGGTGTCGAGACCTTCGCCTTCGACCCGGCCGGTAACCTGCTGGACGACAAGGCCCAAGAGCTGAATCGCCCGCTGGAAAGCGACCCGCGGCGCAACAAGCTGATGGACAACCTGCTGCGTGAATACGCCGGGACCCACTACCAGTACGACGAACGCGGCAACCTGATCCATCGCCTGCACAACGGCGAAAAGGCGCGCCTCAGCTGGGACCTGTTCGACCGTTTGGTGCGCTTCGATGATGACAAGCTCAGCGTGGTGTACAGCTACGACGCTCTGGGCCGTCGTCTGCACAAGCACTCCACCGCGCACCACCAGGATGATCCGCGAGCGGGCAGTGGTTGGAACCAGATGCAGCGGGCCAAGCGCCAGCGCGAACTGGGTTGTGGTTACACCTTGTATGGCTGGGATGGCGATAACCTGGCTTGGGAAAGCTCACCGCCGCAGGGTGAGGGCGAGACCGGGCGCACTGTGCATTACCTGTACGAGCCGGGCAGCTTCGTGCCGGTGGTCCAGGCGCAACGAAACAACCCGATCCGCCTGCTGCGCCAGCCGGACTGGAGCGACCGGGAATACGATTTTGATCAGGACCCGCTGTGGCACACCGAGGTCAAGCCGCAGGCATTCGATGCGATTCTCTGGTATCAGTGTGACCATCTGGGTACGCCGATGGAGCTGACCGACCATAACGGTGAGATGGCATGGACGGCGCAGTACAAGGCGTGGGGTGAGGTCAAGGAAACCCGCTCGGAGTGGGCCAAGCAAGTCGGCCTGAGCAACCCGATACGGTTCCAGGGGCAGTACCACGATCATGAGACCGGGATGCATTACAACCGCTATCGGTACTATGATCCGAGGGCTGGGCGCTTCATTAATCAGGACCCTATTAGTTATGGTGGAGGATTGAACCTCTACGAATATGCGGCCAGTTCGACTGGCTGGGTTGATCCACTAGGTTTAGCGAAGAATAAATATGGTGTTGGCGCCAATACTGCAGGGAAAGATGTACTCGCGCGGGGCGTCCACGTTAATGTCGAAGGACCGGGTCTACCGAGGAAGGGAGGGCATGTAAGTTTGCAGCCAGATGCAGATGGAAAGCATGTGAAGCTAGCTCCTGCGGACAAGGCGACGAGAGATATGTCACCTTCTCAGTGGCGTAATGCATGTGAGGCAGTTTCAGGCCATCTAGACGATCCTAAAAATGTTGATCGGTTGGCAAAATCAGCGCAGTCGGGCATTGACGAAAATCCGAAATCAAATCGAGTGTCTGAGT
Organism: Pseudomonas anuradhapurensis; assembly: GCF_014269225.2. Lineage (NCBI taxonomy): Bacteria > Pseudomonadati > Pseudomonadota > Gammaproteobacteria > Pseudomonadales > Pseudomonadaceae > Pseudomonas > Pseudomonas anuradhapurensis. The sequence goes on from NZ_CP077097.1 coordinate 577,327, forward strand.
TGACGGAAGTGAAAGGGATTCTTCAACGGCATCACATGCAGGGCACAAATCCAGTTAAAAGGTAGGAAGTGTGAGTTATTTGAATTTTGATTTCATGCACTTGTTTATAATGTTTTTACGTGATGCTGAGTCTATTCATCCTGAGATGTTCGGGCTTGGCAGTTTTGGAGAAGCTGAGCTTTTGTTGCATGGGTTTGATAGAGTTGGCGATGTGGATGACTACTGCCTCTATGAAAAAGATTATCAAGCGATTTACTTCAGGTCTTCGGCGGCCCTATCGCTGAAATGTTATTTCTATAAAGGTGAGCCGCAGGGTCTGGGTATTTCCGTGGCACCAGGAGTGCGCCTGATCACGCTGCTAAAGCATTTGTTTTCGCAACAGCCGAGGGACTGGCGTGAAAGATTAAAGTTTTACTTCTATGAAGATGAGGATGAGGGGGCGGTGATAGTAGATTCCGTGACGGTAATCAGGTTTGGTGCTGATACTGGACGATCCGCTTATCATGTGAGAGAGCTGGAATCTGATCAAAAGGAGGGCGGGGCAGCTATTTCGGTCGGCACTGTAATACGGACAATGGTAAGCTACGATTTCTCGGTGTGGGATAGAAGAAGCAGTAGTTTGGCACTCTCTCAGCTTTTCGAGCTTTTAAATAACATTCACTAAGGATTCTCCGATCAAGTCGGCACAGGCCGTCTGACCTGTGCTGAAATAGCCCTCCGTCCAACAGCCCCTTTACAAGCCCTCCATCCCATGAGTCAGATGAGCTTTTCCGATTTCGAGTACGCCGGTAAGCGCAAGCAAACCCGTCGCGAGCGTTTCCTGGCTGAGGTGGAGCAGATGGTACCGTGGAGCGGTTTGCTGGCATTGGTCGAGCCGCATTACCCAAAGGCCGGCGGTGGTCGCAAGCCGTACCCACTGGAAACCATGCTGCGTATCCACCTGCAATTACCTGCGAGACCAGGGCCTGTCGTTGCGCCAGGGCACGATTGTCGACGCCACCATCATCCACGCGCCCAGCTCGACCAAGAACAAAGAAGGCAAGCGCGATCCGGAGATGCATCAGACGAAGAAGGGAAACCAATACTTCTTCGGCATGAAAGCGCATATCGGCGCCGACGCTGAGTCGGGTCTGGTGCATCACGTCCACGGCACCGCCGCCAACGTGGCTGACGTGCGGAGGTCGCTCATCTGTTGCACGGTGACGAAAACATTGTCTGTGCTGACGCGGGTTACACCGGCGTAGAGAAGCGACCTGAGCACGACGGTCGGCAAGTGATCTGGCAGATCGCTGCACGACGCAGCACCTACAAGCACTTGAGCAAACGCAGTGTTCTCTACAAAGCCAAACGTCAGATCGAGAAGGTCAAAGCGCAGACACGGGCGAAAGTCGAACATCCCTTTCGCGTGATCAAGCGCCAGTTCGGTGATGTGAAAACCCGCTTCCGTGGCTTGGCCAAGAACACGGCGCAACTGACCACGCTGTTTGCGCTGTCGAATCTGTGGATGGTACGCCGGCAATTATTGACTGCTACGGTAGAGGTGCGCCCGTAAGGCCTGATGACTAGGGTTTTTCCTGGTTGTTCAACAATCAGCGCCTGTAAATCGAGCTTTCCTTAGGCCAAAAGTCGTCCATTGTCGGTTGCTCGGCGACTTGTTCGGAGCTTCCCTAACTGACCCAGAAAATCAAAGGTCTGCCTGATGGTGCGAAATTGAAGTTGCAGGCAGGTGAGTGATGCGCGTGTAGTCAGATACAGCAGGATAAAACGCATCCGACCCAATGGGATCCTCAGGGCCCAGCCAATCTCCCGCCCAAATTGCCTATGGCCTTTAATTCCCCATTATTTTAGGCTTTCCCCCACTGGCAACGACGCCTCCCTTCAGACACGGAGTTCACCCATGAAAGACATCATCCGCCTTGGCGATTCCACCACCCACGGTGGCAAGGTGCTCGGCTCCTTCGGCAATACCAACGTCAACGGCAAGCCTATCGCCGGGGTTGGCCACATGGTCAGCTGCCCATTGTGCAAGGGCGTGTTCCCCATCGTGGAAGGCAGCGCCACCTACAGCGTCGACGGTACACCTGTCGCCCTCGATGGGCACAAGACCGCCTGTGGCGCGGCGCTGATCGCCAGCGGCCCGAAGAGTGGCGTCGCCAGCTGAGGCCGGGCTGTTCGGTACCTCACAAACCGCTCGCCCGGCGCATGCGGCGCCCGCTTCGCTGGTGCCATGATCTGCGTCATCACACTTCCCTGATTCTTGGCTAGGCTTAACCCTTGGCGGTATCTGTCTACCGCCACCGTGATGACCTAGAGGCACCGGCTGCACGCCAGGTGCCCGAGAACCCGTTCAGGAGTGCACGATGGATCTGAACCGTCGGCAATTCTTCAAGGTCGCCGCCGTCGGCCTTGGAGGCTCGAGCCTTGCGGCGTTGGGCATGGCCCCGACACCGGCATTCGCCGAGCAGGTGCGCCACTTCAAGTTGGCGCATACCAAAGAAACCCGCAACACCTGCCCCTACTGCTCGGTCGGCTGCGGCCTGATCATGTACAGCCAGGGTGATGCGGGCAAGAACGTCAAACAGAACATCATCCATATCGAAGGTGACGCCGACCACCCGGTCAACCGCGGCACCCTCTGCCCGAAAGGCGCCGGCCTGCTGGACTTCATCCACAGCCCGAGCCGCCTGCAGTACCCCGAGGTACGCAAGCCGGGCAGCAAGGAGTGGGTGCGGGTCAGCTGGGACGAGGCGCTCGACCGCGTCGCCGAGCTGATGAAGCAGGACCGCGATGCCAACTTCATCGAGAAGAACGCCCAGGGGCAAACGGTAAACCGCTGGCTCACCACCGGTTTTCTCGCTGCTTCTGCCGCCTCCAGCGAGGCGGGCTACCTGACCCACAAGGTCATCCGCGCAACAGGCATGCTGGGGTTCGATAACCAGGCACGTGTCTGACATGGCCCGACGGTGGCAAGTCTTGCCCCGACGTACGGCCGTGGCGCCATGACCAACCACTGGTCCGATATCGCCAACGCGAATCTGGTCCTGGTGATGGGTGGCAACGCAGCAGAAGCGCATCCGTGCGGCTTCAAATGGGTGACCGAAGCCAAGGCGCACAACAAGGCGCGGCTGATCGTGGTCGACCCACGCTTTACCCGTACCGCTTCGGTGGCGGACTACTACGCGCCAATCCGCACCGGCACCGACATCGCGTTCATGGGCGGGCTGATCAACTACCTGCTGAGCAACGACAAGATTCAGCACGAATACGTGCGCAACTACACCGACGTGTCGTTCATCGTCAAGCAAACCTATGGCTTCGAGGACGGGCTGTTCAGCGGCTACGACGAAGCCAAGCGCGTGTATGCCGACAAGTCCGGCTGGGGCTACGAGCTGGGTGAGGATGGTTTTGCCAAGGTCGACCCGACCCTGCAGCACCCGCGTTGCGTGTTCCAGCTGATGAAGCAGCACTACAGCCGCTACACCCCGGAACTGGCCAGCATGACCTGTGGCATGCCGCAGGACGCCATGCTGAAGATCTGGGAAGAGATCGCCACCTGCGCGGTACCGGGCAAGACCATGACGATCCTCTACGCCCTCGGCTGGACGCAGCACTCGATCGGCGCGCAGATCATTCGCAGTGCGGCGATGGTCCAGTTGCTGCTGGGCAACGTCGGCATGCCGGGTGGTGGGGTCAACGCCTTGCGCGGGCACTCCAACATCCAGGGCCTGACCGACCTCGGTCTGCTGTCCAACTCGCTGCCGGGTTACCTGACCCTGCCCGGCGATGCCGAGCAGGACTACGCCGCCTACATCGACAAGCGCGCCTCCAAGCCACTGCGCCCGGGCCAGCTGTCGTACTGGCAGAACTACGGCAAGTTCCACGTCAGCCTGATGAAGGCCTGGTACGGCGCCAACGCCACGGCAGAAAACAACTGGGGCTACGACTGGCTGCCCAAGCTCGACGTGCCAGCCTACGACGTGCTGCGCATGTTCGAGATGATGGGCCAGGGCAAGGTCAACGGCTACATTTGCCAAGGCTTCAACCCGATTGCCGCGCTGCCAGACAAGAACCGTGTCACCGCGGCCCTGGGCAAGCTCAAGTGGCTGGTGATCATGGACCCGCTGGCCACCGAGACTTCGGAGTTCTGGCGCAATGCCGGGCCGTTCAACGACGTCGACACGGCCAATATCCAGACCGAAGTGATCCGCCTGCCCACCACCTGCTTCGCCGAGGAAGACGGCTCGCTGGTCAACAGCAGCCGCTGGCTGCAGTGGCACTGGAAGGGCGCCGACGGCCCGGGCGAGACCCGCACCGACGTGCACATCATGAGCGAGCTGTTCCTGCGCCTGCGCCAACGCTACCAAGCCGAGGGCGGCGCCTACCCGGACGCGCTGATGAACATCAGCTGGCCATACAAGATTCCCGCAGAGCCGTCCCCGGAGGAACTGGCCAGGGAAATGAACGGCTGGGCAGTGACCGACGTCACCGACCCGACCGGCGCAGTGATCAAGGCCGGCCAGCAGCTGGCCGGCTTCGGCCAGTTGAAGGACGACGGCAGCACCGCGTCCGGCTGCTGGATCTTCGCCGGCTGCTGGACCGAGCAGGGCAACCAGATGGCTCGCCGCGACAACAGCGACCCGTACGGCATGCACCAGGTGCAGAACTGGGCCTGGGCCTGGCCGGCCAACCGCCGCATCCTCTACAACCGTGCCTCCAGCGACCCGCAAGGCAAGCCGTGGGACGCCGAGAAGAAGCGCCTGGTATGGTGGAACGGCAAGGCCTGGACCGGCACCGACGTGCCCGACTTCAAGGTCGACTCGCCACCCGAGGCGGGGATGAACCCGTTCATCATGAACCCCGAGGGGGTGGCCCGGTTCTTCGCCATCGACAAGATGGCCGAAGGGCCGTTCCCCGAGCACTACGAGCCGTTCGAGACGCCGATTGGCATCAACCCGCTGCACCCGCAGAACAAGAAGGCCACCAGCAACCCGGCCGGGCGGATCTTCGATTCGGTGTGGGACACCCTCGGCAAGCACGAGGAGTTCCCGTATGCGGCGACCACCTACCGGTTGACCGAGCACTTCCACTTCTGGAGCAAGCACTGCCGGCTCAACGCCATCGCCCAGCCCGAGCAGTTCGTCGAGATCGGCGAGGTGCTGGCCAACGAGAAGGGCATCAAGGCCGGCGACCGGGTGCGGGTGTCGAGCAAGCGCGGGCACATCGAGGCGGTGGCGGTGGTGACCAAGCGGATCCGCCCGCTCCAGGTCAACAACCAGACCGTGCACCAGATCGGCATCCCGTTGCATTGGGGCTTCACCGGTACCACCCGGCACGGCTACCTGACCAACACCCTGGTGCCGTTCCTCGGTGACGGCAACACGCAGACGCCGGAGTCCAAGTCGTTCCTCGTCAAAGTGGAGAAACTCTGATGGCCAGCCAAGACATCATCGCCCGCTCGGCCACCACCACCGTACCGCCTTCGGTACGCCAGCAGCAGGAAGTCGCCAAGCTGATCGACACCACCAAGTGCATCGGCTGCAAGGCCTGCCAGGTGGCGTGTTCCGAGTGGAACGAACTGCGTGACGAGGTCGGCCACAACCACGGCACTTACGACAACCCCCAGGATCTCACTGCCGAGACCTGGACCCTGATGCGCTTCACCGAGCACGAGCGCGACGACGGCAACCTGGAGTGGCTGATCCGCAAGGACGGCTGCATGCATTGCGCCGAGCCAGGGTGCCTGAAGGCCTGCCCGAGCCCGGGCGCGATCATCAAGCACGCCAACGGCATCGTCGATTTCAACCAGGACCACTGCATCGGCTGCGGCTACTGCATCACTGGCTGCCCGTTCAATATCCCGCGGATCTCGCAGAAGGACCACAAGGCATACAAGTGCACCCTGTGTTCCGACCGGGTGACCGTGGGCCTGGAGCCGGCCTGTGTGAAAACCTGCCCGACCGGGGCGATCGTGTTCGGCAGCAAGGACGAGATGAAGGTGCATGCCGCCGAGCGCATCGTCGACCTGCAGTCGCGGGGCTACGACAAGGCCGGGTTGTATGACCCGGACGGCGTCGGCGGTACCCACGTGATGTATGTGCTGCACCATGCCGACACGCCGAAGCTGTACGCCGGCCTGCCGGACCAGCCGGTGATCAGCCCGCTGGTAGGGCTGTGGAAGGGCATTACCAAGCCGCTGGCGCTGCTGGCCATGGGCGCGGCGGTGCTGGCCGGGTTCTTCCACTATGTGCGGGTCGGGCCGCAGCGCGTGGAGGAGGACGAGCACCCGTCACCGCTTGACGAAAGCGTGCATCAGGTGGACCCGTCGGTGCATGTCTATGACCCGACCCGGCCCGGTGGCCAGGAGGAGCAGCGACCATGAACGACAACAAACCCATCCTGCGCTACAACGCCAACGAACGCAGCAACCACTGGGTCGTCGCGATTCTGTTCGTCCTCGCCGGGTTGTCCGGGCTGGCGCTGTTCCATCCAGCGCTGTTCTGGCTCAGCCATTTGTTCGGTGGCGGGCCATGGACGCGTATCCTCCACCCGTTCCTGGGCGTGGCCATGTTCGTGTTCTTCCTCGGCCTGGTGCTGCGGTTCTGGCGGGCAAACTTCATCAGCGCCAACGATCGCCTATGGCTGCGTCGTATCGATCGGGTCATGCTGAACCAGGAGGAGGGCGTACCGCCGATCGGCAAGTACAACGCCGGCCAGAAGCTGCTGTTCTGGACCTTGCTGGTGTGCATGCTGATCCTGTTGGTCAGCGGTGTGGTGATCTGGCGTGCCTGGTTCAGCCAGTACTTCGACATAGGCGCCATTCGCCTGGCCACCTTGCTGCATGCCCTGGCGGCGTTCGTGCTGATCCTCAGTATCATCGTGCACATCTACGCCGGCATCTGGATCAAGGGCTCGGTCGGCGCCATGCTGCATGGCCGGGTCAGCCGCGCCTGGGCGCGCAAGCACCATGAATTGTGGTACCGCGAAGTGACCGGCGACAAGACCCCGGGCAGCCACGGACGGAAAGAAGGATGAGCGCTTGAGCACGATACTCGAACCCGGGCAGATCGAAGCGTCGGCAGTGATGCCGCCGTTTCTGCATCTGCCTCCTGCCAACCTGTTCGAGCTGCGCGCCGCGCGGCTGGAGCAACTGGCCGAGGGCAATGCCCTTGGCGATTACCTGAGGCTGGTGGCACGCTTGTGTCGCATTCAGCAGCAGCTTGTGGATAACCCGCCCGGTGGCATGCCGGTGGCCGAGGAGCGTCAGCGCCTGTGCATAAGTCATGGTTTGCCGCCCCTGGCGGCGGACAGCCTGGTGCGGGAAGGGCCGTGGCTGGTCTGGTTAAAGGCCTTGCTCGAACACTTCAACGTGGCCACCAGCGGTCCTTTGGCTGAGGCGCTGCAAGCCCTGCGTGGCAGTGACGACAATCAGTGCAAGGGCTGGGGTATTGCCTTGCTCGCCGGTCAGTACGATGCAGTGCCTGCGGCGCTAGTGCCGTTCATTGGCGCGGCCTTGCAGGCGGCCTGGTCCAGTTGGTTGCTGGCGCTGCCCACCCCAGAGCTCAAGCCTGCCGGCAGCCTGGCCCAATGCCCGGCCTGCGGTTCGCCGGCAATGGCCGGGGTGGTGCGCAACCGTGGCAAGCACAATGGCCTGCGCTACCTGGCCTGTTCGCTGTGTGCCTGTGAATGGCATGTGGTGCGGGTCAAGTGCGTGTACTGCGAGTCGAGCAAGGACCTGCGTTATACCAGCCTCGACGATGACCGTCATGCGCCGGGCAAGGCGCCGCTGCGGGCCGAATGCTGCCCAGGGTGTGACAGCTACCTGAAACAGAACTACCTGGAAAACGATGCAGCAGCCGAGCCGCTGGCCGATGACCTGGCCAGCCTGGCCCTGGACATTCGCCTGGACGAGGAGGGCTTCCATCGGTTGGCACCGAACCTGATGCTCGCGCCCGGGTAGTGGGTGAGTGTCTACACTGTAAGACCGAGTCGCCTTCTTCGCGGGTAAACCCGCTCCCACAGGTACCGCGCAAGCCTCAAAAACTGCGCGGGCCTTGTGGGAGCGGGTTTACCCGCGAAGAGGCCAGTACAGACAACGGAATAGTCCAAGGTAGTACCGCATGTCCTCCAGCCTAGCCAGCGACACCCCACGCCTGCCCTCCATCGATACCCTGCTGCGCCACCCGGCCTGCCTGCCGCTGATCGACCGCCACGGCCGCGACGCCGTGCTGGCTACCCTGCGCCAACTGCTCGACGACCTGCGTGACCCCGCCCGCAACGGCCAGCTCAGCGCCGCCGAGCTCGCCGCCGAGGTTCTGCTGGGCCGCGCCGGCGAACGCCTGGCCCACCAGCAACGCAGCCAGGTCCGCCGCGTGTTCAACCTCACCGGTACCGTGCTGCACACCAACCTTGGCCGCGCCCTGCTGCCGGAGGAAGCCATCGAGGCCATGCAGACCGCCGCCCGCTACCCGCTCAACCTCGAATTCGACCTGGCCACCGGCAAGCGTGGCGACCGCGACGACCTGATCGAAGGCGTGATCCGCGAGCTGACCGGCGCCGAAGCCGTCACCGTGGTCAACAACAATGCCGCCGCCGTGCTGCTGGCGCTCAACAGCCTGGGCGCGCGCAAGGAGGGCATCATCTCCCGTGGCGAACTGATCGAGATCGGCGGTGCTTTCCGTATTCCCGACATCATGGCCCGCGCCGGCGTGAAGCTGCACGAGGTCGGCACCACCAACCGCACCCACGCCCGCGACTACGAGGCCGCCATCAATCCGCGCACCGGCTTGCTGATGCGGGTGCATTGCAGCAACTACAGCATCCAGGGTTTCACCACCCAGGTGCCCACCGCCGAGCTGGCGCGCATCGCCCACCAACATGACTTGCCGTTGCTTGAAGACCTGGGCAGCGGCAGCCTGCTCGACCTGACCCGCTGGGGCCTGCCTGCCGAGCCGACCGTGCGCCAGGCCCTCGCCGACGGCGCCGATATCGTCACCTTCAGTGGCGACAAGCTGCTGGGCGGGCCGCAAGCCGGGATCATCGTCGGTCGCAAGGCGCTGATCGCCAGGATCAAGAAGAACCCGCTCAAGCGCGCGCTGCGTGTCGACAAGATCACCCTCGCGGCCCTCGAAGCGGTGCTGGCGCTGTACCGCAACCCCGACCGCCTGGCCGAACGCCTGCCCAGCCTGCGCCTGCTGACCCGCAACCCGGCCGAAATCCAGGCCCAGGCCGAGCGCCTGGCGCCTGAGCTGAAGGCCTGCCTCGGTGAGCAATGGCAGGTCAGCGTGGCGCCGGCACTGGGCATGATCGGCAGCGGCAGCCAACCGGTAGCGCGCCTGCCAAGCGCAGCGCTGTGCCTGCGCCCACAGGTGTCGAAGAAGCTGCGTGGGCGCAGCCTGCATGTGTTGGAGCGGGCCCTGCGTGACCTGCCGGTGCCGGTGCTCGGCCGTATCGACGACGACGCCCTGTGGCTGGACCTGCGCCAGCTGGATGACGAAGCCGAGTGGCTGGCGCAGTTGCCTGCCCTGCAACTGGGGCCGGTGCAGTGATCGTAGGAACCGCCGGCCACATCGACCATGGCAAGACCGCATTGCTGCAAGCCCTGACCGGCCAGGCCGGGGACCAGCGCCAGGAAGAGCGCGCCCGTGGCATGACCATCGATCTTGGCTACCGCTATGCGGCGCTGTCCGAAGGGGCCGCGCTGACCGGCTTCATCGACGTCCCGGGCCATGAGCGCTTCATTCACAACATGCTGGCCGGCGCCCATGGCATCGACCTGGTGCTGCTGGTAGTGGCTGCCGACGATGGGGTGATGCCGCAGACTCGCGAGCACCTGGCCATCATCGAACTGCTGGGTATTCCCCAGGCCCTGGTGGCGATCAGCAAATGCGACCGGGTTGAGCCGGCGCGCCTGGCCGAAGTGCAGGCGCAGGTCGATGCACTGTTGGCGCCGGGGCCCTATGCCGGGGCGCGGCAATTTCCGTTGTCGAGCGTCACCGGCGAAGGCGTCGATGCCCTGCGCCAGGCCCTGCTGGCGGCGCAACAGCAAGTGCGCCAGCGCAGTACCCGCGGCGGTTTCCGCCTGGCCGTCGACCGTGCCTTCGCCGTTACCGGCGCGGGTGTGGTGGTGACCGGCACCGCGCTGGCCGGGCGAGTCAGTGCCGGCGAAACCTTGTTGTTGGGCAAGGCTGGCAAGCCGGTGCGGGTGCGCGGCCTGCATGCACAGAACCAGGCCGCACTGGTCGCCGAAGCGGGCCAGCGGGTGGCACTGAACATTGCTGCCGAACGCCTGGCGGTAGAGCAGCTGCATCGAGGTGACTGGCTGGTGCCCGAGTGGCTGCATGCGCCCAGCATGCGGGTCGATATCGAGCTGAACCTGTTGCCGGGCGAAACCCGCACCTTTGAACATTTCAGCGCCGTGCACGTGCACCTCGGTACCCAGGATGTCACCGCCCGGGTGGCATTGCTCGAAGGGGAAACCCTGCTGGCGGGCCAGCGCATGTTCGCCCAGTTGCTGCTCAACGCGCCGCTGCAAGCGGTGCACGGCGACCGCCTGGTACTGCGCGACCAGCGCGCCCAGCGCACCCTGGGCGGTGGCAGGGTACTCGACCCGTTTGCGCCAAGCCGTCAGCGCCGCAGCGAACAGCGCCTGCGCCAGTTACAGGTGCTGCGCGATGCCGAGGACCTGGAGCAGGCCCTGCCGGCTCTGCTCGCCAGCGCCCCGGGAGGCATCGACCCGCAGCGCCTGGAGCGGCAGTTCAACCGCCTGCGCGATACCTGGCAGTTGCCGGATGATGCGCGGGTGGTGGCCACCCGGCAGGGTCAATTGCTGTTTGCCAGCGACCAGTGGCAGGTGCTCAAGCGTCAGGTGCTGGTGCAGTTGGCGCTATTCCACGAGCAGGAGCCCGACCAGCTGGGCCCGGACCGCGATCGCCTGCGCCGTTTTGCCGCGTTGCCGCTGGAACGGCCCGCTTTCGTCAGCCTGGTGGAAGAGCTGCTCGATGAGGGCTCCATCGCCAGCAGCGGCCCCTGGCTGCACCTGCCGGAGCACAAGGTGCAGCTGAGCGAAGCCGACAGTGCATTGTGGGCCCGCTTGCAGCCCAGGTTGCTGGCGGGGCAATACGATCCGCCATGGGTCAGGACACTGGCGAGCGAGGAAAATTGTGCCGAAGCCGATGTGCGCCTGTTGCTGCGCAAGCTGGCCCGGCTGGGCCTGGTGCACCAGGTGGTGCGCGACCTGTTCTACCCCGAGGCGACGCTACGGTGCATGGCAGAGCTGCTGCTGGGGCAGGCCAGGGAAACGCCGATAGTGCAGGTTGCCGCGTTTCGCGATATGTTGGGCATCGGTCGTAAACGCAGTGTGCAGATTCTGGAGTATTTCGACCGCATTGGCCTGACCCGGAGGGTGGCCGATCAGCGTCACATTCGCGCCGACAGCGCCCTGGCCCAACAGCATGCCAGGCACTGAGTTCAAGGAAGGCAATCGCGCCCGGTGGCGCGGCCGGGCTTCAAACCCGGTTGGGGACGGCAGCCGTTCCCGGGCAGGTTCGACTCCCGCTGCCTTCCGCCATTTTTCTTGTATGTCAGGGCCTCTTTCGCGGGTTTACCCGCGAAGAGGCCTTGAAGCGAGAGGGCTAAGCCCGCTCCCCACACAGATCCAGCGCAAACCACCGCTCTGCGGTATCGACGTCCAGGCCAGCCCCCAGCAGCGCAAGCATCTTGCCCAGCGCTGCCTCGCGGGTCATGCCGCCACCGCTGACCAGCCCGGCCCCGCGCAAGCGGTTACCGGCTGCATAGGTGTCGAATACCACCGAGCCTTCCGGGCATTGGCTGATCGCTGCCAGCAACACGCCGCGCTGGCGCGCCGCGCTCAGCACATCCAGCAGCGCCTGATCGTCCGACGGCCCGGTACCGCTGCCATAGCACTCCAGCAGCAACCCTTGCACGCCACTGCCCAGCACGGCTTGCAGATGGCTGGCCTGCAGGCCCGGGAACACCGGCATTACTGCCAGGTTGACCGGCTGACGCGGATGCCGGTAGCCCAATTCGGCGGGAATCGCCGCCGCCCGCTCGCCGTCGCGATGACGCGGCAGCGCGGCAAAGGCATCGAAGGCCTCGCTGCGCAGCTTCGATGCGCGGCAGCCATGCAACAACTGGCCGTGGAAGTACAACTGCACGCCATCCAGCAGGCCGTGTTCGAACTGGCGCAGCGCGCCACACAGGTTATCCCAGGCATCGCTGCCAGCCGCACCTGCCGGCAGCATCGAGCCGGTCAGCAGCACCGGCACCGGCAGGCCCAGCAACAGGAACGACAAGGCAGCAGCACTGTAGGCCAGGCTGTCGGTGCCGTGCAGTACCAGCACACCGTCGTGGCCAGCGTCCACGGCTGCGACGATGGCATCGCGCATCGCCAGCCAGTTGTGCTGTTGCATGTTGGCGCTGTCGAGCAGCGGGTTCATTTCCTGCAGGGCCCAATTTACCTTCGGCGCATCGGCCATCAAGGCGAAATGCTCGCGCATCCGCGCTTCGAAACCACCTGCCGGCGCCAGGCCTTCGGGGGTTTCGAGCATGCCGATGGTGCCCCCGGTATAAAGTACGAGGAGATTCTTTACTGCACGCATGGAAAGCATCCGTAGCGGTGAGCGGAAAAAGAAAAGCCGCCCGCGGATGGGGCGGCTTGGCAGGCCAGGATATCAGCGCTGGGTTTGCGCTTGGCCAACTGCTTTGTCAGTGGCGCTTTCCACCTGCGGATTGGCAGGCCAGGCGTTGCGGTCCAGGTCGAGGTCGGCGAATTTGGCCGAATCGAACACCGGCTGGTCGACACCCGCCTTGCGCTGGTCGTCGTAGTCGCGCATGACTCGCAGGCCGACCTTGAACAGCAGGGCCAGGGCCACCAGGTTGACGAACGCCAGGCAGGTCATGGTGATGTCGGCGAAAGCGAACACGGTCGACAGGTCTTGCAGCGAACCCCATACCACCAGCGCCAGCACCAGGCCGCGGAACACCATCAGCACCACGCGGTTGCGGCTGAGGAACTGCAGGCTGTTCTCGCCCAGGTAGTAGTTGTAGAGGATGCAGGTGAAGACGAACAGCGACAGTGCAACGCTGACGAACACACGACCCCAGTCACCGACCACGGCGGCCAGCGAGTTCTGGGTCAGGACGATGCCGTCACCTTCGAAGCCTGGGGTGTAGAAGCCCGACAGCAGGATCAGCAGGGCGGTGCAGGTGCAGATCACGAAGGTGTCGAGGAACACGCTGAAGGCCTGGACCACGCCCTGGGCACCCGGGTGTTTCACCGCGGCCACGGCGGCGACGTTCGGCGCACTGCCCAGGCCCGCTTCGTTGGCGAACACGCCACGCTTCACGCCCATGACGATGGCGCTGCCGAGCAGGCCGCCAAACGCCGGGTCGAGGCCGAAGGCGCTCTTGAAGATGGTTTCCAGCATGGCTGGCACGTGCTCGATCTGGGTGCCGATCACGTACAGGGTCACGCCGATGTAGGCCAGGGTCTTGACCGGTACCAGCAGGTCCGACACCGCGGCAATGCGCTTGATGCCGCCGATGAAGGTGATGGCCAGCAGCACGGCGAGGACGATGCCGGTGTGCTTGGGGTCGAAGGCGAAGGCGTTCTGCAGCGAGTGGGTCACGGTGTACGACTGCAGTCCAATGAAGGCGAAGCCGTAGGTGACCAGCAGCAGCAGCGAGAACACGATGGCCATGCTTTTCAGCTTCAGGCCGTGCTCGATGTAGTAGGCCGGGCCGCCACGGTACAGGCCATCGCCGTCGGCGCGCTTGTAGACCTGGGCCAGGGTGCATTCGAAGAAGCTGCTGGACATGCCTACCAGTGCGGTAACCCACATCCAGAACACCGCGCCTGGGCCACCCAGGGTCACGGCAATACCGACACCGGCGATGTTACCGGCGCCAACACGGCCGGCCAGGCTCAGCATCAGGGCCTGGAACGAGCTCAGCTGGCCTGCCTGGCCACGCAGCGATTCTTTGAACACACTGAACATGTGAGCGAAGTGACGGAACTGGACGAACCGGGAACGGATGGTGAAGTAGCTACCCAGCCCCACGATCAGCACGATGAGCAGTTTCCCCGAGAGGAAATCGTTGAGTACTTCGAGCATTGGAAAATGACCTCGATTCTTATTGTTCGTGTGGAATGACCAGCGGATGGCAGGCACACCGCTATTCGTTGGCGCGCATGGTTGGCTATGACAAGAGCGGTTACAATTTCGCGGGTTGCTCCAATTTGGTGCGAATTGCTGCTACACTGGCGTCATTCGCGTCACCTGGGTTCCGTGTCATGAGCGATAATTTCGCTACCAACCTCAAATTTGCCTGCAGTCATTACCGCTCTATCTCCGAAGTTTGCCGCCAGCTCTCGATCAATCGCGCCCAGTTCAACAAGTACCTGAGCGGGCAGAGCCGTCCGACGGCTTTCAACCTCAAGCGCATCAGCGATTTCTTCGGCGTCGAAGAATACGAGCTGAATTTGCCGCCCGAGCAGTTCAGCCAGCTGATCGGAGCCCGCGCACCTGCGTTGGTGGAACAACCTGGCGACCCGATCAGCGAGCTGTTCCGCCCGTTGCACGATCACGGCGGCAACCTGTCGCGTTATTGCGGCTATTACCTGGAGTATTCCAACTGCCTGTCGGTGCCGGGCACCGTCCTGGTGTCGCTGGTGCACTTGTGGGAGGAGCGTGGGCGTTTCCTGTTCGAGCGTGAGGAGCGCCAGGAGCGCTCCAGCACCATCGACCACCATGCCGAGGTGCGTTGCCGTTACCTGGGCGCGGCGTTCCAGCTGCAGGACCGGATGTTCCTGGTCGACTACGAGTCGCTGACCTTCAATGAGATGAGCCACACCATCCTCATCCCCAGTTTCAAAAGCCGCATCACTCGCCTTAACGGCTTGAAGGCGGGCGTATCCAGTGGTGACCGGCGCAACCCGGCCTGCACCCGGGTGGTGTGGGAGTACCTGGGTGAGCAGATCAATCGCGCCAGCATCTTCCGCCAGGTGAAACTGTACCAGCCGGATGATCCGCGTATAGATGACGATATACGTGAGCGGTTGAGTGAGCGGCCGTTGCGTAACAGCCTGTTCGAGATCGAGTAACGCTCAACGCCTCAAGCAGTGTCGAGGATGAACGTGCCTACCGCATCGGCCACCTGGTCTGCGATGGCTGGTGTACTGCGCAGATGTGCCGCGATGCCATGGTCGCAGTCTGTCAGAAACAGGCATTGCAAACGCGACGGTGAAACGGCCCTGATCAAGGCGAGGGTAACTTCTTCCGGGATCGGGCTGTAGCGTTCAGTGCCGGCAAGCCACAGGTTGCCAGCGCTGGTTCCGGGTGTTTTGCCGAATTTCTGTGAATTGAGGCCGTCGTACTCGCCGATCACCAACATTACCTTCCCTTGAAACTGGTTGAGGAAGGCATAGCTGTCGCTCAGCAGAAAACCAAAAGGCTGGCTGATGGCTGCTGTAAATGCCGGGCCGAACGGCGCAGGGTGGGCTTGGTCTGGATAGACTGCCGGGCAGATCAGTACGATTTTGTCCACTTGAGGCAACTTTGCTGCAAGCTTGAGCGTGATTGCCGCGCCAAGACTATGGCCTATGAGCGTTCGACATCGCGGTGCAATATGCGCGTGGAAGCGCAGTGCTTCATCAAGGTTGGTCGCCAATGATGGCGATACTGCGCCTGGCTCGGCGGCGAGGCTATGGCCTGACAGATTACCGGTAAGTGAACCAATGCCTGCAGCTTGCAGGCGGTAGAGCAGGGGGTTGAGCCGGGTAAAGTCGGAGCGCGCGCCTCCCAGGACGAATGCTGGGGCTGCGCGCTCGACATCAGGTACCAGCAACCGCGCCTGTTGCCGGTAGTTTCCAAAAACTTCATCGATGAATAATTCTGTACCCGGTGCGGGCTCGTCGAACTGCCATTGCAGCCGTTGAGAAGAACTCTTTTGGAAGTGCATGGTAGTTTTCTGGAAGAGCCAATGATTGGTGCCACGGTCACGCAGAACAGGCTAGTCGATACCGTTACCTTGCGCGATTGTCCTTTGCTTTTGGATTGAAGGCAAAGTGTGAAACGCCCTGGCTGGCAAGTGGCGAACCTATTATTCAATGCAGTTTTGCTGTGGCATGGAAGTCAGCTCTTCCTGCAGCCTTATAGGGGGATTTCAGCTTGTGGCGGTTTTTGACTGGAATTACCCACGCTGTGGCAGTGAACAGGCCCGGTGTTGGACTTCCCGGGCGGGAAACCGCAAAATGACCCCTTTCCCTTGATCAACCTCTCCGGATCTGCTGACTCTATGCGTATGCGCCTAATGCTGTTGGGTGGTGGCAATGCCCTCGGGCAAGCGCTGATTCGTCTTGGGGCCGAGGAGGACATCGCTTTCCTGGCGCCGCGCCCGCCCGAAAACGGCTGGACCCCGGCCAGCCTTACCCAGTTGCTCGATGACCATCGCCCCGACGCGCTGGTCAACCTGGCCTACTACTTCGACTGGTTCCAGGCCGAGACGGTCAGCGAGCAACGCCTGGCCCTGCAGGAGCGGGCGGTGGAGCGCCTGGCGGAACTGTGCCAGCACCACCAGATCACCCTGGTGCAGCCTTCCAGCTACCGGGTATTCGATGGTTCGCGGGCCACGGCCTACAGCGAAAAGGACGAACCGGTGCCGCTGGGCCTGCGCGGCCAGGCACTGTGGCGCATCGAACAGAGCGTGCGTGCGGCTTGCCCGCAACATGTGCTGCTGCGCTTTGGCTGGTTGCTCGATGAAAGCATCGACGGCGCGCTGGGCCGCTTCCTGACCCGCGCCGAGCAACCGCAGGAATTGCTGCTGGCCGATGACCGGCGCGGCAACCCGACACCGGTCGACGATGCCGCCCGGGTCATCCTGTCGGTGCTCAAGCAGCTGGATTGCAATGCGCCGCTGTGGGGCACCTACCATTACGCCGGCAACGAGGCGACCACGCCGCTGGCGCTGGGCCAGGCGATCCTCGCCGAGGCCGGCCATTATCGCCAGCTGGCGGTACAGGCGCCGACGCCTCAGGCACATGCCGCGCGGCCGGATGCCAGCGAAGAGCCGCAGCACGCCGTGCTGGCCTGCAAGAAAATCCTTCACACCTTCGGCATCAAGCCGCGTGCCTGGCGCGCTGGCTTGCCGCCCCTACTGGACCGGTTCTACCGCCATGGCTGACGCCCCCATCCTGATCACCGGCGGTGCCGGCTTCATTGGCTCCCACCTGTGCGATGCGTTGTTGGACAAAGGCTACGCCGTACGCATTCTCGACGACTTCTCCACCGGCCGGCGCGACAACCTGCAGGTCGATCACCCACGGCTGCAGCTGATCGAAGGCGATGTTGCCGATGCCGCGCTGGTGACCCAGGCGGCGGCCGGCTGCGGTGCCGTGGTACACCTGGCAGCGGTGGCCTCGGTACAGGCCTCGGTCGAGGACCCGGTGCGGACCCACCAGAGCAATTTCATCGGCACCCTCAACGTCTGCGAAGCCATGCGCGTGCACGGCCTGCGCCGGGTGTTGTTCGCCTCCAGCGCAGCGGTATATGGCAACAATGGCGAAGGCGAATCGATTGCCGAAGACACCCCCAAGGCGCCGCTGACGCCCTATGCCGTGGACAAGCTGGCCAGTGAGCAGTACCTGGACTTCTACCGTCGCCAGCATGGCCTGGAGCCGGTGGTGTTCCGCTTCTTCAATATCTTCGGGCCGCGTCAGGACCCGTCCTCGCCTTACTCCGGAGTGATCAGCATCTTTTCCGAGCGCGCGGTGCAGGGCTTGCCGATCACGGTGTTCGGCGACGGCGAGCAGACGCGGGACTTCCTCTACGTGGGTGACCTGGTACAGGTGATGGTGCAGGCGCTGGAGCAGGCCCAGGTCGAGGAGGGCGCGGTGAACATCGGCCTCAACCAGGCCACCTCGCTGAACCAGTTGCTGGCGGCGCTGAAGACGGTGGTCGGTAGCTTGCCGCCGATCAGCTACGCGGCGGCGCGTTCGGGTGACATTCGCCATTCGCGGGCGGATAACCAGCGCTTGCTGGCGCGGTTCGACTTCCCGCAGGCGACGCCGATCGTCGAAGGCTTGGCGCGGCTTCTGGGTAAGGGCTGAACATCTCCGGGGGCGCTATGCGCCCCTATCGCGACGCAAGGCCGCTCCTACCGCGACCGCGAAACCTCGGCTTGCGCACCCCTCGGCCCCGCACGCCCCTGTAGGAGCGGCCTTGCGTCGCGATGGGCTGCGCAGCAGCCCCCGATAATCACGGATGCTGCACCACTTTGCGCTGGCAATCCTCGGCCGCCAGCACTCGCCCATCGCGGCTTCGAACCTGCAATATCTCCAGCGCCTGCCCGGTAACACCCTCCACCAACGCCGAACGCGGCTCACCGGGTTCGAACAGAAACCGCTCGCCCCATTGCCTCAAGCCGACCACCACCGGAAACACTGATCGGCCTTTCTCGGTCAGCACGTACTCCTTGTAGGCACTGCCATCCGATGCCGGTTGCAGTGTCAGCAGCCCGCTCTCCACCAGCAGCTTCAGGCGTGACGCAAGGATGTTCTTCGCCAATCCCAGGTTTTTCTGGAATTCACTGAAGCGCCGCAGGCCATCGAAGGCATCGCGCAGAATCATCAGCGCCCAGCGGTCACCCAGCACCTCCAGGGCCCGTGCCACCGGGCAGCGGGCGTTGTTTTCATCGAGCATTGCGGCCAACCTGTCCTGATTGTCTGGTTGCAGATTAAAACCACATTTGCTAGAAAGCCAGCATGTGGTTTCAATTCGAAACCAGATTGGTGAGGCCCATCCTATGCCCCCTGTGCTGACACGCTGGACGACACTGCTGCTCGCCATTACCAGCGCCATGGCCGTGGCGACTGTGTATTTTGCCCAGCCTTTGCTCGAATCGATGGCCAACGACCTGGGGGTGGCGCAGCAGCGAATCGGCTGGGTAGTTGGCGCAACGCAGGCGGGCTACGCGCTGGGGCTGCTGACGATCGTGCCGTTGGCCGACCTGATCGAGCGCAAGCGCTTGTTGCTTGGGCAGCTACTGTTCTCGGCCCTGGCATTGGTCGGTGTAAGCCTGGCTCCCAACTGGCCGCTGCTGTTGCTGGCGCTGGCCATTACCGGGCTGATGGCGGTCATGGTGCAGGTCATGGTGGCGCATGCCGCGAGCCTTGCCGCAGCCGGCCAGCAAGGGCAAGCCGTGGGCACGGTTACCAGTGGGGTGGTGCTGGGGATATTGCTGGCGCGGTTGGCCTCGGGCGGGCTTGCCGACCTGGCCGGGTGGCGCAGCGTGTACCTGATGGCCGCAGGGCTGCTGCTGGTGCTGGCCCTGGTGCTGTGGCGCAGCTTGCCTTCGGCGCCGCCGGTGGCGCTGCGGTCTGGCTACCGCGCGCTGATCGTGGCCCAGTTCAGCTTGTATCGGCATGACCGGCTGCTACGCCAGCGCGGAATGTTCGGTGTGTTGATCTTCGCCGCGTTCAGCGTGCTGTGGAGCGCCATGGTCATGCCCCTGAGTGCCGCGCCATTGGCATTGAGCCACACCGAGATCGGCCTGTTCGGCATCGCCGGTGTGGCCGGCACGCTGGCGGCAGCGCGCGCCGGCCGCCTGGCCGACCAGGGGCTGGGGGAGCGCACCACCGGGGTGGCGCTGGCCCTGCTGACACTGTCGTGGCTGCCAACGGCTTGGTCGGGCAGTCGCTGACGCTGTTCGTGTTGGGTGTGCTGATGCTGGATGTTGCCGTGCAGGCGGTGCATGTCACCAACCAGAGCCTGTTGCTGGCCGGGCGCAGCGCTATGGCCAGCCGCTTGATCGGCGCCTACATGGGTTGCTATTCGCTGGGCAGTGGGCTGGGGGCGGTGCTGGCGAGCTGGGTGTTTGCCCATTGGGGGTGGGCTGCGGTGTGTGGCCTGGGCATGGCCATCAGCACGCTCGCGCTGGGGTATTGGCTGTGGCTACGACGGGCGAGGGCGGCCGAAGCCGCCCTGCAGTGTCCAGGTCAGAACTTGTAGCCAAGGCCGACCATGTACACCCATGGGTCGACTTCGACGTCGACCTTGGTCTTGCTGAAGCCCAGGGCGGATGGGCCGTCGACGGTGGCTTTGGTGTCGATGTCGACGTACCAGACCGCGGCGTTGACCAGCAGGTTGTCGGTGAGCATGTAGTCCATGCCCAGCTGGCCGGCGATACCGACCGAGTCCTGCAGTTTCAGGTTGCTGAAGCCCTGCTGCTTGCGAGCGCTGCTGAGGTCTTCATCGAAGAACAGGGTGTAGTTGATGCCCACGCCAGCATACGGCTGGAATCTGGAGCTGGGCTCCATCGGGTAGTACTGCAGCGACAGGGTCGGTGGCAGTTGCTTGATGTCTGCCAGCTTGCCATCCAGGCCGCCGCCCAGGCCCTTGACGCCGACGGTGTGCTTGAACGGGGTGGCAGCCAGCAGCTCCAGGCCGACGTGGTCGGTGAGCATGTAGGCGAAGGTCAGGCCCAGCTGGGTGTCGCTGTCCAGGGTAGCCTTGGTACCCGAAACCTTGTTGCCATCGAACTTGAGGTCGCCACTGCTTTCGTTGGGAGCGGTGGTGATGGCGCCGGCGCGCAGGATCATATCGCCTGCCTGATAGGCGTGGGCGGCGGGTGCGGCGAGCGCAAGGGCCACGAGTGAGGCGCCGAGCAAGGTCTTGTTCATGGAAGCTCCCAGAGGACGTGAGTAATCGAGTGGCCCAATGGTACGGATGCGTTTGAACAGAAAGTTTGACCCAGCTCAAAGAAGCGTCGTCACGAATTCGAAACAGTTCTCACTTCAGCTCATAAGCGTATATTTTCTCGGCTTCCATCTGGTAGCCGGCATCCGCCAGTTCGCTGGTGGAGGCTCTAACCTGCAGCTTTCCCTCGATCCAGTAAGGCTGGTAGAGGTCTTCGATGCGCACGCCCATTTCGCTGAAGATGTGTACGATCTGGTTCGACGGCGGCGGCGGCACATGAATGCACGCGCCGTAGTAGGGGACCAGCAGGAACTCGGTGGTGCGGCCTTCTTCGCTCACCTCCAGCGGCACGATGTAGCCGGGCAGCTTGATCTGCTGGCCGTCGAGGCTTTTTACCACCGGTGCATCGGGGGCCTGCTGGCGCGCCGCAGGTGCCGATTCGGCGGACAGCGCGTTGCCGAGCTGCGACATGTCGTGCAGCGGCGCGAGTTGCGGCGGAATGACCGGGGCGCCCTCGGGGATCAGCGAAGGCCAGTCCAGCTCGCGCGGTTCGGCGGCCCACAGCGGCATTGCGACAGTCAGCAGCAGGGTCAGCAGTGTGTGCAGTGCCGGCTTCTTCGCGGGCGTGCCCGCGAACAAGGCCGTGAGGTTTCGGATCATTACGGCTCTCACAAATGTATCGACAGGCCATCGGCCAGCGACTGCCGATAGGCCCGCCACGCCGGCACGCTGCCCATCAGCAGCGCAGCCCCCAGGATGATAGCCAGCAATGTCCACTCATGGGCACTGGGCAGGGCCAGCGGCAGGTATAAACCATAGTTGGCTTGCACATAGCCCTGCGCCAGGGCGATACCGGCATACAGCAAGCCAAGCCCGGCGACGATCCCGACCGCTGCCAGCGACAGGGCCTCCAGCACCAGCAGCCCGGCGATGTGCCACGGCCTGGCACCAACCGAGCGCAAGATCGCCATTTCCCGCCGACGCTCGTTCAGGCTGGTGAGGATCGCCGTGAGCATGCCGATCAAACCGGTCAGCACGACGAACAGCGACACCACGAACAACGCCTGCTCGGCAGTCCCCATCAGGCTCCACAATTCCTGCAGGGCCACCCCGGGCAGGATCGCCAGCAATGGCTCGTTGCGGTATTCGTTGATCTCCCGCTGCAGGCTGAAGGTGGCGATCTTGTTGTTCAGGCCAAGCATGAATGCAGTGATGGCGGCAGGTTGCAGGTCCATGGTGCGCGCTTGCTCGGCGCTGATGCGCCCGGCACCACGGGCTGGTACGCCGTTGTGCCAGTCGATGTGGATGGCTTCCATGCCGCCCAGGCTGATATGCAGGGTACGGTCAACCGGCGTGCCGGTGCGCTTGAGCACGCCGACCACGGTGAACGGTTTGTCGTCGTGCTTGACCAGGCTGACCGCGGCCACGCCATGGGCCAGTACCAGCTTGTCGCCAAGCTTGTAGTGCAACGCATCAGCCACTTCGGCACCCAGTACCACCTCGAACGGGTCATCGGCAAATGCGCGGCCCTGGCTGAGCTCCAGGTGCTGGCGCCGGCCGTACTGGTAATGGCTGAAGTAGTCAGCGGTGGTGCCCATTACCCGATAGCCCCGGTGCGAGTCGCCCAGCGAGATGGGGATGGCCCATTTCACCCGCGGGTCCTTGGCGTAGTGCTGGTAGCTGTCCCAGTGGATGTTGTTGGTGGCGTTGCCGATGCGAAACACCGAGTACAGCAGCAGGTTCACCGAGCCGGAGCGGGCACCGACGATCAGGTCGGTGCCGCTGATGGTGCTGGCGAAGCTGGCGCGGGCCTCGGTACGCACCCGCTCCACGGCCAGCAACAGGCATATCGACAGGGCGATGGCAAAGGCGGTGAGCAACGCGGTGAAGCGGCGGTTGGCCAGGCTGGCCAAGGCAAGGCGAAGCAGGTACATCAGGCCTCCCGGGGCTTGGCGGCACGGTTGAGTTCGGCCAGCGACAGGTGGCGGTCGAACAGCGGCGCCAGGCTCTGGTCATGGCTGACGAACAGCAGGCTGGCACCGGCGGCGCGGCATTCATCGAACAGCAGGCGGATGAAGGCTTCGCGGGTGTCGGCGTCCAGCGCCGAGGTCGGTTCGTCGGCGATCACCAGCTCGGGCTGGCCGATCAGCGCGCGGGCGGCGGCCACCCGTTGCTGCTGGCCGATCGACAGGCTGTCGGCGCGGCGGGCGAGCAGCATCGGGTCGCCCAGGCCAAGATGGGCCAGCAACGTGCTGGCCGCCTGGTCGACACTGCCATGGCGCTGCTCGGCACGGGCCTTGCGGCTGCGCGAGAAGCGGCAGGGCAGCTCGACGTTCTCACGTACCGAGAGGAATGGCAGCAGGTTGAATTGCTGGAAGATATAGCCGGTGTGGTCAACCCGGAAGCGGTCACGGGCGCCTTGGCCCAGGCTGCCGAGGTCCTGGCCGAGCAACTGGATGCGGCCCTCGGCTGGCACATTCACCCCACCCAGCAAACCGAGCAAGGTGGTTTTGCCGCTGCCGCTGGGGCCCTTGAGGAACAGGGCCTCGCCAGCTTCCAGGTGGAACGCCGGTATGTCCAGCAGCGCTGGCTGGCCTGGCCAGGCGAACACCAGGTCATGCAGTTCGATCAACGGCTGGCGCATTCAGAACGCGACCGCTGCCTTGGCCGGCGTGGCTTCCACGCCCTTCTGGCCGTTGCGGCCGATCAGCTGCACGTTGATTTTCTGCGTGGCCGGGAAGGCCTTGAACAGCGGCGCGAGGTCCAGTTGCGCCAGTTTGTCCGGGCTGGCGCAGGTCAGCTGGTAATGGGCGCCGATGTCGCTGTGCGAGTGCTCGTGGTCATGTTCATCGCCTTCGTCGTCGGCTTTCGGGGCGTCACCGAACAGCGGGCTTTCCAGCTCTTGCTGGTCTTCCTTGCAACCGGCGGCAGCCGCCAGGCCGAACAGTTTCAGCGGCTGTTCGAGTTGCTGACGCACTGCCGCGACCTTGGCTTTGTCGGCATCGCTGCTGGCGGCGTGTTCGAAGCCGACCAGGTTCATGGCCGGGCTGTCCAGCTCCAGTTCAAGGGTGTTGCCATCGAGCACGGCATTGAGCCTGGCCACGCCATGCTCGTGGGCCCCAAGGGTGCCGTGGGCGTGGTCATGATCGTGGTCATCGTCGTGGGCTTGGGCCACGGCCAGTGGCAACAAGGCGAAGGGCAGGGCGAGCAGCAGGCGGCGCATGGACGACTCCGGGACGGCTGGAAGATGTGGTTATGTTATAACAACTTTTCTGCGCGCTGCCAGCCTGCGTGGCGCAGGTTTCATGTTCGGGTAGCATGGTTGCATTGACCTGGGTTCAAGGAATGCATCATGAGAATTCGTGGACAGATCGGTGACTGGCCGGTGGACCTGACCTTCGAGCTGGCGCCAGAAGAGTGGGCGCAACTGCGGCGCCAAGAGGAGCCGGCGCTGGCGCAGACGGCTGCGGCGGCAACGGTGGCACCGCCGCGCCAGGATGACGGGCAATGGACGGCGGCGCGCGACGTGTTGCGCCTGGCGGGGCAGATGAGCGGGCCGGAGTTGCTCGACCGCCTGGAAGGGTTGGCCGGGAGTACGGCAGCAGGTAAACGGCTGCTGGTGCGCTTGCGGCACAGCAGCGAGGTGAAGGTGGAAAGTGGCGTGGATGCGCCGGTTTATCACTGGGTGGGGTGAGCTTTTTCGGGAATTCGGGGCAGCTTTGCAGCCCATCGCGACCACGCCCCTGCAAGGGAGCGGCGAATCATCTGCGTAGGCCGTCCCTGTAGGAGCGGCCTTGTGTCGCGATGGGCCGCAAAGCGGCCCCAACATGCTCAGAACATTGCCGCCGAAAGCTTGCGACGGTACACGCTGACCAGCGGGTGGTCGCCACCGAGCAACTCGAACACCTGCAGCATCGCCTTCTGTGGCAAGCCGTTTTCATAACCACGGTTGCGCTGGAACAGCTTCAGCAACCCCTCCAGCGCCGCCTCATACTGCTGGCGCGCCAGCTGCTGCACGCTCAGCTGGTAGGCGGCCTCGTCATCCTGCGGGTTCTGCGCCAGGCGGCTCTTCAGGTCAGCCACTTCCGGCAGGCTGGCGGCCTGGCGCAGGAAAGTCAGCTGGGCCTTGGCACCGGCCAATGCAGCCTTGTGCTCGTCAGTCTTGACTGCGTCCAGCACCACCTGGGCTTCACCCAGCTCACCGCGTTCGGCCAGGCAGCGGGCGTACAGGATCAACGCCTCGGCATTGCTGTTGTCCTCTCCGAGCAACGCCTGCAGCAGCGCCTCGGCCTCGGCAAAGCGGCTTTCGGCGAACAGCGCCTTGGCCTGCTCCAGCGGCGAGGCGGTAGGTGCGGCAGGCAGCTGCACGTGCGGCTCGAGCATGCCGCGGATCGCCGACTCCGGCTGGGCACCGGCAAAACCGTCCACCGGCTGGCCATCCTTGAACAGCACCACGGTCGGCAGGCTGCGGATGCCGAACTGGGCAACCACCTGTTGCTCCACGTCGCAGTTGATCTTGGCCAGCAGCAGCTCGCCCTGGTAGCCCTCGGCGATCTTCGCCAGCAGCGGCATCAGCGCCTTGCAGGGCGCGCACCACTCGGCCCAGAAGTCGACCAGTACCGGCTTGTGGAAGGAGTTCTCGATCACCAGCTGCTGGAAGGTGGCATCGGTGGCGTCGAAAATGTACGGCGTGTCTTGGCTCATCGCGACTCTCGCAAACTCATCAATGGCACCACTATAAGGTGTCGCGGCTGGCGTGGTACAGGCTGACCCGGCGGAATTCGTGTGGCTCGGCCAGGTCCGGCAGGGTCAGGGCTTCGAGCACCCCCAGTTGCTGGTAGAGCGGGTGGCTGAAGTCGCGCACCCGCGAGTCGGCCACCAGCGCCTGACGGCCGCGGTCGAGGAAGGCGTCCAGCAGCGGCAGGTTGGCGCAGTCATACAGTACATCGGCGACCAGAATCAGGTCGAAGCGGTCGTCTTCGGCGAAGAAATCACGGCTGTAACCCAGCTCCACCCCGTTCAGCGCGGCATTCGCCCGGCAGGCATCGAGGGCCAGCGGGTCGAGGTCGCAGGCCACCACCTCCAGCGCACCGGCGCGGGCGGCAGCAATGCCAGCGATGCCGGAGCCGGCGCCAAAGTCCAGCACGCGCTTGCCAGCTACCCACTGCGGGCGCTCGGCCAGGTAACGGGCCATGGCCAGGCCGCTGGCCCAGCAGAAGCTCCAGTAGGGCGGGTCTTCGAGAATACGCCGGGTCTCTTCGCTGCTGAAGGCGCGGTCCATGTTCTGATCATCGACCAGCCACAGCTTCAGCTCGCAGCCGGGCAGCTCGCTGACGACCAGGCGCGCCTCGCCGATCAGGCTGCTGAGCGCCTGTTGCAGGGCAAGCGGCGCCACTTATGGCGCCTTCTCGAAACGCAGCGGGCCGGTGGCCTGGGTCTGGGCCTGGGTAATACGCACGGGCGGCAGGTGCAGGATCAGTTGACCGGAGCGGCTGGCGCGGCCGCGCAGTTCGACCCGGGCACCGGCGGGGAAGGCCTCGGGGTTGAAGCGCAGCTGGTAGGGCAGGGCCTGGCCGGTGCCGGTCAGGTTGCTGCTGGCCAGCAGGCGCTGCGGGCGGTCGCGCTCGTCGATGACCAGCAAGGCCAGTTCGACCTCGGCCCCGGCCGGGATTTCCAGCAAGGTGCCGCTCAGCTCGCGCTGGTAGGCTGGCAGCGGGCCCGGTACGTTGGCCGGTTTGGCCACCCGGGCCGGCGTGGGCGCCGCAGGGGTATCGGGCTTCGGCCTGTCGCTGCCACAGGCGGCGAGCAAGGCGGCGGCGCACAGCACGACGAGCGCTCGGTAGTGCATGGGGTTGTCCTTCACGGGCAGATTTCCCATGGATGTTAACCCCTTTGGCTTGTCTTGCCAGTGGGATGCGCTACCATGGCCCTCCCTTTTTTTGTTGCCTGCCACCATGCACTGTCCCTTTTGCGGTGCCAACGACACCAAGGTCATCGACTCTCGCCTCGTTGCCGAGGGCGAGCAGGTGCGCCGCCGCCGCGAATGCGTGGCCTGTGGCGAGCGCTTCACCACCTTCGAAACGGCCGAACTGGTGCTGCCCCGGCTGATCAAGCAGGACGGCACGCGCCAGCCTTTCGACGAAGAAAAACTGCGCGCCGGCATGCAACGGGCACTGGAAAAACGCCCGGTCAGCGTCGAGCGCCTGGAAGCCGCGCTGGCCCACATCAAGAGCCGCCTGCGCGCCACCGGCGAGCGTGAAGTCAAGTCGCTGGTGGTGGGTGAAATGGTCATGGCTGAGCTGCGCAAGCTCGACGAAGTGGCCTACATCCGTTTTGCCTCGGTTTACCGGCGCTTCCAGGACCTCGACGAGTTCCGCGAAGAAATCGACCGTCTGGCGCGTGAGCCGGCCAAAGAGTGACCATGCCCAACCAGACTGCCATCCTTGATGCCCACTACATGGCCCGCGCGCTGCAGCTGGCGCGCAAGGGCCTGTACAGCACTCATCCGAACCCGCGTGTCGGCTGCGTGATCGTGCGCGATGGCGAAGTGGTCGGCGAGGGCTGGCACGTGCGTGCCGGCGAGCCGCACGCCGAAGTGCATGCCCTGCGCCAGGCTGGTGAACGTGCCCGGGGTGCCTGTGCCTACGTCACCCTGGAGCCGTGCAGCCACCATGGCCGCACGCCGCCGTGCGCCGAAGCGTTGGTCAAGGCCGGCGTGGCGCGGGTGGTCGCCGCCATGCAGGACCCTAACCCGCAAGTGGCAGGGCAAGGCCTGCAACGCCTGGCCGAGGCCGGCATCGAAGTGGCCAGCGGGGTGCTCGAGGGCGAGGCCCGCGCGCTCAACCCGGGCTTTCTCAAGCGCATGGAGCACGGCCTGCCGTTCGTTCGCGCCAAACTGGCGATGAGCCTGGACGGGCGCACGGCCATGGCCAGCGGTGAAAGCCAGTGGATCACCGGCCCGGCCGCCCGTTCTGCCGTGCAGCGCCTGCGCGCCCGCTCCAGCGTGGTACTGACCAGCGCCGCCAGCGTACTGGCCGACCATGCGCGCATGACCGTACGCGGTGCCGAGCTGGGCCTGGATGCCGAAGCCACCGCCCTGGCGCTCAGCCGTGCACCGCTGCGCGTGCTGGTCGATGGCCGCCTGCGCCTGCCGCTGGACGCACCGTTCTTCCAGGCCGGCCCGGCCCTGGTGGTGTGCGCTGTCGCGGATGACCCGCGCTATGCCGCTGCCGGCCACGAACTGCTCAGCCTGCCGGGCAATAATGGCCAGGTCGACCTGCCCGCGCTGCTGCAGGCCCTGGCTGCCCGTGGCGTCAACGAAATCCTGCTGGAAGCCGGGGCCGGCCTGGTCGGTGCCTTTGCCCGGCAGGGCCTGATCGACGAGTACCAGTTGTTCGTCGCCGGCACCTTCCTCGGCTGCCATGCCCGCCCGCTGCTGGACTGGCCAATGGACAAGATGAGCGAAGCGCCGCGGCTGAAAATTACCGGAATGCGCGCAGTGGGCGATGACTGGCGGGTCACGGCCGTACCCCTGCCGGCGCCCGGCGTATAATGCCCGGCTTGCCCTGCGCAAACCGTTTTTGAGGAAGACCCAATGTTCACCGGCATCATCGAATCCATCGGCACCATCCGCAGCCTGACCCCCAAGGGGGGGGACGTGCGCGTCTACGTCGAAACCGGCAAGCTCGACCTGGCTGACGTCAAGCTCGGCGACAGCATTGCCGTCAATGGCGTGTGCCTGACGGCCGTCGAATTGCCGGGCGACGGCTTCTGGGCCGACGTCAGCGTCGAGACCCTCAAGCGCACCGCTTTCATCGACCTCAAGAGCGGCAGCAAGGTCAACCTGGAAAAGGCCCTGACCCCCACCACCCGCCTGGGCGGGCACCTGGTCAGCGGCCACGTCGACGGGGTTGGCGAAATCATCTCGCGCAGCGATAACGCCCGCGCCATCCAGTTCCGTGTGCGTGCACCGAAGGAACTGGCCAAGTACATCGCCCACAAGGGTTCGATCACCGTCGACGGCACCAGCCTGACGGTCAACGAGGTCAATGGCGCCGAGTTCGAGCTGACCATTGTCCCGCACACCCTGTCCGAAACCATCATGGCCGACTACCGTGCAGGGCGTCGGGTAAACCTTGAGGTCGACTTGCTGGCCCGTTACCTGGAGCGTTTGCTGCTGGGTGACAAGGCCGCCGAACCGAGCAAGGGCAGTGGCATTACCGAAAGCTTCCTGGCCGCCAACGGCTTCTTGAAATCCTGATTGAGAAGGGGGTGCCGCGTGGCGCTCAACAGCATCGAAGAACTGGTCGAAGACATCCGCCAGGGCAAAATGGTCATCCTCATGGATGACGAAGATCGTGAAAACGAAGGCGACATCATCATGGCCGCCGAGTGCTGCCAGCCTGAGCACATCAACTTCATGGCCAAGCACGCCCGCGGCCTGATCTGCATGCCGATGACCCGCGAGCGTTGCGAAACGCTGAAGCTGCCGCTGATGGCGCCGCGCAACGGCTCCGGCTTCGGCACCAAGTTCACCGTGTCGATCGAAGCCGCTGAAGGCGTCACCACCGGCATTTCCGCCGCCGACCGTGCACGTACCGTGCAGGCCGCCGCCGCCAAGGATGCCAAGGCCGAAGACATCGTCAGCCCTGGCCACATCTTCCCGCTGATGGCCCAGCCCGGCGGCACCCTGGCCCGCGCCGGCCATACCGAGGCGGCCTGCGACCTGGCGCGCATGGCCGGTTTCGAGCCGAGCGGGGTGATCTGCGAGGTGATGAACGACGACGGCACCATGTCGCGCCGCGCCGAGCTGGAAGTGTTTGCCGCCGAACATGGCCTGAAGATCGGCACCATCGCCGACCTGATCCACTACCGCATGATCCACGAGCGCACCGTGCAGCGCGTTTCCGAGCAACTGATCGAGAGCGAGCTGGGCGAATTCAACCTGGTCACCTACCGTGACGCGGTCGAAGGCGACGTGCACATGGCGCTGACCCTGGGCAAGATCTGCGCCGAAGAGCCGACCCTGGTGCGCGTGCACAACATGGACCCGCTGCGCGACCTGCTGCTGGTCAAGCAGCCGGGCCGCTGGAGCCTGCGCGCCGCCATGGCCGCGGTGGCCGAGGCCGGCAGCGGCGTGGTACTGCTGCTGGGCCACCCGCTGGACGGCGACGTACTGCTGGCGCACATCCGCGAAAGTGCCGGCGAAGCGCCGGTCAAGGCGCCGACCACCTACAGCACCGTGGGTGCCGGTTCGCAGATCCTGCGTGACCTGGGTGTGCGCAAGATGCGCCTGATGAGTTCGCCGATGAAGTTCAACGCGATATCCGGATTCGATCTGGAAGTTGTAGAATACGTGCCCTCCGAGTGACTTGAGGCGGCATTTGCGCCCTCCAGCTCGAGTCCATACCCCTGTCGAGGCCGCCAGCAAGCGGCCTCGCTCTTGAAGATGAGAATATCGGAATGACCCTGAAGACCATCGAAGGTACCTTCATCGCCCCCAAAGGTCGCTATGCTTTGGTGGTTGGCCGCTTCAACAGCTTCGTAGTCGAAAGCCTGGTAAGCGGTGCCGTTGATGCCCTGGTACGCCACGGTGTCAGCGAAAGCGACATCACCATCATCCGTGCCCCGGGCGCGTTCGAAATCCCGCTGGTGGCACAGAAAGTCGCCCAGCAAGGTGCCTATGACGCGATCATCGCCCTGGGCGCAGTGATCCGTGGCGGTACCCCACACTTTGAATACGTAGCGGGCGAATGCACCAAGGGCCTGGCCCAGGTGTCCATGGAGTTCGGTGTTCCGGTGGCCTTCGGCGTGCTGACCGTCGACTCCATCGAGCAAGCCATCGAGCGTTCCGGCACCAAGGCCGGTAACAAAGGTGCTGAAGCTGCCCTGTCCGCTCTGGAAATGGTCAGCCTGCTGGCGCAGTTGGAGGCCAAGTGATTAGCGACGAAAGCGATCGTTTCAACCCGCGCGATCCAAAACCTGCGGATGCCGGCAAGCCGTCGAAGAGCGCCAAGCGCCGCGAGGCCCGCAAGCTCGCGACCCAGGCGCTGTACCAGTGGCACATGGCGCAGCATTCGCTGAACGAGATCGAAGCGCAATTCCGGGTCGATAACGATTTTTCCGATGTCGATGGCGCCTATTTCCGCGAGATCCTGCATGGGGTCCCGGCGATCAAGAGCGAAATCGACAGCGCCCTGAAGCCATGCCTCGACCTGCCGCTGGAAGAACTCGACCCGGTCGAGCTGGCCGTGCTGCGCCTGTCCACCTGGGAGTTCATCAAGCGCGTCGACGTACCGTACCGCGTGGTGATCAACGAGGGTGTCGAGCTGGCCAAGGTGTTCGGTGCCACCGACGGCCACAAGTTCGTCAACGGTGTGCTGGACAAGCTGGCGCCGAACCTGCGCGAAGCAGAAGTCAAGGCGAACAAGCGCTGATCCTGGCGCCGCTAGCCCATGGGTGAGTTCGAACTGATCAACCATTACTTCGCCGCCGCGCCTTGTGCGCAAGGTGGCGAGGGCGTGGCGCTGGGTATCGGCGACGACTGTGCCCTGCTGGACCTTCCCCCTGGCGAGCAACTGGCGGTGTCCACCGACACCTTGGTGGCCGGCGTGCATTTCCCTGCGGTGTGCGATCCGCTTCTGCTGGGCCAGCGGTCGTTGGCCGTGGCGGCCAGTGACCTGGCGGCCATGGGCGCGACTGCCATAGGCTTCACCCTTGCGCTGACCTTGCCCGACGTCGGCCCCGACTGGCTCGAGGCATACGCCAACGGCCTCAGCCGCATGGCCCATCGCTGCCGCATGAGCCTGATCGGCGGTGACACCACCCGTGGCCCGTTGAGCATCACCGTGACCGTATTCGGCCGTGTGCCCGTCGGCCAGGCCTTGCGCCGCAGCGGCGCAAGGCCTGGCGACCTGCTGTGCGTGGGCGGTTCGCTGGGCAAGGCCGCCGGTGCGTTGCCGTTGGTGCTGGGTGAGCGACAGGCGCCTGCTGAGCAGGCCAAGCCGCTGCTGCGCCACTACTGGGCGCCGATGCCGCAGTTGACCCTCGGCACCTGGCTGCGAGGCCGCGCTACGGCTGCGCTGGATATCTCCGACGGCCTGCTCGCCGATTGTGGCCATATCGCCAAGGCATCCGGGGTCGCCCTCGAGGTGAACCTGGCCCAGGTACCAGTGTCTGCTGAGGTGGAGGCACTACTGGGTCGTGAGGCCGCACTGCAGGCGGCGCTTAGCGGCGGCGATGACTACGTGCTGGCCTTTACCCTGCCGCGTGAAGCACTTGCGCCGCTGACGGGCCTGGGTTTCATCGAAGTGCATGTCATTGGCCGTGTGGTCGAAGGGCAGGGCGTGACCTTGCGCGATGCGCAGGGCCGTGACATCACCCCCGCACAACGCGGCTACCAACATTTCAGGGAGACACCGTGACCGATCACCCCAACCAGGTGCCTGCGGAGTTCGTTCCGCCCTCGGTCTGGCGCAACCCATGGCACTTCATTGCCTTTGGTTTCGGCTCCGGCACCTTGCCCAAGGCCCCGGGTACCTGGGGCTCGCTGGTCGCAATCCCGTTCATCCCGCTGTGGCAGATGCTGCCCGACTGGGGCTACTGGCTGCTGCTGGGCGTGAGCATGCTGTTCGGTTTCTGGCTGTGCGGCAAGGTTGCCACTGACCTGCGTGTGCATGACCATGAAGGCATCGTCTGGGACGAAATCGTCGGCATGTGGATAACCCTCTGGCTGGTGCCGGAAGGCTGGCAATGGCTGCTGGCAGGGTTCCTGATGTTCCGCTTCTTCGACATCCTCAAGCCGTGGCCGATCCGCTGGGTCGACCGCCACGTACATGGGGGTGTCGGGATCATGCTCGACGATATCCTGGCCGGTGTGTTCGCCTGGCTGGGCATGCAGGTGCTGGTGTGGGCGGTTGCCTGATTCGCCGGCGGTTGCCGACGCTGCTGCTGGCCATGCTGCTCAGCTTTGCGCCGTGGCTAGCGGCTGCCGAGCGCGTACCCGCTCAAATTCACCTGGTCAGCGAGCAGTGGCTCGACTACACCAACGCCGACGGTACCGGGGTGGCCTGGGATGTGCTGCGCAAGGTGTTCGAGCCGGCCGGGGTCAAGGTGCTCGCCCAGAGCGTGCCCTATAGCCGGGCGGTCGGGCTGGTCAAACGCGGCGAGGCGGATGCCTGGGTGGGGTCTTACAAGGAAGAGAACGCCGACAACCTGTATCCGCGTTGGCACTTCGACATGGACCACATCTACGCCCTGGGCCTGGCCAGCAAGCCCGTACCTACCCTGGAGAACATAGGCCAGTATCGTCTGGCCTGGGTGCGTGGCTACGACTTCGGCAGCTACCTGCCCAATATCCAGGATTCCCGCGAAGTGCAGCGCCGCGAGAGCATTCTGCCGATGCTCGAACATGACCGGGTGGACTTCTACATCGATGCGGCGGCGGAAGTCGATAACGTGCTCGGCCGGGCTTCCCAGCCCGAGCGTTTCCGCCGCACCCACATCGCCGAACTGCCGCTGTACCTGGCTTTTGCCCGCAGCGACAAGGCCAAGGCCCTGCGTGAGCTGTTCGACAAGCGCATGGCCGAGCTGGTGCGCAGCGGCGAACTGAAACCGATTTTCGAACGTTGGCAGCAGCCGTATCCGTTCGGTCCGGGCAGCAAGCCGCAATAGCGCCGAGGCAGAGCGCCTCAGCATCATGGCTGCTCCCTGCTAAGCATCGAACTTTTCGATCTTACCCCACGGTATTCAGCCAGCGCACAGCCCTCAACCTGCTGATACAATCGGCCCACGAGAAATTTCCTACTTATTCCAGGAGCACAACGTGCCCGTCGTCTTTGTTGCCGCCTCTAAACTCCCGACTCCCTTCGCGACCTTCACCATGCATGGTTTCCTCGACGAAGCCACGGGCCGTGAGCATGTGGTGCTCAGCCTGGGTGACATCGCGGACGGCCAGCCGGTGCTGGGGCGCCTGCACTCCGAGTGCCTGACCGGCGATGCCCTGTTCAGCCAGCGCTGTGACTGTGGCTCGCAACTGGAAGCAGCGTTGCAGGCCATCGCCCGCGAGGGCCGCGGCGTGCTGCTGTACCTGCGCCAGGAAGGCCGTGGCATTGGCCTGCTGAACAAGATCCGCGCCTATGAACTGCAGGATGGTGGCGCCGATACCGTCGAGGCCAACGAACGCCTGGGCTTCGCCGCCGACCAGCGCGACTACGCCATGTGCCTGCCGATGCTGGAGCACCTGGGGGTGAAGTCGCTGCGCCTGATGACCAACAACCCGCGCAAGGTCAAAGCCCTGACCGACATGAACATCGTCGTCGCCGAGCGCGTGCCGCTGCACACCGGGCACAACCCGCACAACCGCTATTACCTGGCAACCAAGGCCGGCAAGCTCGGTCACATGCTGGGTAACGAGCACCAGGGCGAGGTGCCCCAGGCGTGACCCGCGCCGAGGTCAAGCGGCGTCTGGCGCTGGCGTGGTGGCAATACCTGGCGGTGGGCCTGGTGCCGCTGCCGGTCATGGCCTGGGCCTTTGGCGGTGGTGATGCGCTGGTGCCGGTGCTGGCCATGCCGCTGTTCATTGGCGGCGCGGCGACCATGTTCCTCAGCCTGCCGCGCTTCGCGGCCTACAAGCGCGCGTTGATTGCCACCTCGCAGGTGCTGGGCACTGGCGAAGAGCCCGCCGCCTGGATCGAGCTGGCGCGGGTACGGCGCCTGGCCATGCTGTATGCCTGCTTCCCGGCCTGGGTCGCTGCGCTGTCGGTGTTGGTCGGCCTTGAGGCGGTGCCGCAGATCCTGCTGGCGTTGTCCACCGTGGTGGTGCTTTACCTCTACCGCATTCCGCGCCAGCTCGGCTGACGCCTGCTGCCTGGCCCGCTGGGCAGATGCTCGAAGCGATGGGGCACCGATGTGCTAGCGCGCGCTGGCGTCCAGGTGAGATTCGGCGAGGGCTGCGCCCTCGATCGCGACACAAGGCCGCTCCTACAGGAAGGCGCAGCCCTCGGTCGCGGCGCAAGGCGCATCAGGAAGGCGCAGCCCTCGGTCGCGGCGCAAGGCGCATCAGGAAGGCGCAGCCCTCGGTCGCGGCGCAAGGCGCATCAGGAAGGCGCAACCCTCGTTCGCGATGCAAGGCGCATTCCTGTAGGAGCGGCCTTGCGTCGCGATGGGCCGCAAGGCGGCCCCAGGGGGATTACAGCCCGAGCCTGGCCATCCGAGCCTTCACCGAAGCCTCGATCCCGGCTGCATCCAGCCCACACTCAGCCAGCATTTGTGCAGGCTTGGCATGCTCGACGTAGATGTCCGGCAGCCCCAGATGCAGCAACGGTTTCACGATTGCCTGGCTGGCCAGGAACTCGCCGACGGCAGCCCCCGCACCGCCCATGATGGCGTTTTCTTCGATGGTCACCAGCAGTTCATGGCTAGCAGCCAGCTCCAGCACCAGCGCCTCGTCCAGCGGCTTGACGAAGCGCATGTCGACCACCGTGGCGTTGATCTGCTCAGCCACCTGCATGGCCTCGGCCAGTTGCACGCCGAACACCAGCAAGGCGACTTTCTCGCCCTGGCGCCGCACGATGCCCTTGCCGATCTCCAGCGGTTCCAGGTCGCCGCTGATCGGCGCGTTGGGGCCGGTGCCGCGCGGGTAGCGTACCGCCGCCGGGCCGTTGTACAGGTGGCCGGTGCTGAGCATCTTGCGCAGCTCGTTCTCGTTGCTCGGGGTCATCACCAGCATGCCCGGGATGCAGCGCAGGTACGACAGGTCGTAGCTACCCGCGTGGGTCGGGCCGTCTTCGCCGACCAGGCCGGCGCGGTCGATGGCGAACAGCACGTCGAGGTTCTGCACCGCCACGTCGTGGATCAGCTGGTCATAGGCGCGCTGCAGGAAGGTGGAATAAATCGCCACCACCGGCTTGCTGCCCTCGCAGGCCATGCCCGCCGCCAGGGTCACGGCATGCTGCTCGGCAATCGCCACGTCGAAGTAGCGCTCCGGGTAGCGTTCGCTGAAAGCGACCAGGTCGGAACCTTCCTTCATCGCCGGGGTAATACCCACCAGGCGCTTGTCGGCAGCGGCCATGTCGCACAGCCACTGGCCAAACACGGCGGAATACTTGGGTCCGCTGGCTTTTTTCGGCGCGGCGGGCTTGTCTGCCGGTTCCAGCTTGGTAATGGCGTGATAGCCGATCGGGTCAAGCTCGGCGGGGGCGAAGCCCTTGCCCTTCTTGGTGACCACGTGCAGGAACTGCGGGCCCTTGAGGTCACGCATGTTGCGCAGGGTGGCGATCATGGTTGGCAGGTCATGACCGTCGATCGGGCCGATGTAGTTCCAGCCCAGCTCTTCGAACAGCGTACCCGGCACCAGCATGCC
This sequence comes from Pseudomonas anuradhapurensis, assembly GCF_014269225.2. NCBI lineage: Bacteria > Pseudomonadati > Pseudomonadota > Gammaproteobacteria > Pseudomonadales > Pseudomonadaceae > Pseudomonas > Pseudomonas anuradhapurensis. Next base: position 613,399 of record NZ_CP077097.1, read on the forward strand.
TTTGGCGTATTCCTCGGTGCGGCGGGCGATTTCCCAGGCGCCTGGCAGGCGTGACAGCACTTTCTTGCTGCCTTCGCGCATGCTCGCGTAGGTGCGGCTGGAGAGGATCTTGGCCAGGTAGTTGGACAGGCCGCCGACGTTGCGCGAAATCGACATGTCGTTGTCGTTGAGGATCACCAGCATGTCGGCGTTGACTTCCTGGGCGTGGTTCAACGCCTCGAAGGCCATGCCGGCGGTCAGCGCGCCGTCACCAATCACCGCGATCGACTTGCGCGCGCTGTTTTGCAGACGGGCGGCAATGGCCATGCCCAGCGCGGCGCTGATCGAGGTGCTGGAATGGCCGACGCCGAAGGTGTCGTACTCGCTCTCGCTGCGGCGCGGGAAGGCGGCGATGCCGTCTTTCTGGCGCAGGCTGAGCATGCGCTTACGGCGCCCGGTGAGGATCTTGTGCGGGTAGGCCTGGTGGCCGACGTCCCACACCAGCCGGTCGTCCGGGGTGTCGAAGACGTAGTGCAGGGCGATGGTCAGCTCGATGACGCCCAGGCCGGCACCAAAATGCCCACCGGTCTGGCCCACGGTGTAGAGCAGCTCCTGGCGCAGTTCGTCGGCCAGGGTCTCCAGGTCGGCTTCGGCCAGCCGGCGCAGGCCGGCAGGCGTGTCAGCGCGGTCGAGCAACGGCGTGACCGGGCGTTCGCGGGGGATCTCTTGAAACGTCGTGGGCATCAGGCGAGTCGTTATAGGTGTGTAAGACGCGGCAGTTTACCCCATTGTAGGAAATACTGCCCATTCAGACGGGTGTCGCATGGGCCTGCTTTGCAGCCCATCGCCGGCAAGCCAGCACGCACAGGGTATTCAGTTTTATAGCCACTGAGGCGTCTGTGGCCGCTGGCTTGCCGGCGATGGGCCGCACCGCGGCCCCAATCAAATCAGTTGCGGCGCTCGACGATATAGCGCGCCAAGGCTCGCAGCGGCTCGGCTTTTTCGCCAAAACCATCCAGTGCGAGCAGTGCCTGGTCGCGCAGTTCGATGGCATAGGCCTTGGCCGCCTCCAGGCCCAGCAATGCCGGGTAGGTCGGCTTGTCGCGGGCGATGTCGGCGCCCTGACGCTTGCCAAGGGTGGCGGTGTCGCTTTCCACATCGAGGATGTCGTCCTGCACCTGGAACGCCAGGCCGATGGCCTGGGCATAGGCCTGCAAGGCATCCAGTTGCGCCTGTTCGGCGCGGGCGCTGGCCAGGGCGCCCAGGCGCACGCTGGCTTCGATCAGCGCACCGGTCTTGTGCCGGTGCATGGACTCCAGCGCCTGCTGGTCAAGCTTCAGGCCCACCGAGCCGAGGTCGATGGCCTGGCCGCCGACCATGCCGGCCGGGCCGGCGGCCTTGGCCAGCGCCTGGACCATGGCCAGGCGGATGCTGTCGGCCTGCGGGCTCAGGCGTGGGTCGAGCAGGGCGCTGAAGGCCAGGCTCTGCAAACCATCGCCAGCGAGGATGGCACAGGCTTCATCGAAGGCCTTGTGAGTGGTTGGCTGGCCCCGGCGCAGGTCGTCGTCGTCCATCGCCGGCAAATCGTCATGCACCAGCGAGTAGGCGTGGATGAGCTCTACCGCACAGGCCGCGCCGTTGGCCTGTTCGGCCGGGGCGCCCAGGGCTTCGCAGGCCGCATAGACCAGCAACGGGCGCACGCGCTTGCCGCCGTTCATCACGCTGTAGCGCATGGCGGCGTAGAGGCGCTCGAGTTCCCGGGTGGGGGCGACGAACAGCGGCTCGAGTGCGGCGTCGACCCGCGCCTGGCAGTTGGCCTGGTAGGTGCCGATCATGCTTCCGGCTCCGCGTCGAAGGGCTGCGCGGCCAGCTCGCCGTCGCGTTCCAGCAGGATCTGCACCTTCTGCTCGGCCTGGGCCAGGGCGCCTTGGCAATCACGGGTCAGGGCGATGCCTTGCTCGAAGGCGGCCAGCGACTCTTCCAGCGACAATTCGCCGTTCTCCAGGCGCTCGACCAGGGCTTGCAGGTCTGCGAGGGATTGCTCGAAATCGAGGGAGGCTTTTTTGCGGGCCATGGCGACTGTCTCGGTGGCATTCAGAACGGCGCGACACTAGCAGAGCGGGGCGGGGGGAGCAAACTTCCGGCCACCCGATCGGCTAACGCCGTCAATTGTGTAGGAGCGGCCTTGTGTCGCGAAAGGGCCGCACAGCGGCCCCACGATGTCAGCGCAGATGCACAAATTGCTGGGGCTGCTTTGCAGCCCTTTCGCGACACAAGGCCGCTACAGGCACTGTGTCCCGGTGCGGGATCAGGCTGGCTCTGCTTCTAGCTCCAGCATGGCCTCACGGTACTGCGCCAGTTCCTCGATGGTCAGCACCGGCAAATTGTACTGCCGTGCATACACCGCCACCTGCTCGCCGCGCGCCATGCTGCCATCGGGATTCATCAGCTCGCACAGCACCGCCGCCGGGCGCAGGCCGGCCAGGCGCGCCAGGTCCACCGAACCTTCGGTGTGGCCACGGCGGGTCAGCACCCCGCCATTGCGCGCGCGCAGCGGGAATACATGGCCCGGGCTGACGATATGGCGCTGCTCGGCAGTAGAGCGCAGCGCCGCGCCGATGGTGGTGATGCGGTCCTGGGCGGAAACCCCGGTGCTGATTCCTTCGGCCGCCTCGATGGTGACGGTGAAGCCGGTGCCATGGCGAGCCTGGTTGTTCTGCACCATCGGTGCCAGCTGCAGCTCGTCGACGGTGGCTTCGTCCAGGCACAGGCAGACGATGCCGCTGCAATCGCGAATCATCATGGCCATGGTCTGCAGCGAAATGTTCTCGGCGGCGGCAATGATGTCCGCTTCGTCCTCGCGGTCGTCATCGTCGAGCAGCAGCACAGGGCGCCCGGCCTGGAAGGCGGCGATGGCGGCGGCAACATTGGGAAATTGTGGGTGGCGCTGGGTGGACATGAAACGCTCCTCGTGAATGATCGATGAACGTCTCGGGGCGAACCAAATGCGCGCGCAGGGGCGCCCGGATGGCCCCTGCCTGACGCCTTCTTTCATCCGGACTATGACCGTCGGCCCTGGAATTGCACCAGATCTGCTGACCCCCGGCATGGCCGGGGCGCTCGCGGGCTCATCTTTCGATTTACCGCCGGTGGGGACTTTCACCCCGCCCTGAAGACCGGCCAAGCATACCGCACCTCGCCACCCCGCTGGCAACCCACGGCGCTACGACCTTTGGCGGTATCATGCCGGCATGGCCTTTCAGGAACAGCCCCATGGACATTCTCCAGGTTGCCGGCGGCAAGCCGGTCAAGTTATGGACCGATGGCGTGCCGGTCGAAGACGACGCCCGCCGGCAATTGCTCAATACCGCCAGGATGCCGTTCATCTTCAAGCACCTGGCGGTGATGCCGGACGTGCATCTGGGCAAAGGCTCGACCATCGGCAGCGTGATCCCGACCGTTGGCGCGATCATCCCCGCGGCGGTAGGGGTAGACATCGGCTGCGGCATGATCGCCGCGCGCACCTCGCTGCATGCCCGCGACCTGCCGGACCATCTGCACGGCCTGCGCAGCGCCATCGAGCAGGCGGTGCCGCATGGCAAGACGTTCGGCAAACATGACCAGGGCGCCTGGGCCGATGTGCCGGCCCAGGCCGACCAGGCCTGGGGGCGGTTGGCCGGGCGGTTCAAGGCCATTACCGACAAGTACCCGCGCCTGGCGAAGACCAACAACCGCCAGCACCTGGGTACGCTGGGGGGTGGCAACCACTTCATCGAGGTGTGCCTGGACGAGGCCGACCGTGTCTGGTTCATGCTGCACAGCGGCTCGCGGGGGGTGGGCAATGCGATTGGCAACCTGTTCATCGAACTGGCCCAGGCCGACATGCGCCAGCACCTGGCCAACCTGCCAGACAAGGACCTGGCGTACTTCGAGGAAGGCAGCCGCCATTTCGCCGACTACGTGGAAGCGGTGGAATGGGCGCAGGACTATGCCCGGCAGAACCGCGAGCTGATGATGCTGGCGGTGGTCGGGGCAGCCCGCAAGGTGCTGGGCAAACCGTTCGAGGCTAGCCTGGAAGCGGTGAACTGCCACCACAACTATGTGCAGCGCGAGCAGCATTTTGGCCGCGAAGTGCTGGTGACGCGCAAGGGCGCGGTGTCGGCGCAGAAAGGGCAGCTAGGCATCATTCCTGGGTCGATGGGGGCCAGGAGCTTCATCGTGCGGGGGCTGGGTAACGAGGAATCGTTCTGTTCCTGCAGCCATGGCGCCGGCCGGGTGATGAGCCGGACCAAGGCCAAGAGTCGCTTCACCGTGGAGGACCAGCGACGGGCCACGGCGCATGTGGAATGCCGCAAGGACAAGGAGGTGATCGACGAGATCCCGATGGCCTACAAGGACATCGATGCGGTGATGCGCGCGCAGCGGGAACTGGTGGAGGTGGTGCACACCTTGCGCCAGGTGGTGTGTGTGAAGGGCTGACGGGGGTATTCCTGCACTGGCCTCTCGCGGGTAAACCCGCTCCTACAGGGGCTCCACAGGCTTCAAGATTTGCACGGTACCTGTGGAAAAGTTCAGTGTTTAAGACCTGCACAGTACCTGTAGGAGCGGGTTTACCCGCGAAGAGGCCGGCACAGGTCTACTACGTAATGCCTTCGATCGCGCAACGGCATGAATCGCTGATAATCAGATTTTTCCCGTTGCGTGTAGGCCATTTCTGAAATAGCTTCCTACCGCCTTTGCGCCATTGCGGTGGTGTTCTCAGCGACCTAGTCTGGCCCCGTCGTTGCCAAATCAGCGACCGGGCCTGCAAGCCCGCAGACGATTCAGTACCGCTTTCCAAGTTGCCGCGTGCCGGCGATTTCGGTCAATGGTGGCTGCGTGCGGGAGATCTTCGGATCTGCCGGTTTATCGTCTGTCCGGTCTTGCAGACCCGTACGTAGCCGCCACCCATCAACTGCAAGTGATGTCGTGGCTGTCCCTTCGGAACAGACGAGATTACACCATGCTCAAGATTGTCCCCGATCCACCCCACGATATTCATGCCCTTGAAGACACCCTGATCCAGGCCACGGACTATGCGCTGTGCGCTGCGACCGTCGTGCGCCAGGCAATGCTGCTGCAGCCCAAGTCACCGGCATCGATCCTGATGATGACCTCGATGCATGAGCTGGAGACGCTGCGGGCTTTGCTGGAGACGGCACTGGTTCAGGTGCAGATGCCTACAGAGCCCAGGATTTTGCACTAGGCATTAGTGATGTGTTTTCTGGGCTGGCCTCTTCGCGGGCATGCCCGCTCCCACAGGCTCACCACAGGCCTCAAGGCTTGCACAGTACCTGTGGGAGCGGGCAAGCCCGCGAAAGGGCCGGCCCGGAGAGTCGAGAACTATCAGGGAATTCAACAATGACTACCGACGACACCCAATTCACCGTCGGCAAGACCACCTTCTACCAAGGCGAAAACGGCACCCACCCACTGTTCCGCATCGAGCCCGGCATCCCGTGCGAGGACGCCCGCGAGCAGGCCTCGGAACTGATGGGCTATGTCCGCGAGTTGACCATCACCGGCCTGATGGATGAAAAACCGATGATGATCTGGGCTGCGCACTACCTGAGTGCGATGGCCAAGGCGCTGATGGATGATGCTGAGCTAGGCATGAAGCACTGAAATGAGAGGCCTGCTTCGGACCGAGCGGCCTTCAGTTCCCATGGGTGTGCGCTTTGCCATCACGGTGCATATGTGTCTTCGGAACTGGGTTGCCGGGCGCTGGGTGATGCGCTTCTGAATTGCCCATTGCGTGGTGGCCCGCGCGCTCAGGCGCGTGGCTGCCGTGCTGGCCTTCATGGTTGTGCATTTGGCTTTCGCCACCGCCATGCTGGTGGCCGCTGCTGCTCGCTACCAGCGCGTTGTACTGCTGGGTATCGAGCTTGGGCAATTGGTCGAGGAAGGCCACGATGCCCCAGATGTATTCATCACCCATGCTTTTGCCCCAGGCCGGCATGCCAGTGGCCTTGATGCCATGCTTGATGATCCAGAACGCTGCGGCAGGGTCGCCGCCGAGGCCACGGGTGGCCAGGTTGGGCGGCGAGGGGTACAGCGCCTGGCTGAGCTCGGTTTTCTCCACGCCCGGGGCCAGGTGGCAACCGATGCACATGGCATTGTAGTTGCCCGCGCCAGTACGGATCAGGGCTTCGTCTTGCAGGTCGGGCACTTCGATGTCGTTGGCACGTACCGCAATGGAACGGTCCCGGGCCATGGCCAGAAAGGCATGCACGGCGGGGAAGTGCGGGTCATCGGCGCCGACGTTGACCAGGCCGGAGTAGGCGGCACCCAGCACTGCCGCGCTGGTCAGCACGCCAGCCATGACAAGCGTTGTTATTGTTTTCTTCATGTCAGGGTCTCAAAACCACATGCGGATACCGGCGACGAAACGCGCTTCATCCACATCGCCACCCTCATCCCGGACGAAGTCGGCAGTTTTGCCATAGGAACGTTTCCAGGTGATGCCGATGTAGGGAGCGAACTGGCGGACAATCTCGTAGCGCAGGCGCAGCCCGACCTCGGTATTGGCCAGGCCGGAACCTACGCCGCGCTCAGGGTCGTTCTTGCCGTAGAAGTTGGCTTCAGCGGTTGGCTGCAGGATCAGGCGGTTGGTCAGCAGGATGTCGTAGTCGCCTTCCAGGCGAGCAGCAGCCTGGCCGTTCTCGCCAATGAATGCGGTGGCTTCGGTCTCGAAGTCGTACAGTGCCATGCCCTGGATACCGAATGCCGCCCAGGTCTGGGGCGATTCGGGCTTGAAGTCCTGGCGCACCCCGGCAACCACATCCCACCAGGGGCTGACCGAGCGGCCGTATAGCAACTGCAATTCGGCATCTTCGCTGACGCCGTTGGTGCGTTCGCCTTCGGAGCGGATCCACAACCGGTTAATATCGCCACCTATCCAGCCGGATGCATCCCAGGCCAGGGTGCTGCCTTCGTCCGCATCCTGGTACTCCAGCTGATCCAGCAGCAGGAAGCTGTTGATTGCGCTGTCGTGCATCTGGTGCCCACCCAATGGCGGAAAGGCTGCCTGGCGGTCTGCATCCGTCAATACCGGGATCGGGGTACGGCTGGTCGTCGTCGGCGCCTCTGCCGAGCCGTGGTTCATCGTCGAGTGGTCCATGCCATGCATGCTGCCGTGGTCCATCTTGCCGTGGTCCATGCCCTGCATGCTGCCGTGGTCCATCGTGCCATGGTCCATGCCCTGCATGCTGTCATGGTCCATCTTGCTGTGGTCCATGCCAGGCATCGAATCGTGCGACGAGCCGCTATCCATCGGCATGGCATCGTGCCCCATGGCCGAATGGTCCATTGCTCCGGCGGCGAAGCTGGGCGCAGTGCCCAGCATGCCCAGGGCAACGCCCAATGCCAGTAGCGATGGTCGTGCCAGGCTATTGAGCATCGTTCCCTGCCTTAGCTTTATCGCTGCCATGCGATTCCATCATCTTGCCGTGGTCCATGCCTTGCATCGCGCCATGGTCCATTCCCTTCATGGTGCTATGGTCCATGCCTTTCATGGCGTCATGGTTCATACCCTGCATATTGCCGTGGTCCATGCCTTTCATGGCGCCGTGGTCCATGCCCTGTGCGCCTTTGGCGTTTGCAGCATTGGCCGGTTGTTTGCTGGTGTCGCCGGACCACGAGGAGGGGGCATGGACAGCAAGCAGGCCCGCCATCGCGGCAGAGAGGAAAAACGCGCTTCGTTTCATGGCTTTGCTCATCTCGGATCTCCAGTTCATTCGTCCACACGGACTTCTCGGAACATGCCCATTTCCATATGGAACAGCAGGTGACAGTGATAGGCCCAACGCCCCAAGGCATCTGCAGTGACGCGATAGCTGCGTTTCGAGCCAGGCGGCATATCGATGGTGTGCTTACGCACCATGAAGTTGCCGTTGTCATCCTCCAGGTCGCTCCACATGCCATGCAGGTGGATGGGGTGAGTCATCATGGTGTCGTTGACCAGGGTGATACGCAGGCGCTCGCCATACTTCAGGCGCAGTGGCTCGGCATCGGAAAACTTGATGCCGTCGAAGGACCAGGCGAATTTTTCCATGTGACCGGTAAGGTGCAGTTCGATTGTGCGCCCCGGCGCGCGGCCGTCCGGGTCAGGGAAGGTGCTGCGCAGGTCGGCATAGGTGAGCACGCGACGGCCATTGTTGCGTAGCCCAATCCCGGGATCGCTCAGCTTTGGCGTCGGCGACATCGTCTGCATGTCGACCAGCGGGTTGTTGGTCTCGGAGGCCGGGTGGCGCTGCATGGCGGCGCTTGTGCCGGTCATGGCGCCGTGGTCCATGCCGGCCATGCTGTTGTGGTCCATGCCGGCCATGCTGTCATGGTCCATACCGCCCATGTCGCCATGGTCCATGCCCATATCGTTCATCGAGATGATGGGGCGTGGATCCACGGTTGGCACAGGCGCCTGCAAGCCCTCGCGGACAGCCAGGGTGCCCCTGGAATACCCGGTACGGTCCATGGACTGGGCGAAAATGGTGTATGCCTGCTCGCTTTCAGGCTCGACGATGACGTCGTAGGTTTCGGCAACGGCGATGCGCAACTCGTCGACCGAAACAGGCTTGACGTGCTGCCCGTCTGCCGCGACAACGGTCATCTTCAGGCCGGGAATGCGCACGTCGAAATAGGTCATGGCAGAGCCGTTGATGAAGCGCAGGCGGATTTTCTCGCCCGGCTTGAACACGCCCGTCCAGTTACCGTCCGGCGCCTGACCATTCATCAGGTAGGTGTAGGTGTAGCCACTCACGTCGGCGAGGTCGGTGGGGCTCATCTTCATCTCGGCCCACATCTTCCGGTCGGCTAGCGCAGCCGACCAGCCCATTTCGCTGACGTCGTTGACGAAGTCACCCACCGTGCGCTTGTGGTAGTTGTAATAGTCCGACTGCTTCTTGAGCTTGGACAGCACCCGGGCAGGGTCTTCATCTGTCCAGTCGCTGAGCATCACCACGTAGTCCCGGTCGTAGCTGAACGGCTCGGGCTCTTTCGCATCGATGACCAGGGCGCCGTACACCCCAACTTGTTCCTGGAACCCGGAGTGGCTGTGGTACCAGTAGGTACCATTCTGCTGGACCTTGAACCGGTACTCGTACATGCCGTCGGGGGCGATGCCGTGGAAGCTCAGGCCCGGCACGCCGTCCATGTTGGCCGGCAGGATGATGCCGTGCCAGTGGATGGAGGTGTCCTGCTGCAAACGGTTACGCACACGCAGGGTGACGGTGTCGCCTTCGCGCCAGCGCAGAATGGGCCCGGGCACGGAGCCGTTGATGGCCATCGCCGTGCGCTTGGCGCCGGTGAAATTCACCGGCAGTTCACCGATGTACAGGTCAAAGTCGGTGCCCGTCAGTACATTCGGTTGGCCAGGGCTGGTCACCGCCCAGACCGGCGCGCGCCACATGCCCAACCCGCCAAGCAGTCCGGTAGCGGCCAGGCCTTTGACGAAGGAGCGTCTCGTGGTTTTGCTTTGCATGCCGTTGCGTCCAGTCAGTCGATAATTTTGCGATAAGCACCAACAGACTGCAGGCTAGCCGGCCCGCGCTGTCAACTGGCTGAGCGCTACATTACTTTTTAGTCAGCTTGCGCAGGCGAGGCGTGCACGCGCAGCCTTGAAGGCAGGGAAGGAATTTCAGGAGGGCATTAAAAAGCCGGCTTGTGGCCGGCTTCTCGGGGACGCTTCCGACTAATTTTTGGTAAGCCGCAATCGCCTTAACTGTGTGGCCATCAAGGCCTGAAAGAATTGGCAGATGCCCGTGTGGGACATCGCCGAGCCCTCTGGACCGCGGCATGCGCCGGTCGGGGCTGAATGTGCGGCGTAGCATACAAGGGCGCGCGCGGGATGCCCAGCAAAAAATGGAACAGGTTGTTTCAGCCAGGCCGTTGCTGGCGAAAATGCGACCAGTGGAAGACCCAGCCGAGGATTTCCAGCCCCTGCGCCTGGCGCTGCACGGTGGTATAGCGTTCGACCGCGTAGCTGCGCCGGTCAAGGCTGTGCAGGTACAGCGTGCCGTGCTGGCCGAGGCTGAGGTTGTTCACCCGGAGCGTGCCATTGTGCAGCAGGGCATAGGTTTCGCCCTCAACCACCTGGGTCATGCCCAGGTCGATGGCAAGGGTGGCCTGCTGCGGCATCAGTGGGGCCATGTTGCCGGCGGGCATGGCCAGGCAGATGGCGTTTTCGGCTTGCACGCCGAGGCTTCTCAGCGCTTTTGCGGGCAGGCACAGGTGCCTGCCGGGCACGGGCGACAGCAGGCCGCTGTGCAATTCGTAAAAGGGCAGCTTCAACACCCGGCCCCCTCGCGCCGACAGCGGCGTGGGCAGGTTGCCGGGCGCTGGCGCCGGGGAATGGTTGCGCGGGATCGGGTTGAGGTGCTTGGGCCCTTCACCGGTGCGCAACCAGCGACGATGTACGCAGAACAGGTCGGCCAGTTCGTCCAGCCGGGCCAACGGCACACCGCGCTTGAACCAGTTGTTGACGTGCTGGGGTGTGACGCTGCGCTGGGCGGCGAAATCGGACGGGGTAAGGCCACATTCGTGGAGGAGAGCTTTGAGGCGGTCACCGGATGTGTTCATGGCGGCGAGTGTAGCGGCGCGGTGCCAGCAAGGATATCAACCGGATGTTGATGAGGTCTGTGTGAAAACAGCGATTTGTAGGGCGTTGGAGTAGGACGGTGTAGGATTTTTTACTAAGCGTCGCACTTGCCACAGGCCGCCTCCACAGCCCCCTGGGCCAGCCTCCAAGCATAAAAAAACCCCGCCGAGGCGGGGTTCTTCGTGCAACCGGTATCAGCCCTTGTAGGCAGCCACCGACTTGGTGATCGCGGCACGAGCGGCGTCGGCGCCTTCCCAGCCTTCGATCTTGACCCACTTGCCCTTTTCGAGATCTTTGTAGTTGGCAAAGAAGTGCTCGATCTGCTGGATCAGCAGGGCTGGCAGGTCGGTGTATTCCTTCACGTCGACGTACAGCTGCGACAGCTTGTCGTGAGGAACAGCGATGACCTTGGCGTCGCCGCCGCCGTCGTCGGTCATGTTCAGTACGCCAACCGGACGGGCGCGGATAACCGAACCAGGGGCAACCGGATAAGGGGTAACGACCAGCACGTCCAGCGGGTCGCCGTCGTCAGCCAGGGTGTTCGGGATGAAACCGTAGTTGGCTGGGTAGAACATCGGGGTAGCCATGAAACGGTCGACGAACAGGGTGTCGCTGTCCTTGTCGATCTCGTATTTGATCGGCGCGTGGTTGGCCGGGATCTCGATGGCGACGTAGATGTCGTTCGGCAGGTCTTTGCCCGCCGGAATCTTGCTGTAGCTCATTGGGCAGTGCCCCCGTGTTTGACCAAAAAAGTGGCGGCGATTATAGGCACATTCTGCCGGGGCATGCCACGCCTGGCCTGATGTGCGGCCCCGTCAGGCGTGGCTTGCGCGGTAGTCCGGGTGTTCGGCCTGCAGCCGGCACAGGCGCGCCAGCGGGTCCTGGCGGTAGAACTGCGACAACTGGTGGTAGACCTTTGGATAAGCCTGCTGCAGCAGGTCGGGGGCACTAAAGAAGTATTCGCTGGTGACGGCGAAGAACTCGGCCGGGTTTTCCGCTGCATAAGGGTCGATGGCGGTTTCGGCGTCGGGGTCGTTGTCCAGCTGGCGGTTGAGGTCGTCGTAGGCCTGTTGCATGGCGCTGGCCCATTCCTCCACAGGCATGCCGTTGTGCAGCGGCGGCAGGCCGTTGGCGTCGCCATTGAGCATGTCGAGCTTGTGCGCCAGCTCATGGATGACCAGGTTGTAAGCCTCCCAGCCGCCACTGGCCAGTACGCCATTCCAGGCCAGGATGACCGGGCCTTGCTGCCAGGCCTCGCCGCTGTGTTCGCCATCCCAGACGTGTTCCACGCCACTGGCATCGCGGTGGCGTTGGGGGCTCTTGAAGTCGTCGGGGTAGAGGATGATCTCGTGGAAACCCTGGTACCAGTTCAGCTCGCCCAGGTGCAACAGAGGCAACTGCGCCTGGGCCGCCAGCAACAGGCGCTGCTCGTCGTCCAGTTCGACGCCGGGCAGGCAGGTGAGGTGTTTGTCCAGCAGGAACAGGATGCAGGCTTCTCGCAGCCAGCGGTCTTCTGCTTCAGTGATGCCGTCCAGCATCGGCAGGCGCGCGCGCACGGCCTGCCATTGCTGGGGGGCGATGGGGTAGCGCGCCAGGGTGCGCTTGCGCCGCCAGGCGCTGAATGACCACATCGGCCAGCTTCAGTGAGCCTTGGCCGTACGGCCCAGGCGGCCACGCAGCAGGCCCAGGATCATCGGCACCAGCGACAGGAGGATGATACCCACCACCATCAGCGACAGGTGCTGCTTGATGAATGGCACGTTGCCGAAGAAGTAACCCAGGGTTACCAGGCCTCCGACCCACAGCAGCGAACCGGCAACGCTGAAGCCGAGGAAGCGCGGGTAATGCATGTGGGCGATGCCGGCGACGAAGGGCGCGAAGGTGCGCAGGATCGGCAGGAAGCGCGCCATGGTCACGGTCTTGCCGCCGTGGCGCTCATAGAAATCGTGGGTGCGCTGCAGGTAATCGCGGCGGAAGATCTTCGAGTTGGGCTTGTTGAACAGGCGTTCGCCAACCGTGCGGCCGATCACATAGTTGGTGCTGTCGCCGAGGATCGCTGCAGCCATCAGCAGGCCGGCCAGCAGCAACGGGTCCATGCCGCCACCGGCGGCCACGGCGCCAGCAATGAACAGCAGCGAATCACCAGGCAGGAAGGGCATGACCACCAGCCCGGTTTCGCAGAAGATCACGGTGAAGAGGATGGCGTAGATCCAGGGACCGTAATTGGTGACCAGCAGATCGAGGTAGGCATCGAGATGCAGGATAAGGTCCAGCGGGTTGAAATCCATGTACAGCACCTGTGTTCTTGGGGCGTAGGCTCGGTTACCTGGCGATGGGTAAAATTTCACACATGACAGGTGGGCCATTATACGGCGAAGTCGGGAACATGCCCGGGGAGTTTGTAGCGGGGGGTTACGGCAGGGGAGTCCTGTTCCGGCCTCTTCGCGGGCACGCCCGCTCCCTCAGGGATATCACCGCTTCCTGAGGCTGTGCTGTACCTGTGGGAGCGGGCGTGCCCGCGAAAGGGCTGGAACAGTCAATCCTGATTGATCGGCAGGATATAGCTCTTGAACTCGTTATCCTCACGAAACCCGATGGACTCGTAAGTCTTGTGCGCGACCTCGTTGTCCGCGCTGGTTGACACCCGCATGCGCACGGCGTTGGTTTCCTTGGCCATCTTCTTCGCCTCGCGCATCAGGTGGTCGGCCACCAGCATGCGCCGCGAATCCTCGGCCACATAGATGTCGTTGAGAATCCACACCCGCTTCAGCGACAGCGACGAATAGCTCGGGTAGAGCTGGCAGAAACCCAGCAGCTTGCTGTCGTCGTCATCCGGCAAGGCCAGGTAGATCACCGACTCATCCCGCTTCAGGCGCTTTTCCAGGAAGCTGCGCGAGCTGTCGGGGTAGGGAAGCTGCCCGTAGAACTCACGGTATTTGACGAACATCGGCGTGAGCAGGTCGAGGTGTTCCAGGGTTGCCTTGATGATGCGCATGTGCGGCCCTCAGAGTCCATTAGGGGAAACAGCGGATTGCCAGCAGCTTTCCTGGGCATGCTGCCCAATGCGCGGCGCAAGTGCAATCCGCCTTCCGTTACAGGTTTTTTACCCTTTGCCGAGCAGGAAGTTGCCCTTCTGGCCGGCGCCATGTTCACTCTCAAGGCTATGGACTTCGGCTTCGTCCTTCAGATTCACTCCGGAAAGCTGACGTCGGCAGGCTTCGCGCATCAGGTACAACAGGCGGTGCGCCGCCATCCCGTAGCTCAGCCCCTCCAGGCGGATGTTGGAAATGCAGTTGCGGTAGGCATCGGTCAGGCCGACCTTCGGCGCGTAGGTAAAATACAGGCCGAGGCTGTCGGGCGAGCTGAGCCCCGGGCGTTCGCCAATCAGCATCACCGTCATGCGCGCACCCAGCAGCTCACCGACCTCGTCGGCCACGGCCACGCGGCCCTGCTGCACCAGCACCACCGGGGCACTGCTCCAGCCGTCGGCGGCGGCCTGCTCTTCGAAGCGGGCCAGGAACGGCAGGGTGTGGCGGTGCACGGCCAGGGCCGACAGGCCGTCCGCCACGACGATGGCCAGGTCGACCCCGCCGGGGTTGGCTTGGGCGTGCTGGCGCAGCGCCGCCACCGAGTCCTGGTTCAGGCGCCGCCCCAGGTCCGGGCGTTGCAGGTATTGGTTGCGGTCGCTGGCGGCGCTGTGCAGCACCAGGCTGTCGCGGCCGCGGTCAGCCAGCTGCGCAGCCAGGCTGGCGTGATCGAACGCCAGGTGTACGGCGTCGCGCGCCTGGGCATGGGCGAACTGGAAGTCCAGCTGCGCGCCGGTTGGCAGGCTGGTGCCGGCACGGCCCAGGGCGATGCGCGCCGGGGTGAGGTTGCGCAGGGCCAGCCAGGGGTTGTCGGGGGTAGGCGTGCGATGGTCCATGGTCATCCCTATGCAAGCTGTGCCAAGGCCTGGCGGAAAGCCGGCGGCAGGTTGTCACCAAAGCGTACCCGGCCATCGGCCTGGGTGAAGATGCCGGTGCGGGCCAGCCAGGCCTCGAATTCCGGCCCGGGTTTCAGGCCCAGGGTCTGGCGCGCGTACAGCGCATCGTGGAACGAGGTGGTCTGGTAGTTGAGCATGATGTCGTCGGAACCGGGGATGCCCATGATGAAGTTGATCCCGGCCACGCCCAGCAAGGTCAGCAGGGTGTCCATGTCGTCCTGGTCGGCTTCGGCGTGGTTGGTGTAGCAGATGTCGCAACCCATCGGCACCCCCAGCAGCTTGCCGCAGAAGTGGTCCTCGAGGCCGGCGCGGATGATCTGCTTGCCGTTGTACAGGTATTCCGGGCCGATGAAGCCGACCACGGTGTTGACCAGGAACGGCTTGAAATGGCGGGCCACGGCATAGGCGCGGGTTTCGCAGGTTTGCTGGTCGACGCCGTGGTGGGCGTTGGCCGACAGGGCGCTGCCCTGGCCGGTTTCGAAGTACATCAGGTTCTGCCCGAGTGTGCCGCGCTTCAGCGAAAGGCCCGCTTCGTAGCCTTCCTGCAGCACATTGAGGTTGATGCCGAAGCCGGCGTTGGCCGCTTCGGTGCCGGCGATGGACTGGAACACCAGGTCCAGCGGCACGCCACGGTTGATCGCCTCGATCGACGTGGTCACGTGGGTTAGTACGCAAGCCTGGGTGGGGATGTCGTAGCGCTGGATGATGGCGTCGAGCATCTCCAGCAGCGCGCAGATCGAAGCGATGCTGTCGGTGGCCGGGTTGATGCCGATCATGGCGTCGCCGTTGCCGTACAAAAGGCCGTCGAGGATGCTGGCGGCGATGCCGGCCGGTTCGTCGGTCGGGTGGTTGGGCTGCAGCCGGGTCGACAGCCGCCCGCGCAGGCCCATGGTGCCACGGAAGCGCGTGACCACGCGGATCTTCTGCGCCACCAGCACCAGGTCCTGCACGCGCATGATCTTCGACACCGCTGCGGCCATTTCCGGGGTCAGCCCGGGCGCCAGGGCGCGCAGGCTGTCCTCGTTGGCTTCATCGCTGAGCAGCCAGTCGCGCAGGCCACCCACGGTCAGGTGGCTGACGATTGCAAATGCCTGGGCATCGTGGCTGTCGATGATCAGCCGGGTGACTTCGTCTTCTTCGTAAGGGATCAGTGCTTCATTGAGGAAATGCGTCAGCGGGATATTGGCCAGGGCCATCTGAGCGGCGACGCGTTCACCGTCGTTGCTGGCGGCGACACCCGCCAGGTAGTCCCCCGAACGGGCGGGGCTGGCCTTGGCCATCACTTCCTTGAGGCTGTCGAAGCGGTAGACCAGGTGGCCCACCGTGTGTACGAAACTTGCCATACAGACTCTCCAGAGCCGCGGGTTGCCCCGCGGCGGGTGGCGGCGATCAGTGCAGGGCCTCTTCGGCCTTCTGGATCGCGGCGAATTCCTCTTCCGGTGTGCCCGCTACCAGGTGGTGGCGGCTGTACAAAGCAAAGTAGGCAATTAATACCGCATAGATCACTGCGGCGCCAATCACCACCCGTGGGTCGACCAGGAAACCGGCGACCACGGCGATGCAGGCCAGTACCAGGGCCACGCCCGAGGTGACGATGCCACCGGGGGTGCGGTACGGGCGCTCCATCTTCGGCCGGCGGATACGCAAGGTGATGTGCGCAGCCATCATCAGCACATATGACAGTGTGGCACCGAACACCGCCACCAGGATCAGCAGGTCGCCCTGGCCGGTCAGCGACAGGGCAAAGCCGATGATGCCAGGGATGACCAGAGCCATGACCGGGGCTTTGCTCTTGTTGGTTTCCGACAGCTTGCGCGGCAGGTAGCCGGCGCGCGACAGGGCGAAGATCTGCCGGGAATAGGCGTAGATGATCGAGAAGAAGCTGGCGATCAGCCCGGCCAGCCCGACCAGGTTGACGAAGCCGCCCATCCAGGTGGAGCCGCCGTAGGCCTTGGACAAGGCTTCGACCAGCGGGTTGCCGGAGGCCTTCAGCGCCTCGGAGCCTGCGCCGCCGGGCCCGACCACCAGGATCAGCAGGGCGAAGGCGAGCAGGACCAGCATGGCCCCGATCAACCCGCGTGGCAGGTCGCGCTTGGGGTTCTTGGTTTCTTCCGCGGCCAGCGGCACGCCTTCGACAGCCAGGAAGAACCAGATGGCGTAGGGGATGGCTGCCCACACACCGACGTAGCCGAACGGCAGGAAGCTGCTGGCGCCCACGGCATCTGTCTTGGCGATGTCGAACAGGTTGGCTGCATCAAAATGGGGCACCATGCCCAGCAAAAACACAGCCAGGGCAATGGCGGCGATGGCGGTGATGATGAACATCAGCTTCAGTGCCTCACCCACGCCGAAGATGTGAATGCCGATGAACACGATGTAGAACGCCAGGTAGATCATCCAGCCGCCGATACCGAACAGCGACTGGCAATAGGCGCCGATGAACACCGCGATGGCGGCGGGGGCGATGGCGTATTCGATGAGGATTGCCGTGCCGGTGAGGAAGCCGCCCCACGGGCCGAAGGCGCTGCGGGCAAAACCGTAGCCGCCGCCTGCGGTGGGGATCATCGACGACAGTTCGGCCAGCGAGAAGCACATGCACAGGTACATGGTGGCCATCAGCAGGGTGGCGAGGAACATCCCGCCCCAGCCACCCTGGGCCAGGCCGAAGTTCCAGCCGGCGTAGTCGCCGGAGATGACATAGGCCACGCCCAGGCCGACCAGCAGTACCCAGCCGGCGGCGCCTTTTTTCAGTTCACGTTGCTGGAAATAGTCCGAGCCGACCTTTTCGAAGTCGACGGAAGAGCCTGCCGGAGAGCCGGCGGAATGATCGCTTGGCATAGATTCACCTGTTGTTTTTCTTGGTGGCCGGAAGGGTTCCGGGCCGATGGTGATAGGTGTTGCAGGAAGCGAGCCAGAGCGGTTGGTGCGCGGTTGCCGCTCTGGGTTTGGTGTATGCAGGCCTGGCCTCTTCGCGGGCTTGCCCGCTCCCACAGGGACTGCACAAGTTTCAAGACCAGTGCAATACCTGTGGGGGCGGGCGTGCCCGCGAAGGCCGCGACGCGGTTTAGAAGAAGCCCAACGGATTGATGTCGTAGCTCACCAGCAGGTTCTTGGTCTGCTGATAGTGGTCCAGCATCATCTTGTGCGTCTCACGCCCGACGCCCGACTTCTTGTACCCGCCAAACGCCGCATGCGCCGGGTACAGGTGGTAGCAGTTGGTCCACACCCGGCCTGCCTTGATCCCACGGCCCACGCGGTAGGCACGGTTGATGTCACGGGTCCACACGCCGGCGCCCAGGCCGAACTCGGTGTCGTTGGCGATCGCCAGCGCTTCGGCTTCGTCCTTGAACGTGGTGACGCTGACCACCGGCCCGAAGATTTCCTCCTGGAACACGCGCATGCGGTTGTTGCCCTTGAGCAGGGTCGGCTGGATGTAGTAACCGGTGGCCAGCGAGCCTTCGAGTTTTTCCACCTTGCCGCCAGTCAGCAGCTCGGCGCCTTCCTTCTCGGCAATCTCCAGGTACGACAGGATTTTCTCGAACTGCTGCTGCGAGGCCTGGGCACCGACCATGGTGTCGGTGTCCAGCGGGTCGCCACGCTTGATCTGTTGCACCTTCTTCATCACCGCTTCCATGAACTGCGGGTAGATCGACTCCTGGACCAGGGCGCGCGACGGGCAGGTGCACACCTCACCCTGGTTGAAGAACGCCAGCACCATGCCTTCGGCGGCTTTCTCGATGAAGCTCGGCTCGGCCTGCATGATGTCTTCGAAGTAGATGTTCGGCGACTTGCCGCCCAGCTCCACGGTGGACGGGATGATGTTCTCGGCGGCGCACTTCATGATGTGCGAGCCCACCGGGGTCGAGCCGGTGAAGGCGATCTTGGCGATGCGCTTGCTGGTGGCCAGCGCCTCGCCGGCTTCGCGGCCATAGCCCTGCACCACGTTGAGTACGCCTTTTGGCAGCAGGTCGCCGATCAGTTCCAGCAGCACGGTGATGCCCAGTGGGGTCTGCTCGGCCGGCTTGAGCACCACGCAGTTGCCGGCGGCCAGGGCCGGGGCAAGCTTCCAGGCGGCCATCAGGATCGGGAAGTTCCACGGGATGATCTGCCCGACCACGCCCAGTGGCTCGTGGATGTGATAGGCCACGGTGCCTTCGTTGATCTCGGCGGCGCCGCCTTCCTGGGCACGAATGCAACCAGCGAAGTAGCGGAAGTGGTCGACCGCCAGCGGGATGTCGGCATTCAGGGTTTCACGCACCGGCTTGCCGTTGTCCCAGGTTTCGGTGATGGCCAGCAGTTCGAGGTTCTGTTCGATACGGTCGGCGATCTTCAGCAGGACGTTGGAGCGGTCCTGCACCGAGGTACGGCCCCAGGCGTCGGCAGCCGCATGGGCGGCATCCAGGGCTTTTTCGATGTCTTCGGCAGTGGAGCGGGGGAATTCGGCGATCGGCTGGCCGTTCACCGGCGAGGTGTTGGTGAAGTACTCACCCTTTACCGGAGGAACGAACTCACCACCGATGTAGTTGCCGTAGCGGCTCTTGAAGGAAACCTTCGCGCCTTCGGTACCGGGATGTGCGTAACGCATGGTGTGTCTCCTGGCTATTGTGCTTGTTAGGGAGTTGAAAAGCGTAGAGCAAAGGTTGGGCCAGCGTTGCCAGTGCCAGGCAAATCAATGGCTTGGCCTGCTTTCCAGGGCCTGGGCCAGCGACGTTGTGCCAGCGCCGGTACGCACCGGGGTGACACTTTGTGCCATTTGCGACACGTAACCCGGGGATGCATTGCAAAGGCCACCCGGGTGGAGGATGCTGGCGGGACGCTCCATCTGCGGAGAACTACAACAATGCAGAGCAATCATTTCAGTCGCCATGCCCAGCAAGTCCACACCGTTGCCCATGGCGGGGCCGGGGCAGGCGCTAGCGACCCTTCCATCGCCCGCTCCTGGCTGCGCTGCCTGGAGGACTACCACCTCGACCCGGCGCTGATCGAGGCGCCAGTAGTGCTTGAGCACGGGCGCCTGCTGGAAAGCCGCGAGCGCCTGCGCCAGGTGCTGCAGATTGCCGACCATGAGATGAACAGCCTGCACCAGCAGCTATCCGGGGCCGGCCATGCGGTGCTGCTGACCGATGCGCGCGGGGTCATCCTCAACTGTGTCAGCGCCCCGAGCGAGCGACGCAGCTTCGAGCGCGCTGGCCTGTGGCTGGGCGCTGACTGGAGTGAAGCGCGCGAAGGCACCAACGGTATTGGCACGTGCCTGGTCGAGCGCCAGGCCCTGACCATTCATCAGGACGAGCACTTCCGCGGCCGCCACACCGGCCTGACGTGCTCGGCCAGCCCGGTGTTCGACCCGCATGGCGAGTTGCTGGCGGTGCTGGACGTGTCTTCGGCACGGCCTGATGTTTCCCGGCAGAGCCAGTTCCACACCATGGCCCTGGTCAACCTGTCGGCGAAGATGATCGAAAGTTGCTATTTCCTGCGTCATTTCGAACAACAGTGGCTGCTGCGTTTTCATTTGCAGGCCGAATCGGTCGGCCTGTTCAGCGAAGGCCTGCTGGCCTTCGACGGTGACGGGCGCATCTGCGCTGCCAACCAGAGCGCACTGAACTTGCTGGGTACGGTGCGTGGTGGTGTGCTGGGCAAACCGCTGGAGCGTTTCTTCGCCTGCAGCCATGACGAGCTGTTCAGCCGTGCCACGCCCTCCGGCAGCACGGCCTGGCCGCTGCATACCCTGGACGGGCGCCAGGTATTCGCCAGCCTGCGTGGCCAGGCCCGCGCGCCGGTATGGTCGGTGCCAGCCGCGCAGCCACGGCCGGCGCGGGAGGCCGAGCCGCTTGTCTGCCTGCTCGACCCGGCCTTGCAGAACGACTTCCGGCGCAGCGTGCGCGTATTCGATCGCGACGTGCCGTTGTTGCTGCGCGGCGAGACCGGTTGCGGCAAGGAGGCGTTCGCCCAGGCCGTGCACCAAGCCAGCGAGCGGCGCGGCAAACCGTTCGTCGCCATCAACTGTGCGTCGATCCCGGAGAGCCTGATCGAGAGCGAGCTGTTCGGCTATCGCGGCGGCAGTTTTACCGGGGCGCGCAAGGAAGGCATGCGTGGCAAGCTGCTGCAGGCCGACGGTGGCACCTTGCTGCTGGACGAGATCGGCGACATGCCGCTGGCCCTGCAAACCCGCTTGCTGCGGGTACTTGAAGAGCGCCAGGTGGTGCCGATCGGTGGCGAGCCGCAGGCGGTCGACGTGCGCATCGTCAGTGCTACCCACCGCGACCTGCTGGAGCGGGTGGAGCAGGGCAGTTTCCGTGAAGACCTGTATTACCGCCTGAATGGCCTGGAAGTGGCGTTGCCGGCGGTGCGCGAGCGCAGTGACAAGGCGCAGTTGCTGGACTTCCTGCTGCGCCAGGAAGCGCAGGGTCAGTTGATAGACATCGAGCCCCGGGCGCGACAAGCGCTACTCGACTTTGCCTGGCCGGGAAACGTGCGGCAGATGCGCAACGTGCTGCGTACCCTGGTGGCGCTGGGTGAAAACGGTTGCATCGGACTCCCGGACCTTCCCGCCATCCTCCGCAGCAGCACCGCCCCTGTAGGAGCGGCCTTGGGTCGCGAAAGGGCCGCAGAGCGGCCCCAGGGGCCCAGCCGCGCCGACCAATCTGCCGGGGCTGCTTCGCAGCCCGATCGCGACACAAGGCCGCTCCTACAGGATGCGGAGCGGCGAGCATTGTTGGTGACGCTAGAGGCAAAACACTGGCACCTCACCCGTGTCGCCGAGCACTTGGGCATCAGCCGTAATACCTTGTATCGAAAACTGCGCAAACACGGCATCACCAGGGCCGGCTGAGCGAAACAGCGGGTGCGAATTGTCGCGCCCTAGGCTACCCTGCCTCGATGTTTTGCGAGGTCGACCATGCATATTCACATTCTCGGTATTTGCGGCACTTTCATGGGCTCGCTGGCGGTGCTGGCCAAGGAACTTGGTCACCGTGTCACCGGCTCTGACGCCAACGTCTATCCCCCGATGAGCACCCAGCTCGAAGCCCAGGGCATCGAGCTGACCCAAGGCTACGACCCGGCCCAACTGGAGCCGGCGCCGGACCTGGTGGTTGTCGGCAATGCCATGTCGCGTGGCAACCCGGCGGTGGAGTACGTGCTGAACAAAGGCCTGCCGTATGTTTCCGGCCCGCACTGGCTGGCCGACCACGTGCTGCAGGGCCGCTGGGTACTGGCTGTTGCCGGTACCCATGGCAAGACCACCACCAGCAGCATGCTGGCCTGGGTGCTGGAGCACGCCGGCATGAGCCCGGGCTTCCTGATCGGCGGTGTGCCGCAGAATTTCTCGGTATCGGCGCGCCTGGGCAATACGCCATTCTTCGTGGTCGAGGCCGATGAGTACGACAGCGCCTTCTTCGACAAGCGTTCCAAGTTCGTCCATTACCACCCGCGCACCGCGATCCTCAACAACCTCGAATTCGACCACGCGGACATCTTCCCCGACCTGGCTTCGATCGAGCGGCAGTTCCACCACCTGGTACGCACCATCCCCAGCGAAGGCCTGGTGATTCACCCAACCACCGAGCAGGCGCTGGAACGCGTGATCGGCATGGGCTGCTGGACCCCGGTGCAAACCACCGGTGAAGGTGGCCAGTGGCAGGCCCGCCTGCTGAGCCCGGACGGTTCGCGCTTCGAAGTGCTGTTCGAAGGCGAAGTGCAGGGCGTGGTGGACTGGGCGCTGACCGGCCAGCACAACGTCGCCAATGCCCTGGCAACCCTGGCAGCGGCCCGCCACGTCGGTGTGGTGCCGGCCATGGGCATCGAAGGCCTGAGCGCGTTCAAGAGCGTCAAGCGGCGCATGGAGAAGGTCGCCGAGGTGCAGGGCGTGACCATCTACGACGATTTCGCCCACCACCCGACCGCCATTGCCACCACCCTCGACGGCCTGCGCAAGCGCGTTGGCGAGGCCCCGGTAATCGCCGTGATCGAGCCGCGCTCCAATTCGATGAAGCTCGGTGCCCACCGTGACGGCCTGCCGGAAAGCGTCAACGATGCCGACCAGGTGATCTGGTACGCCCCGGCCAACCTCGGCTGGGACCTGGCCGCGACTGCCGCGCAGTGCAAGGTGCCGAGCGTGGTGGCCGACAGCCTCGAGGCGATCATCGAGCGAGTCAAGGGCCAGGCCCGCCCGGGCACCCACGTGGTGATCATGAGCAACGGCGGCTTTGGTGGCCTGCACGGCAAGCTGGCCGAGGCATTGCAGTGAGCGGGCCGGAACGCATCACCCTGGCCATGACGGGCGCCTCGGGCGCCCAGTATGGCCTGCGCCTGCTCGATTGCCTGGTGCGTGAAGACCGCGAGGTGCACTTTCTGATCTCCAAGGCCGCGCAGCTGGTGATGGCCACCGAGACCGATGTGTTGCTGCCGGCCAAACCGCAGGCAATGCAGGCGTTTCTTACCGAATACACGGGTGCCGCCGATGGGCAGATCCGGGTGTATGGCAAGGAAGACTGGATGTCGCCGGTAGCCTCGGGCTCCGGCGCGCCGGCGGCGATGGTGGTGGTGCCCTGTTCCACTGGCACCTTGTCGGCGATTGCCACCGGTGCCTGCAACAATCTGATCGAGCGTGCCGCCGACGTTACCCTCAAGGAGCGCCGCCAGCTGATCCTGGTGCCGCGCGAAGCGCCGTTCTCCACCATCCACCTGGAGAACATGCTCAAGCTGTCGCAGATGGGTGCGATCATCCTGCCAGCAGCGCCGGGCTTCTATCACCAGCCGCAGACCATCGACGACCTGGTCGACTTTGTCGTGGCGCGCATTCTCAACCTGCTGAACATTCCCCAGGACATGTTGCCGCGTTGGGGTGAGCACCACTACGGGGTGGATGATTGAGGCGCGCATTGTGCGGCTTGCTGGCGCTGGGGTTGCTGAGTGGTTGCGCCACGGTGCGGACGCTGGATGCCAACAAACCCGGGGCGCCGGTGGTGTATGCCGGCACCCGGTTGGACTTGTATGTCATGAATGGCGGCTGTTGCCCGCGGGATCATTATGGGGCTGATGCGCCGGCGTATCCGGGGTTGGATTTGCCTGGGAGCATGTTGCTCGACACCCTGTTGCTGCCGTTGTCGTTGCTGACCGCAGCAGGTGTGGGCTTCCAGGCCACCGGCGGCCTCTAGGCAGTACACCGGCCCCTGTAGGAGCGGCCTTGTGTCGCGATGGGCTGCAAAGCAGCCCCGGGGTTTCAGCGCAGATGCACAAATTGCCGGGGCCGCTTCGCGCCCCATCGCGACACAAGGCCGCTCCTACAGCAGCTGCAGGGCTATTACTTCTTGCCCAACCTGCGCAATTCATCCGACTCCACAATGCGCACCCCGTCCTCTTCCTCCAGCGCCAGGCGCCACAACGCCCGGGCCAACGTGCAAGCCTCGATGCCCCGGTACTTCCCGGGTATCAGCTTGGAGAACGGCGAAATCAGCTGCTCGCTCAGCCGCGGCTCGATCCGCTCGCCCAGCAGCAATGACGGCCGCACGATGGTCAACTGTGGCCAGTCCTGAGCCTTGAGCGCCTCTTCCATTTCGCCTTTGACCCGGTTGTAGAAGATCGACGATTTCGGGTCGGCCCCCAGCGCACTGACTACCAGCAGGTGCCGCGCGCCCATCTCGCGGGCACGCTTGCTGAACGCCACCACCATGTCCAGGTCCACCGCGCGGAAGGCCGATTCGGAGCCGGCCTGCTTCAACGTGGTGCCCAGGCAGCAATAGGCGATATCGACCCGCCCGGCCAGTTGCGGCAAAAACACCGCCGGGTCACCCACCGGGTTTTCCAGGTGCGGGTGCTCGGCCAGTGGCCGGCGGGTAGGCGCCAGTACGCGGGTGATGGTGGGCTCGTTGAGCAGGCGGTCGAGCAGGTGTTCACCTGTAAGACCCGTGGCACCGGCAAGCAGGACATGCTGAGGCGTCAAATACATGATGTCTCTCCCTCGTTACTCACAAGCTTAGTGGCTGCCGGGCGTTTTCGCCTGCGCCCTCACGTTGGCCCGTGCGGCATTACGTAATGCTTCTTCGGCCTGCTGCCGCCGCAGGTGCTGCCAATGCTCGAGCACCGAGGGCGGCGCCCACAGCTGCGGTTCGGAGGCCTCGAAACCTTCCCTTTGTTCTCTTTCGGCAACACTGGCGCGCGCCAGTTCGAACGCTTGTTTCAAGTCATCGGTCTGGTTCAGCGCCTCGGCGAACAGGGCATCGCCGAAGTAGGTGAAATCGGCTTCTTCCGAGCAGCCGAAGGACACCCGATCGGCTCGCGCAGCGGTCATGATGACGGTGCGTTGATCCTTGAGCGGGGCGATGTAGCCCCCTGAATAGCAGGCGGATATGACGATTACCTTGTCGCGGTCTTTCAGCGGTGCCAGGGCGCTGGCGAGTTCGTCGGCGGACAGGTCGGCCAGCTGCAGGCGCGGCTGGTCGAGCACCAGTTGGTGGTCCTGGCTGCCGTGGCTGGTGAGGTAGATGAACACCAGGTCTTCGGGGCCGCTGCGCTCGGCCAGGGTGCGGGCGGCGCGGGTGAGGTTCTCGCGGGTGGCCATGGGGCGGCTGGCCATGTGGTCGCGGTGGTTGACCAGGGTTACCTGGCCCCAGGCACCAAAGCGCACCTTGAGCATGTTGCTGACGTAGTCGGCTTCGCGCAGGAACACGCTCTGTTGGCCATCGCCAGCGACCACCAGGCTGTACAGCTGGATGGGTGGCGCCGAGCGGGGCACCTGCGCCAGCGCCTGGTCCAGCAGCCGGCCCTGGTTGAGCAAGGCCAGGTCCAGCGGGTCGGGCAGCAGCTTGCCGTTCTGGTCGCGTACGCGCACGCCGTTGGCCCAGGTGCCGCTTTCCACCTTGCCGCTGGGCAGAATCAGCCGGCCCTGACCGTGGTAGGCATCGTCGAGGAAGCCGCCGATGTACTTGCTGCCATCGGCCAGTTGCAGACTCCCCTGGCCCGACATGCGCCAGTCGACGAAGGTGCCCTTGTAGTGGCTGCCGTCGCTGCCCAGCAGCTCGCCGTCACCGACCAGGGCGCCATCCTTGAACTGGCCGATCCACACATCGCCATCGGCGTTTTCATAGCGGCCACGGCCTTCCAGGCGGTTGTCCTTGAACTCGCCGATATACTGCTCGCCGTCGACGCTGTCATAGGTGCCGCTGCCTTGCAGTTGGCCATTGACGAAGCGGCCGCTGAACTGGTTGCCGCTGGCATCGCTGCGCACCCCGGCGCCATTGGGCTTGCCTTTGGCGAACAGGCCCTGGTAGCGGCTGCCATCGGCCAGTTCCAGTTCGCCGGCGCCTTCGTACAGGTCGTCCTTGAACTGGCCACGGTAGGTCTGGTCGGCCTGCTTGAGGGTACCTTCACCGTCGCGCCGGCCATGGCGGAAGGTGCCGGCATAGTGGCTGCCTGGGGTGGTCAGCTCACCCAGCCCCTGGAACAGCCCGGCGGCAAACTGCCCGCGATACACCTCGCCATTCTGGCCGTGCCATTCGCCCTGGCCGTGCCACTGGCCGTCCTTGAAGCCGCCGGCGTACCAGCTGCCGTTGGGGTAGTCGATACGGCCCTCGCCTTGCAGCAGCCCATCGACCACCTGCCCCCGGTAGCGTCCGCCGTCAGGCAAGCGCGCGTCGGGCGGCAGCAGCGATTCACCATCGCCACAGGCGGCGAGTAGCAGGACCAGGGAGAAGGGGAGCAGTAGACGCATGGCGAGGACCGGGCAATAGGTCTGCCGAGTATGCCGCAGAATGGGATCCCGAAACAGCGAGCGTACGTGCTGGCGCAGCTCTCGAGCCTGCACTGGATTGAAAATGCTGGCACGGAACCTGTGGGAGCGGCTTTAGCCGCGAACACCGGCGAAGCCGGTGCCAGGCACCGCGTCGTCGGCTTCGCGGGCACGCCCGCTCCCACAGGTTCCGTGTTGTCTTTGAGGTGCAATCAGCGCAGGCCCGGCGACACGATGATCTTCACGTTCTCCTCCTTGTTGTTCACCAACTCCTCGAAGCCCAGCTCGACGATCTGCTCCAGCCCGATCCGCCCGGTCACCAGGGGGCGGATGTCCAGCCTGCCATCAGCGATGAAGGCAATCACATCAGCGAATTCGCCGTTGTAGGCCAGCGCCCCCAGCACCTGCTTCTCGGTGGACACCAGCTCGAAGAAGTTGAACTCGCTAGGCTCCTCGAAGATGCCCACCATCACGCATTTGCCGGCCTTGCGGATGGTGTCGATGGCCAGCTTGGCGGTGTGCTTGTTGCCAATGCACTCGAAACTCACATCCGCACCCAGCCCGGCGGTAAGCGCGCGGATCTCCGCCAGCGCGTCGCACTGGCTGGGGTCGAGCACCACGCTGGCGCCGACTTCCTTGGCCTTGGCCTTGCGCGCCGAAGACATTTCCAGGGCGATCACCTGCGCCGCTCCGGCAGCCCTGGCGCACATGATGGTGCACAGGCCGATGGTACCGGCGCCGACCACCACTACAGTCTGGCCCAGCAGGCTGCCGGCCTTTTTCACCGCATGCATGCCCACCGCCAGCGGCTCGATCAGCGCCCCGGCTTCGGCCGGGAAACCCTGCGGTAGCCGGTACAGCAAGTTGGCCGGCACGTTGACCAGCTCGGCAAACGCGCCGTTGTTCATCAGGCCGGTGAAGGCCAGGCGTTCGCAGATGTTGTACATGCCATGGGTGCAGTAGTAGCAGGTACCGCAATGCTGGCAGGCGTCCGCCGCCACCGGGTCACCGACGGCAAAGCCTTGCACGCCTTCGCCCAGCTTGGCGATCTGGCCGCAGAACTCGTGGCCGAGGATGCACTGGCCCTGGATGCCGGTCAGCGGGTGCGGTGCCTCGACCGGGATGAACACCGGGCCGGCGACGTATTCATGCAGGTCGGAGCCGCAGATGCCGCACCAGTCCACTTTGATCTGCACCCAACCGGGTGCGGGGTCGGCTGGCAGGGGTACCTGTTCGACGCGGATGTCGTTGCGGCCATGCCAGACGGCCGCGCGCATGTGGGTGTGGCTCAGGTCGTTCATTGTGTTTGTCTCCAGGCTCACGGAAAGGGCTCAGTGCTTGCGCAGGAAGGCGAGCAGCTGCTGGTTGACCTGTTCGGCCGCTTCCATCTGCACCATGTGGCCGGCCTCCGGCAGCACCAGCACTTCGGCTTCCAGCCCTTCGGCATGGCTGGCCGGGATGATCGCGTCCTTGCCGCCCCACACCACCAGTGCCGGGTGTTGCCCCAGCACCCCGCGCAGGTCGTGGCGCTGCCGGTCACCGTCAGCGAGTGCCGCCGCCAGCTGCTGCAGGGCCTGCTCGACCCCTTCCAGGCGCTTGAACTTGAGCATGTCTTCGAGCATCTGGCGGGTGACCAGCGCCGGGTCGGCAAACAGTTGCACCATCTGGGGCTTGAGCGCGTTGCGGTTGGCCGCCGCGACGAAGCCTTGCAGGTACTGGCCGTTGATCGCTTCGCCCAGGCCGGCACTGGCCACCAGGCTCAGGCTGGCCACCCGCTGCGGCGCCAGGCGCGCGACGTTCAGGCTGACCGCGCCGCCCATGGAATGGCCGGCCAGGTGGGCCTTGGCGATGTCCAGGTGGTCGAGCAGGGCCAGCACGGTTTCGCTCAGCTCATCCAGGTCGCCGCGCTGCAACGCCTTGGCCGACTCGCCATGCCCTGGCAGGTCGAGGGCGATCACCCGGCGCTCGGCCGCCAGTGCCGGGTGGTTGAACAGCCAGTTGTTGAGGTCGCCACCAAAGCCGTGCACCAGCACCAGCGGTGTGCCGCCTTCACCCAGCTCGAACCAGCGCAGCTGCCGGCCAGCCACTTCAGCCTTCTGCGGTGCCGGGCCCTGGGCCTGCTCAGCGCCACCGTCGGCGACGAACTCGGCCTGGAAGCGTTGCACCACCGCATCGATCTCGGCTTCCTCGGCTTCGCCTTCCACCACCACTGCCAGCAGGGCGCCGACCGGCAGGGTTTCATCGGGCTTGGCCACCTGGCGACGCAGCACGCCGCTGAACGGGGCTTCGACGCTGCTGCTGATCTTGTCGGTCTCGACGTCCAGCACCTCGTCACCCTTGTTGATCGCGTCGCCTTCCTGCTTGAGCCAGGTGTCGACCCTGCCTTCGGTCATCGACAGGCCCCACTTGGGCATGGTCAGGGTATGGATCTGGCTCATGCGGCACTCCTTGCAGCTTCGATAACCTTGCGCACGGCGGCCTCGATCTTCGCCGCGTCAGGGATGTACAGGTCTTCCAGGGCGTCGGAGAACGGCACTGGGGTGTGCGGTGCGGTGACCATTTCGATCGGCCCCTTGAGCGCGCCGAAGGCCTTCTGCGCGACCAGGGCGCTGATGTCGGTAGCCATGGAGCAGCGCGGGTTGGCTTCGTCGATCACTACCAGGCGGCCGGTCTTTTCCACGCTCTCCAGAATGCTGTCTTCGTCCAGCGGGCTGGTGGTGCGCAGGTCCAGCACCTCGCAGTCGATGCCCTGGCGGGCCAGGTTGTTGGCGGCTTCCAGCGCCACGTGCACCATGCGGCCATAGGTGACCAGGGTCACGTCGTCGCCATCGCGCAGGAAGTTGGCCTCGCCGAACGGCACGCTGTACACCTCTTCCGGCACCTCGCCCTGCATGCTGTAGAGCAGCTTGTGCTCACAGAAGATCACCGGGTCGTTGTCGCGGATCGCCTGGATCAGCAGGCCCTTGGCATCGTATGGCGAGGACGGGCACACCACTTTCAGGCCAGGGATGTGGGTCCACAGCGAGGTAAGCATCTGCGAATGCTGGGCCGCCGCGCGCAGGCCGGCACCGTACATGGTGCGCATCACCAATGGGGTGACCGCCTTGCCGCCGAACATGTAGCGGAACTTGGCAGCCTGGTTGAGGATCTGGTCCAGGCAGCAGCCGGCGAAGTCGACGAACATCAGTTCGCACACCGGGCGCAGGCCCTGGGTGGCCGCGCCGACGGCAGCACCGACGTAGCCGATTTCGGACAGCGGCGCGTCGAGCACGCGCCCCGGGAACTGGTGATACAGGCCCTTGGTCACGCCCAGCACGCCACCCCAGGCGTCGTCCTCGCCCGGTGCACCGGCACCACCGGCGACGTCTTCGCCAATGATGAACACGCTGTTGTCGCGGCGCATTTCCTGGGCCAGGGCTTCGTTGATGGCCTGCTGGTAACTGATCTTTCTTGCCATGGTGGTTCTCCTGTTGTTCTTGTAATCCGCAGCTCAGGGGTAGGCGACGTAGACGTCGGTGAGCAGGTCGGCGGGCTGTGGCTTGGGATCGGACTTGGCGCGGCGCACGGCGTCTTCGATCAGGTCCTCGACGCGGGCGTCGATGGCATCCAGCTGGGCGGCCGTGAGCAGGCCGGCGCGGGTGGTCTTGTTGCGGAACTGCAGCAGGCAGTCGCGGGACTCGCGCAGGTTCTTCACCTCATCGGGGGCGCGGTAGGTTTGTGCATCGCCTTCGAAGTGGCCGTAGTAGCGGCTGAGCTTGACCTCGATCAGCGATGGGCCTTGCCCGGCACGGGCACGTTCGATGGCGGCACCGGCAGCCTCGTACACGGCAAAGAAATCGAAGCCGTCGATGGTGACGCCGGGCATGCCGAAGCCGGCAGCGCGGTCGGCGATGTGGTCGCACGCCACCGACCAGGTCGAGGCGGTAGCTTCGGCGTAGCCGTTGTTCTCGGCGACGAAGATGCACGGCAGGTTCATGATCGACGCCAGGTTCATGGCCTCGAACACTGCGCCTTCGTTGGAAGCGCCGTCGCCGAAGAAGGCCACCGACACATCGTCGCGGCCCTTGATCTTGGCTGCCAGCGCCGCCCCGGCCACCAGCGGTGCACCGGCACCGACGATGCCGTTGGCACCGAGCATGCCTTTTTCCAGGTCGGCGATGTGCATCGAGCCGCCCTTGCCGCCGCAGACGCCGGTCTTCTTGCCGTAGATCTCGGCCATCATGCCGTACACGTCCACGCCCTTGGCGATGCAGTGGCCGTGGCCGCGGTGGGTCGAGGCGATGCAATCGCTGTCGCGCAGGTGGGCCATGACCCCGGCGGCGGAAGCCTCTTCGCCGGCATACAGGTGCACGAAGCCAGGAATCTCGCCGGTGGCGAACTCGACGTGCAGGCGTTCTTCGAAGGCACGGATGGTGCGCATCACTTCATAGGCATGCAGCAGTTGTTCGGTACTGAGTTGATTGGACATCTTGTTGTTCTCCGGGGTTGTCTCAACACGGGTTTGCAGGGTGCAGCCGGTGGCCACGGGGCACGGCCAGCAGGTGATGGCGGGCCGCGTGCGCCAGTACGGCCTCGACGTCCACGCTCAGTGGGCCTTGGTGGTCGAGGGTGATGGTGGGGCTGTCGTGCTCGGCGAATTCGATCTCGCGCTCGCCGTCCAGGGCCAGGGTGCCGCTGGCCAGGCTCAGGCGATGGGCGACACCGGGGCTCAGGGTACCGCTGGCGGTGATGCCACAGCCTTGCAGCAGGCCGGGCGCCAACGGTGCCAGCAGGGCCTGGTCGGCAGCGGGGTTGAGGCGAACCCAGGCGCCGTGCGGGTCCTGCCGGGAAACCGGGCACCACAGGCCACACAGCGCCGAGAGGCCGATGGCATGTGGCTCGGCGAAACAGGCGAACACTTCGCTCAGGTCTTCGCTGCGGCTGAGCGCGCGGGCACCGATGAAACGCTGGGGCGACACCGCCACCTCCACCAGGGCCCATTCGGCAAGCCGTTGTTCGGGCACTATCACCAGCAGGCGCTTGTTGCGGCGCAGGCCGATGCTGGCGGGCACCCGGCCGCTGGCGAGCAGGCCGCCGGCCAGGCCGGCACTGGTGGCTTCGCGCAATTCGGGGAAGGCATTGTTGGTGCCGGTGGACAAGGTCAGCAGCGGCACGTCGCCGGCTTCGGCGGCGACCGCCTTGTGCGTGCCATCGCCGCCGAGCACGGCGATCATCGCCACGCCGCGTTCGACCATGCGTCGGGTGGCCAGGCGGGTATCGGCAACGGTCTGGGTCAGTGGCAGGTCGAGGATCTCGATGGCCGGCCAGTGCTGGTCGCGGGCGACCGGGCCCTGGCTGGCCTTGAGCACGGCAGCGGCGATGCCGGTCATGTCGCTGGGCAGCAGCACCTGGCCGATACCGGTGGCACCGAAGGCGGCGAGCAGGCGCTGGATCGCCGAGGCCTTGTCGGTGCTCGAATAGAGCCCGGCATTGGCAGTCAGGCGGCGTAGGTCGCGGCCAGAGGCAGGGTTGGCAATGATCCCGACAGTCGGGGCGGGTAGCGGCATGGCGCACCTCGTTTCTTGTTTGCCAGTGCCGGAGCAAGCGCGGTGCCAGTTTTGTTGAAGTTGGCTGGAATGGCCGAGCCAGAGCGGTTTCGTTGCGCAAAGGCGGGCGTGCATGGCCAGGCCGGCGAGACGCCGGGTGCCAGCCGCGCGATGGCCCGGCCGAGACGCTGAGACGCTGCGTCTCAGGCCGGCCGGTAATCACTCAGTGCTTGTCGGGGCATGCCCGGAGGCGCTTAATGGCCGGACAACGATAAAAACAGCAACGAGAACCGGAGGGCCTGAATGCTTGCCGCGAACTCCCGAGCCCATGTCGATTGCGTCAGCCGGGTGCTGAAGAATGCCGATCGCCTGCCGCAGGCGCCGGTGCCACCGCTGATCCTCGATTCCTGGCGCCGTTCCATGGAGCTGTACCGTCTCGACCCCGCTTCCCAGCAGGGGCCGCGTATTCTCTCCCAGAGCCTACTCAACGAATGCCGCGAACGGGCCGAGCTGTTCCTGCGCATCGCCAGCGATGCCGTTGCGCGCCTGCATGAGCGGGTGCGCGGGGCCGATTATTGCGTACTGCTCACCGACGCCCAGGGGCGCACCATCGACTACCGGGTCGAGTCGGCCATCCGCAACGACTGCCGCAAGGCCGGGTTGTACCTGGGCACTTGCTGGTCCGAGGGTGAGGAGGGCACTTGCGGGGTGGCCGCGGTGCTCACCAGCAAGGCGCCGGTCACGGTGCACAAGCGTGACCATTTCCGCGCTGCGTTTATCGGCCTCACCTGCACCGCGGCGCCGGTGTTCGACCCGCTGGGCGAGCTGCTGGGCGTGGTCGACGTGTCGGCCTTGCAGTCACCGGACGACCGCCGCAGCCAGCACCTGATCCGCCAGCTGGTCGAGCAGACCGCGCGCGAGATCGAAAACGCCTTCTTCATGCACAGTGCCCAGGGCCATTGGGTGATGCGCGCCCATGGCACGCCGGGCTATGTGGAAAGCCAGCCCGACTACCTGCTGGCCTGGGATGCCGATGGCCGCCTGCAGGCCATCAACAGCCTGGCGCGGCAGCGCCTGGTGGAGCGCCTGGGGCGGTTGCCCGAGCACATTGGCGAGTTGTTCGACATCGACCAGTTGCGCCGGGTCAATGGCGCATCGGCCCAGCGTTTGCCAGGCCTGGGCGGGCTGTATGGCCGGGTCAGTGCACCACAGCAGCGCCAGCGCGCGCAGCCCTTGCGCCAGGCCCAGGACGCCCGCATCGAGCAGCACCTGCGGCTGGCCACGCGGGTCAAGGACTGCAACCTGGCGGTGCTGGTGCAGGGCGAGACCGGGGCCGGCAAAGAGGTGTTCGCCCGCCAGTTGCACCAGCAGAGCCTGCGCCGTGACGGACCGTTCGTCACCCTCAACTGCGCGGCCATTCCGGAAAGCCTGATCGAGAGCGAACTGTTCGGTTATGTCGCCGGGGCGTTCACCGGGGCCTCCAGCAAAGGCATGCAGGGCCTGTTGCAGCAGGCTGACGGCGGCACGTTGTTCCTCGACGAGATTGGCGACATGCCAGTCAACCTGCAGACCCGCCTGTTGCGCGTGCTGGCCGAAGGCGAAGTGGCACCGCTGGGCGCTGCGCGGCGGGAGCGGGTGGACATCCAGGTGATCTGCGCGACCCATCGCGACCTGGCGGCGATGGTCAAGGAGGGGCGTTTCCGTGAGGACCTCTACTTCCGCCTGGCCAATGCCCGCTTCGAGTTGCCACCGTTGCGTGAGCGCGAGGACCGGCTGGGGCTGATTCACCAGTTGCTGGCCGAGGAAGCCGCGGCCTGTGGAGTCGAGGTGGTGCTGGCGGATGATGCGCTACAGGCGCTGTTGCTGTACCGCTGGCCGGGTAACCTGCGCCAGCTGCGGCAGGTGCTGCGTTATGCCTGTGCAGTGAGCGAAGGCGGGCAGGTGCAACTGCAGGATTTGCCACAGGAGGTGCGGGGCGATGCGGTCGCCTGCGCTGACAGCGTGGTGTCCTGTCCGGCCCGGCAGCTGTTGCTGGATGCGCTGATCCGCCATCGCTGGAAGCCGGCCGATGCGGCGCGGGCTTTGGGGATTTCGCGGGCGACCTTGTACCGGCGGGTGCATGAACATCACATCGAGATGCCGCGAATGAAAGGCTAAGCCTCGTCGCGGTCCCTGTAGGAGCGGCCTTGTGTCGCGATGGGCCGCGCAGCGGCCCCAGGATTTCAGCTTCGCCGCAGATATTGCCGGGGCCGCTTCGCGCCCCATCGCGACACAAGGCCGCTCCTACAGGGACCCAGACCAAGCCCTTGCAGACAATAAAAAACCCCGGCGCAAGTCCGGGGTTTCAGTACTTCACACTATCCGATCACTCCTGGTTGGCCAGTTTGTGCTCGAGGTAGTGAATGTTGACGCCGCCTTTGCAGAAACCTTCATCACGCACCAGGTCGCGGTGCAGCGGGATGTTGGTCTTGATGCCGTCGACGACGATCTCGTCCAGGGCATTGCGCATGCGCGCCATGGCTTCGTCGCGGTCCTTGCCGTAGGTGATCAGCTTGCCGATCAGCGAGTCGTAGTTCGGTGGAACCGAGTAACCGCTGTACAGGTGCGAGTCGACGCGCACGCCGTTGCCACCCGGGGCGTGGAAGTGCTTCACCTTGCCAGGGCTCGGGATGAACTTCTTCGGGTCTTCGGCGTTGATACGGCATTCCAGCGCGTGGCCACGAATAACCACGTCTTCCTGGCGGAACGACAGCTTGTTGCCAGCGGCGATGCTCAGCATCTCCTTGACGATGTCGATACCGGTCACCATCTCCGACACCGGGTGCTCAACCTGCACACGGGTGTTCATCTCGATGAAGTAGAAGCGGCCGTTCTCGTACAGGAACTCGAAGGTACCCGCACCACGGTAGCCGATCTCGATGCACGCATCGACACAGCGCTTGAACACTTCCTGACGGGCTTTCTCGTCGATGCCCGGGGCTGGCGCTTCTTCCAGTACCTTCTGGTGACGGCGCTGCAGCGAGCAGTCACGGTCGCCCAGGTGCACGGCGTTGCCCTGGCCGTCGGACAGTACCTGCACTTCCACGTGACGTGGGTTGGTCAGGAACTTCTCCAGGTAGACCATCGGGTTGCCGAAGGCAGCACCGGCTTCGGTACGGGTGAGCTTGGCCGAGGCGATCAGGTCCTCTTCCTTGTGCACCACGCGCATGCCGCGACCACCACCGCCACCGGCGGCCTTGATGATCACCGGGTAGCCGACGTCTCGGGCAATGGCCAGGGCGACTTCTTCGTCTTCCGGCAGCGGGCCATCGGAGCCCGGTACGGTCGGTACGCCCGACTTGATCATCGCGTCCTTGGCCGAAACCTTGTCGCCCATCAGGCGAATGGTGTCGGCTTTCGGGCCGATGAAGGCGAAACCGGATTTTTCCACCTGCTCGGCGAAGTCGGCGTTTTCCGCCAGGAAGCCGTAGCCCGGGTGGATCGCGGTGGCGCCGGTGACTTCGGCAGCAGCGATGATCGCCGGGATATGCAGGTAGGAATCCTTGGACGATGCAGGGCCGATGCAGACCGACTCGTCTGCCAGGCCCAGGTGCATCAGTTCACGGTCGGCAGTGGAGTGCACGGCGACGGTCTTGATACCCAGCTCTTTGCAGGCACGCAGGATCCGCAGGGCAATTTCCCCGCGGTTGGCGATCAGGACTTTTTCGAGCTTCCCAGACATCGTTGGCTCTCCGCGATTCAAACGATGGTGAACAGCGGCTGGTCGAACTCAACCGGCTGGCCGTCTTCTACCAGGATGGCGTCGATGACACCGCCAACATCGGCTTCGATGTGGTTCATCATCTTCATGGCTTCGACGATGCACAGGGTGTCGCCTTTCTTCACGCTCTGGCCCACTTCAGCGAAGTTCGGCGAGGTTGGCGAAGGCTTGCGGTAGAAGGTACCGACCATCGGCGAGCGGATCACGGTGCCTTTCAGGGCTGGCGCAGCGGCAGCGGCTTCGGCGGCCGGGGCAGCAGCAGCGGCAACCGGGGCAGCGGCAGGCGCAGCGGCTACCGGGGCCGGTGCGAAGTACTGCTGGGCAGCAGGGGTCTTGCTGTGGCGGCTGATACGGACCGACTCTTCGCCTTCCTTGATTTCCAGCTCGTCGATGCCAGACTCTTCCAGCAGCTCGATCAGTTTCTTGACTTTACGGATATCCATTAATCATCAACTCCCAAAGGTTCGGTCAGGGGGCGAAATTACAAAAAACGTATCTGAAACGTTTCTCTCGAACCCTGGCCCACCGAGGCCAGGGTTTTCATCATTTGGGCTGTGCGTTGGCAGCCAGTTGTTCCAGCGCGGACTCCAGGGCCAGGCGGTAACCGCTGGCGCCCAGGCCGCAGATCACCCCTACGGCAACATCGGAAAAGTAGGAGTGATGGCGGAACGGTTCGCGTTTGTGCACGTTGGACAGGTGCACTTCGATGAATGGGATGCTCACCGCAAGCAACGCGTCACGTAATGCAACGCTTGTGTGCGTGAAAGCAGCCGGATTGATCAGGATGAAGTCCACACCCTCGTTGCGTGCGGCGTGAATACGGTCGATCAGTTCGTACTCAGCGTTGCTCTGCAGGTATTGCAGATGGTGGCCTGCGGCGCGGGCACGTTGCTCCAGGTCCTGGTTGATCTGGGCCAGGGTCACGGCGCCGTAATGGCCAGGCTCGCGGGTACCGAGCAGGTTGAGGTTGGGGCCGTGGAGCACCAGTAGCGTTGCCATCTGCGATTCCTTGGATTTGTAGGGCAATTCGACACAGCGCGGCGAGTGTGCCGCAAAGCGACAGCGAGTGTCCAGTTCCCGGCAATAGGCAGCACGATGTCCGAGATTCGCGCGAGATATGTGACCAGATAACTAGATCCAGTCACTGATTTTCGGTTTTTTCACCGCGCGCGAGAAGTTATAGACCGACTTTGCCGCGTACGCGTGTAAGAATTTGCGCAAATTCACTGGCGTTTAGCTCGCCAATGACCCGATCAGCGTTGATTTCGCTGCCGTTCGCGGCGAAGAACAACAGGGCAGGGGGGCCGAACAGTTGGTAGCGGTCGAGCAGCGCGCGTTGTTCGGCATTGCTGGCGGTTATGTCGAAACGCAGCAGCTTGAAGCCGGCCAGTTGTGCTTGTACCTGCGGCGCGGTCAGCACTTCGCGCTCGATCACCTTGCAACTGATGCACCAGTCGGCATACCAGTCCAGCAGTACCGGTTGGCCGGCGGTCTTGGCCTCGGCCAGGGCGGCGTCCAGTGCAGCCGGGGTGGTCACGGTGTGCCAGCTATCCGCGGCAGCCGCCGGTTTGCCGCCAGCACTGGCAAGGGCCGGCGGTGGCAGCGGGCGCAGCGGGTCGCCCTGGCCACTGAGCGCGCCGTACCAGCAGGCCACGGCATACACCAGCAAAGCCAGGCCGAGCAGTTGCGCCAGGCGCTGGCGCGGGGACTTGACCACGAACTCCAGGGCGCCCAGGAACAGCGCCACCCCGGCGGCCAGGAAACCGACCAGCAGCAAGGTCAGCGGGCCCGGCAGCACTCGGCTGAGCAGGCCGATGGCCAGGCCCAGCAGCAGCACGCCGATGGCATTTTTCACCGTGTTCAGCCAGGGGCCGCTTTTCGGCAGCCAGGCCGCGCCGCCGGTGGCCACCAGCAGCAGCGGTGCGCCCATGCCCAGGCCCAGGGCAAACAGCTTGAGGGCGCCGCCCAGGGCATCACCACTGGCGCTGATGTACAGCAACGCACCGGCCAGCGGCGCTGAAACACACGGCGAAACCAGCAGGCTGGAAAGCACGCCCAGTATCGCCGCGCCCAGCAGCGAGCCACCCCGGGTGTGATTGGCGACATTATTCAGGCGCTGATTGAGGGCCTGCGGCAGCTTCAGTTCGAACAGGCCGAACATGGCCAGGGCGAACACCACGAAGAACAGTGCGAAGGGCACCAGCACCCAGGCCGATTGCAGGCGTGCCTGCAGGTTCAGGCCGGCGCCGAACAGGCCCATCAGGGCGCCGAGGACGGCAAAGCTGGCCGCCATCGGCAGCACGTAGGCCAGTGACAGGGCCAGGCCGCGCAGGCCGCCGGCCTGGCCGCGCAGCACCACGCCGGAGAGGATCGGCAACATTGGCAGCACGCAAGGGGTGAAGGTGAGGCCGACCCCGGCAAGGAAGAACAGCAGCAGCGACTTCCAGCTCCAGCCATGCTCGGTGCTGGCCGGTGTGTTCGCGCCGGCTTCGCCATCGATGCTCAGGCGTGCGGTTTCCGGTGGGTAGCACAGGCCTTTGTCGGCACAACCCTGGTAGCCCACCAGCAAGGTGAAGGCGCGCGGGTCGTTGCGCGGTAGTTCGATGTCGAGCACGCCATGGTATACCTCGACATCGCCGAAGAATTCATCGTGCTTGGCCTCGCCCTTGGGGATATTCGGCGTACCCAGGGCAACGTCGGCCGGTTCCGTACGGAACTGGAAGCGGTGGCGGTAGAGGTAATAGCCATCGGTGGCGACGAAGCGCAGCTTGATGGTTTGCGCATCGGCCTGGATCAGGTTGAGCCTGAACGCTTCGTGTACCGGCAGGAAGTCGGCGTTGTTGGACAACGAAGCGGCGCCGAGGGTGGCGCTGGGGCGGTTGTCGAGCAGGCCCGTGGCGAAGGCGGGGCTGGCCAGCAGCAGGAACAGCAGGAAAAACAGGCGGCGCATGGCGGACTCGCGAGGTCGAACGTGCCGGGCATGATAGCGGAGTTGGTGCAGGTTGGGGCCATGCTGATGGCGGGGGCGACACATGGCCGCTGGCTGATTTGCTACCTGTGTCAGCCTCTTCGCGGGTAAACCCGCTCCCACCTCGACCGCATAGACCTCAAGCCATACGCTATCCCTGTGGGAGCGGGTTTACCCGCGAAGACGCCAGTACAGGCCAACCTAGACTCTGAAGGCCCGCACCGCCCGGTTCAGCTCACCGCCCAGGCTCAGCAATTGCTCGCCTTGCTCACGCCCCTCGCCAATGCGTTGCAGGTTGTCCTCGCCTAGCGCATGAATGCGTTGGCTGTGGTCGCGAATTTCACTTACCGCGCCACTCTGCTGCGCCGTGACGTCGGCAATCCGCACCGCAGTATCCGCGATGGTGCGGATGGCACTGACGATCTGGTCCAGCGCCCCGTCTGCGGCCTGGGCCTGGCTGGCGGTGGCCTCGGCATGTTCGAGCTGCGCACGCATGCCGGCCACCGAGCCTCTGGCGGCCTGCTGCAGGCGGTCGATCAGTGCCTGGATTTCGCCAGTTGCCCCGGTGGTGCGCTGCGCCAGCGAACGCACCTCATCGGCCACCACGGCAAAACCACGGCCCATCTCGCCGGCACGCGCGGCTTCGATCGCGGCATTCAATGCCAGCAGGTTGGTCTGTTCGGCAATCGAGCGGATCACTGTCAGTACGCCACCAATGGTGGCCGACTCTTCCGCCAGTTGCTCGATCATGCGGGCGTTGCCTTGCACTTCATCGACCAGTGCGCGCAAGCCCGACAGGCTCTGGCCAATCACCGTCTGGCCCTGTTCCACTGCGCGGCCGGCATCGCGGCTGGCGTCGGCGGCGGCGCTGGCGTCACCGGCCACCTGCTGGATGGTCGCTTCCAGTTCACCCAGGGCATCGCGAATCTGCCCGGTGTCACCCGCCTGGCGTTCGGCACCGTCATGCAACGCGGCACTCATGCCGGCAAGGGCATGGCTGCTGCCGGCCACCTGTTCGGCGTTGTGGCGGATGGTGCCGACCAGCTCCACCAGGTACTGGCGCAGGCGGTTGAGCGAATCCTGGATGTCGTGCAGTTCGCGGTTGGTCTTGCCCAGCGTGATGGGCTTGGCGAAGTCGCCTTCGGCCCAGCGCGACAGGGCCGGGGCCAGGCCGGTCAGGGTGCGTGCCAGGCACCGTTGCAAGGTGTCGACCAGCAGGGCGATGAGTAGGATCAGGGCAATCATCAGGCCCTGGATGATGCGTACTTCGGCGGCGATTTTCGCGTGCTGGCTGCGTACTTCTGGCTCCAGCGCGGCGATGGCCTGCTGCACCGCTTGCAGACGCTGGCCGGTGCTGGCGGCCAGGGCTGCTCGGCGCTCGATCTGGTCGCGGGTGCGCTGCAGCTCGGCCGGGTAGCGGCTGAGCAGGCTTTGCAGCTCACGTTTCAGGCCAATTGCGATGTCTTCCTGCTGGGCGCTGGCCTGGGTCTCCAGGCCCATCATGGCCGCAAAGTCGTCGGCGCCGGATTCGGCAGCACGAGTTACCCCAAGCAGTGGCAGGCTGTCGATGATCTGGGCCTGGGCGCGAATCCGCTGCAGCTCGCGCTCGACTTCGTCGGCCAGTTCCGGGCGACTGCTGCTGACCAGCTTGTCCCGTGCCAGCGAAAGGCGACCGAGGTGCACGGTGGCCTCCAGCAGGGGCTGCAGGTAGCGGTTGGCGTCGGCGCTGGCGCTGTCACGCACGTAATCAGCCAGCTGTTCGAAGTTGGCCCCCAGCTCCCGCTCGGCCTGCAGCAACAGCGCCTGCGGGTCGCCGGCCAGCTTGCCGGCAGCCAGCAGTTCCTCGGCGGTGAAGGCCTGCAGGCTGTCCAGGCTGGGGCGTAGCTGGTCAGCCAGTTCGGCGGGCCATTCGGCCAACGCCGCTTGCAGTTGCTGGTTGGCCTCCATGGCCGCTGCGTGGCGCAGGGCATCGCCGCTGGCCAGGTAGGCCTGGATGTTGCCTGCAGCCTGGTGCTGGAACTGCTGGGACAGGCCCAGGTAGTGCTCCATCAATTGATAGGGGCGCTCCAGGGCCCGCTGCGACCACCACAGGGTGGCGCCCAGGGCGATACACACGGTTACCAGCAACAGGGTGTTGAAATTGGTCAGCCACTTCAGGCGCATAGCCGCGAGCTTCCTGCGGGAGGAGAGAGTCGGTGGCTGAAGTTATGGCGGTTGTGTGACGGAGTGATGACGAAAGGGGCTGGTGTCAGATAAAAAAGTGGCACTGTGCCTGTATCTGTATTGCCTGTACTGGCCTCTTCGCGGGCTCGCCCGCTCCCACAGGATATCTACCAGTCCTGAATGCAGCGTAATCCTTGTGGGAGCGGGCAAGCCCGCGAAGAGGCCGGTACAGGCGATGAGCAACTCAGGGCTCTACCCGCACCACGCAATTACGCCCGGCATGCTTGGCCCGGTACAGCGCCTCGTCTGCCGCACTGGCCATGGTCAGTGCATCCAGCCCGTCGTCCAGCTGCACCACCCCGGCACTGAAGGTGCAGCGTAGATCCTGCGGCTGGGCCGGGTAGAGAATTTCGGCAAAGCGCCGGCGGATTTCGTCCAGCACCTTGTGCGCCGCGTGCAGCGCGGTATTGGGCATGACGATGGCGAACTCTTCGCCACCATAGCGGCCAATGAAGTCGGTCTTGCGCAAGCGCTGCTTGAGAAACAGCGCCAGGCTCTTGATCACGCGGTCGCCCATCGGGTGGCCGTGGCGATCGTTGATCTTCTTGAAGTGGTCGATGTCGAGCATGGCGAAGCTCAACGGTTGCTGCTCGCGCCGGGCGCGGAAGCTGCAATCTTCAAGCAGTTGCAGGATATGCGTGTGGTTGTACAGCCCGGTCAGGCTGTCGCGCACCATGCGCGCCTTCAGGTGCCTGGCACGGGCGGCCCGGTTGCGCACCGTGGTGATCAGCTGGCGTGAGCGAAACGGCTTGGTCAGGAAATCATCACCGCCTTCACTCATGGCATCCAGCTGCTTGTCCAGGTCATCCTCGGCAGACAGGTAGATGATCGGCACGCTCACGTAGCGGTCGCTGTGGCGGATGACCTTGGCCAGCTCGGGGCCGGTGCAGGCGGGCATGTACAGGTCGAGGATGATCAGGTCGGGCTGGAAGTCGGCCAGTTCGGCCATGGTGCGGATGGGGTCGGTCAGGCTGCGGGTGAGCATGCCGGCACTGCTCAGCACCTTCTCGGTGTGCAATGCCTGGGTGCGCGAATCGTCGATGATCAGCACGCGCAACGGGTCGTGCGGGGTAGCGTTGGTCAGCCGCTCGACCTTTTCCAGCAGGCTGGAGGCTTCCAGGGTACCGGTGAGAAAGTCCTGGGCCCCGGCGCGCACCGCGGCCAGGCGCGTCGGGGTATCGGTTTCGTGGTGGCTGAAGAACAGCAGCGGAATGTGGCGGGCCAGCCCCTGCTGGACCTGGGCCGCCAGCAGCAGGCCTTGGCCGGCGCCGTTGAAATCGACATCCATGATGATGGCCGAGGGAGGGTATTCGGCGATCGAGGCGTGGAATGCCGACGTGCTGGCCAGCGCCTGCACCACCAGGCCAAAGAATTCCAGTTGCTGGGCCAGGCGCTGGGCACGTTCGTGGTCCTGCAGCAGGATGTACACCGGCTTGCGGATGGGCGATGGCAGCAACTGGCCGAGCGGGTCGTCCTTGCGCAGGCCGCTACGCGTCAGCTGTTGGGCGGGGCACTGCGGGCTCGGCTCGACTGCTTGGCTCATGTCCTGGCTACTTTGTAGGGGTGGGAGGTGCAGAGGCGATGATGGCTCTATGCTAGCAGTTCTTTGCCGGTGCGTGAGTGCTCTGTATCAACAAAGCGGGCAGAACGAATATTCAGTTGCCGACCGATTGGTCGCTTATGCGTAAGGCGGTGTCTGCTTTATAGTGCAGCCATGCGGGCTTGCCGTGGCACCCTGGCACAGGCCTGTGGTCCAAGCCCCTGAACCGTCGTGACTGATTAAGGACAAAGCCATGCTGGACTGGAAAAACCGCGAGGCCCAAGCCGAGCCCCGTGAGCGCGTCGATGGCCGTGGCGCCGCCGCCCGTAGCTACCTTGGCGGCCTCTGGAGCCGTGCACTGGGCACCCTCATCGGGTTGTACCTGCTGGTGTGTATCGGCCTGGGCTGGTACTGGAGCCAGGAGCCGGCCCTGTTCCCGGTGCAGCAGAACGCCCAGGCTGCAGCCGAGCGCGCTGGCCAGCAGATGGTGGTGGGCTACACCACCGTCGAAACCCTCAAGACCGTGGCTGGCACCTTGTTGAACAAGCCGGGTGGCTACATTTCCAACGACCGCTTCCCGCCAGGGTTGTGGATGGACAACATGCCCAGCTGGGAGTACGGCGTGCTGGTCCAGGTGCGCGATCTGTCCCGTGCCCTGCGCAAGGACTTCGCCCGCTCGCAATCGCAGTCCACTGAAGACGCCGACCTGGCCAAGGCCGAGCCGCGCTTCAACTTCGACAACAAGAGCTGGATCCTGCCATCGAGCGAATCGGAGTTCGAAGAGGGCATCAAGTCGCTGAGCCGCTACCAGACCCGTCTGGCGGCTGGCGACAAGGGCGCGATCTTCTATACCCGTGCCGACAACCTGAACAACTGGCTGGGTGACGTGGCCACCCGCCTGGGCTCGCTGTCGCAGCGCCTGTCGGCCAGCGTTGGCCGGGTCAAGCTCAACACCACGCTGAAGACCGAGTCGGTGGTTGCCGGCCAGGCGCCGCAGGTGGATGAAGAACTGGTGGAAACCCCGTGGTTGCAGATCGACAACGTGTTCTACGAAGCCCGTGGCCAGGCCTGGGCGCTGTCGCACCTGCTGCGCGCGATCGAGGTGGACTTCGCCGACGTGCTGGCGAAGAAGAACGCCACGGTCAGCGTGCGGCAGATCATCCGTGAGCTGGAAGCCTCGCAGGAAGCCTTGTGGAGCCCGATGGTGCTCAATGGCAGCGGCTTTGGCATGTGGGCCAACCACTCGCTGGTCATGGCCAACTACATTTCCCGGGCCAACGCCGCAGTGATCGACCTGCGTCAGCTGCTGTCGCAGGGTTGAAGATGGCTATCAGCCCTGACGAGGCCGCCCACCGGGCGGCTTCCGACCGCGAGCTGGTCACCTGGGTGGACGAAGCCGACCAGGTCCTGGGGGCCTTGCCACGCGCCGAGCTGCGCCAGCGCGGCCTGATTGGGCGGTGCACGTTCATTCTGCTGTTCAACAGCGCCGGTGAGCTGTGCGTGCACCGGCGCACCCTGAGCAAGGCGCTGTACCCGGGTTACTGGGATGTGGCGGCAGGAGGCATGGTCACCGCCGGGGAGGCCTATGCCGATTCGGCGGCGCGCGAGCTGGCCGAGGAGTTGGGCATCGACGGTGTCGAGTTGCGCTTCCACGAGCGCTTCTACTTCGATCAGCCGGATAACCGCTTGTGGTGTGCGGTGTATTCGGCGGTGTCGGATGCGCCGTTGCGGCTGCAGCCAGAGGAAGTCATCGAGGCGCGCTTCATTGGCCTGGAGCAGGTCGAGCAGGAGCGCCTGGCAAAGCCGTATTGCCCGGACTCGTTGACGGCATTGCAACGCTATAAAGCCAGCCTCGAATAGGGCTGGGAGCCATGCCGGCCCCTTCGCGGGTAACCTGCACCCACAGGTACTGCGAAGGCCTCCTGGCCTGTGAAATCCCGCTGGCAGCGGGTTTACCCGCGCGGGGTCGCAAAACTTTCGCAAAATGCCGCAATCCGGTACTTAGCAACAGTCGCATTTATCGTTAAACTGCGCGCCCTTTTCGGGCTGCCGCAGTTCTTGTGGCAGTAGCGCCGCCCCTGCCAGAGTGGGGCTTCGCGGTCGGCTCCCGCCGACCAGTTTTTGTCCTCAGCCCAGAGGAACAAAAGTGGCCAAGAAAGCTTCGTCCTTCGCCGCCCTTGGCGGTCTTGTTTACTCCACCGACGCTGGTCGGCACTGTCCCGACTGCAGCCAGCCGG
The DNA here is from genome assembly GCF_014269225.2 of Pseudomonas anuradhapurensis. Classification (NCBI taxonomy): domain Bacteria; kingdom Pseudomonadati; phylum Pseudomonadota; class Gammaproteobacteria; order Pseudomonadales; family Pseudomonadaceae; genus Pseudomonas; species Pseudomonas anuradhapurensis. Next base: position 657,971 of record NZ_CP077097.1, read on the forward strand.
TGGATGCCTGTATCTGCAAGCAGCAAACCATTCCCGAAGGTGATGGCATTGCCCGTGTGCGCCGCGAAAGCAAGGGCCGCGGCGGCAAGACCGTGACCACCGTCAGCGGTGTGCCGCTGCCGCTCGAACAGCTCAAGGAGCTGGCCTCCACCCTCAAGCGCCGCTGCGGTACCGGTGGCGCCCTGAAGGATGGGGTCATTGAAATCCAGGGCGACTATGTCGAGCTGTTGATCGGCGAGCTGATCAAGCAGGGTTTCAAGGCGAAAAAGTCCGGCGGCTGATGCGGCCACGCGCTTTTTTGCCCAGTGCTTTCTAAACTCGTTGCCGTGACCAGGGTCTACCTTGGGCACGGACGAATCGTCATTTTTGGCTTTTACACTGCGCCCGCCTCCTTGCGGGGCAGTGTCTTCGACTTATCTATAGGGGACTTGAATGTCCGTACGACGCACACGCAAAGACGATGGTAGCCAATGGACCGTGGCCGACAGCCGCAGTGTTTATGGCATCCGTCATTGGGGCGCTGGTTATTTCGCCATCAATGAAGCCGGGCGCGTCGAAGTGCGCCCCAACGGCCCGCAAAGCGCACCGATCGACCTGTTCGAACAGGTCGACGAACTGCGCCAGAGCGGCCTGTCGCTGCCATTGCTGGTGCGCTTCCCAGACATTCTGCAGGACCGCGTGCGCCAGCTGACCGGCGCCTTCGATGCCAACATCGCGCGCCTGGAATACCAGAGCCAGTACACCGCGCTGTACCCGATCAAGGTCAACCAGCAGGAAGCGGTGGTGGAAAACATCATCGCCACGCAAAACGTTTCCATCGGCCTGGAAGCCGGCTCCAAGCCCGAGCTGCTGGCGGTGCTGGCGCTGGCGCCGAAGGGCGGCACCATCGTCTGCAACGGCTACAAGGACCGCGAGTTCATCCGCCTGGCGCTGATGGGCCAGAAGCTCGGCCACAATGTGTTCATCGTCATCGAGAAAGAGTCGGAAGTGGCGCTGGTGATCGATGAAGCCGCCGAGCTCAAGGTCAAGCCGCAGGTAGGCCTGCGCGTGCGCCTGTCGTCGCTGGCCTCGAGCAAGTGGGCCGACACCGGTGGCGAGAAGTCCAAGTTCGGTTTGTCAGCTGCCCAGCTGATTTCGGTGGTGCAGCGCTTCCGCGATGCCGGCCTGGACCAGGGCATTCGCCTGCTGCATTTCCACATGGGTTCGCAGATCGCCAACCTGGCCGACTACCAGCATGGTTTCAAGGAAGCCATCCGGTACTACGGCGAGCTGCGCGCGCTGGGCCTGCCGGTGGACCATATCGACGTCGGTGGTGGCCTGGGCGTGGACTACGACGGTACCCACTCGCGCAATGCCAGCTCGATCAACTACGACATGGACGACTATGCCGGCGTGGTCGTCGGCATGCTCAAGGAGTTCTGCGATGCGCAGGGCCTGCCGCACCCGCACATCTTCTCGGAGAGTGGCCGCTCGCTGACCGCGCATCACGCCATGCTGGTCATCCAGGTAACGGATGTCGAGAAACACAACGACGACGTGCCGACCATCGAAAACAAGGAATCCCTGCCCGAGACCGTGCAGTGGCTGGTCGACCTGCTCGGCCCGACCGACATCGAGATGGTGACCGAGACTTACTGGCGCGCCACCCATTACATGGGTGACGTGGCCGCGCAGTACGCCGACGGCAAGATCAGCCTGGCCGAAAAGGCCCTGGCCGAGCAGTGCTATTTCGCCGTGTGCCGGCGCCTGCACAACTCGCTGAAAGCCCGCCAACGCTCGCACCGCCAGGTGCTGGACGAGCTCAACGACAAGCTGGCCGACAAGTACATCTGCAACTTCTCGGTGTTCCAGAGCCTGCCGGACACCTGGGCCATCGGTCAGGTGCTGCCGATCATCCCGCTGCACCGCCTGGACGAGGAGCCAATGCGCCGGGCCGTGCTGCAGGACCTGACCTGCGACTCGGACGGCAAGATCAACCAGTACGTCGACGAGCAGAGCATCGAGACCAGCATGCCAGTGCATGCGGTGAAGGAAGGTGAGGACTACCTGCTGGGCGTGTTCCTGGTGGGTGCCTACCAGGAAATCCTCGGTGACATGCACAACCTGTTCGGTGACACCGACTCGGTGAACATCTACCAGAACGCCGACGGCAGCGTGTACCACGCCGGTATCGAGACCCACGACACCATCGAGGACATGCTGCGCTACGTGCACCTGTCGCCGGAGGAGTTGATGACTCATTACCGTGACAAGGTGGCCAGTGCCAGGATCAGCGCGCGTGAGCGGACCCAGTATCTGGATGCCTTGCGCCTGGGGTTGACCCGGTCTTCGTACCTGTCGTCCTGAGTCCAGGGGGCCGCTTTGCGGCCCATCGCGACACAAGGCCGCTCCATGAGATAGCGGTTACAAATGGAGACAGGGTGATGGGGCCTGTCGTAGGAGCGGCCTTGTGTCGCGATCTGAGGGCGTAGCCCTCACCGCGTCATACCCGGTAATGGTTCGCTGGCGATGGCCTTCATCGCCACGGCTACCTTTGAATGCAATGTTCAAGGGAGTTCGACATGGATCGTCACGGTAACCATCGATTACGCCAAGGGCGCTTCTCAGAGCCAGGCCGGCTCTATCTGCTGACCACGATTACTCGCCAGCGGCTACCTCTGTTCAGAAACCTCTGGTTCGCACGTGCGGCCATCCAGCAATTACGTCTGAGTCACCATGAAGGTAGTTGCCGCTCATTAGCATGGGTTCTGATGCCAGACCATCTGCACTGGCTGGTCGAGCTTGGGCCGAGCAGCCTGGGCAAACTCATGTGCGGCTTCAAGTCGCGTAGCAGTTGTGCGCTTTACCCCAGAGGCGCTGAGCGACGGCATATCTGGCAGCCTGGCTTTCATGACCGGGCTCTGCGCAGGGAGGAAGATGTGAAAGCCGCTGCTCGATACATCATTGCTAATCCCATTCGGGCTGGGTTGGTGCGGCGGGCTGGCGATTATCCACATTGGGATTGTGTGTGGCTGTGAGCCTGCAGGTGAAGGCTTCGCCCTCATTTCGCGACACAAGGCCGCTCCTACAGATGACCGCGATACCACGCCGCCCCGCGAACCTTTGTAGGAGCGGCCTTGTGTCGCGATGGGCCGCAAAGCGGCCCCGGCGTCACTGAACCCAAAGGCCCTTTTCCTGCAACTGCCACCCCACCCACCCCAGGGTGATCGCCCGCAACCCCATGAACCCGAGGAACGCCAACCACAATCCATGGTTGCCGAACCCTCCCATGAGAACACCCAGGGGCAAAGCAATCAGCACCGAAAGCAACATCGCATTGCGCATCTCCCGCGCCCGGGTTGCACCAATGAACAACCCGTCCAGCAGATAACTCCACACCGCAATCAACGGCAGCAATGCCAGGTATGGCAGGTACGGATAAGCCGCCGCCCGCACGCTATCAATATTGGTCTGCAGGTCGATGAACAGGTGCCCGCCCAGCAGGAACACACCGGCAAACCCCAGGCTGATGATCAACGACCAACCACAGGCCACGACCAGCGAGCGGCGCAAGGTATCCCGGTCCCGTGCACCGATGGCATGCCCGCACAGCGCCTCCACGGCGTGCGCCAGGCCATCGAGGGCGTAAGCGGTGAGCAGCAGCCCGTTGAGCAGCAGGGCATTGGCCGCCACCGTGGCTTCACCCAGGCGCGCACCCTGCACGGTGATCAGCAGAAACACCATCTGCAGCGCCAGGCTGCGCAGAAAGATGTCGCGGTTCACCGCCAGCAGCGGGCGCCAGGCCTGCCAGCGTTTGAGCGTTGACCACACGATCTGCCCCGGGTAGGCGCGCAGGGCCGGGCGGGTCAGGGCAAGGCCGAGCAACGCGGCGCTCCATTCGGCGATCACCGAGGCCCGTGCCGAGCCCAGCACGCCCCAGTTCAGGCCCAGCACGAACCACAGGTTGAGAGCGATGTTCAGCAGGTTGGTGGTCAGCAGAATCGCTAGCGGCGCCCGCGCGTTCTGGGTGCCGAGGAACCAGCCGACCAGCGCATAACTGGCCAGCGCTGCCGGCAGGCCGAGCAAGCGGGTGTGGAAGAAGTCTTCGGTGGATTGCTGCAACGCCTCGCTTGGCTGCATGGCGTGCAGCGCCAGCTGGCTGAAGGGCAGGGCGAGCAGGCCGATCAGCAGGGCAAAGGCCACCGCCAGTAGCAGGCCCTGCACCAGCACCTGGCGCAGCGCCGCGCCGTCGGCACGCCCGGCGGCCTGGGCGGCGAAGCCGGTGGAACCCATGCGCAGGAACCCCATCAGGCCGACCATGAAGGTGAACAGCGTGGCGCCCACGGCCACGGCGCCAAGCTGGTGGGCATGGGGCAGGTGGCCGATGACGGTGCTGTCGACCAGGGCGACCAGCGGCACGGAAATATTCGAGAGGATCATCGGCGCAGCCAGCGCCCAGACCTTGCTGTGGGTGGGACGATGCTGCCAGTCGGTGGCCAGTTGCGACATTGGAATCCTTGCCTGATCAGGGTCCGCTTCAACGATGGCCACAGTGTAACGGCCGGGCCACCTATTCGCGCGACTCTGGTCACACCTCGCACGCAACATCGGGTACTGCGCCTGCGTTTGCGCTATAGTTGCTGCCCTCACGTACACCCTGCCAAAGAGTTTCTACTCCATGTTCAACAAAGGATTGTTGCTGGCCTGTGCGCTGGCTTTGCTCAGTGCCTGTGACTCTTCGACACCGGACAAACCTGTACCGGCCGAAAAACCGGCGGCCAGCGCGCCTGCCGCTGCCCCGGCAGCCCAGCGCGAAGACCCGGCCAAGCTCGCCAAGCGCTACGAGGGCCGCGAGCTCACGGTGCTGGATGTTTCCGAAGTGCAGCTCGATGGCGCTGCCACATTGTCGATCAGTTTCTCCGCGCCGCTGGATGCCAAGCAGGACTTGGCCACCAAGGTGCATCTGGTCGATACCGTCAAAGGTAAGCTCGATGGCGCCTGGGAACTCTCCGACAACCAGATGGAGCTGCGCCTGCGTCACCTCGAGCCACAGCGCAAGCTGGTGCTGACCGTCGACAAAGGCCTGCTGGCCGTCAACGGCAAGCAACTGGAAGAAGAGTCGATCACCCGCCTGGAAACCCGCGACATGCAGCCGACCATCGGCTTCGCCAGCCGCGGTTCGCTGCTGCCGACCCGCCTGGCCGAAGGCCTGCCGGTGATCGCCCTGAATGTCGACAAGGTCGATGTCGAGTTCTTCCGGGTAAAACCGGAAATGCTCTCGACCTTCCTCGCCAACTGGGGACGCAACAGCAGCCTGTACTACTACCAGTCCAAGGAAACCCTGGACATGGCCGAACTGGTCTACAGCGGCCGCTTCGACCTCAACCCCGCGCGTAACACCCGCGAGACCGTGCTGCTGCCGATCGCCGGCATCAAGCCGCTGCAGGAGCCAGGCGTGTACCTGGCGGTGATGCGTGCCTCGGGGACCTACGACTACTCGCAACCGGCGACGTTGTTCACCCTCAGCGATATCGGCGTATCCGCGCACCGTTACCGCGACCGCCTCGATGTATTCGCCCAGGCCCTGGAAGGCGGCAAGGCGATGAGCGGGGTCAACCTGGAAATCCACGACGACAAGGGCAAGCTGCTGGCCCAGGCCAGCACCGATGGCGATGGCCATGCCCAACTGCCGATCACGCCCAAGGCTGACACCCTGATCGCCACCCAGGGCGTGCACACCACCCTGCTGCGCCTGAACAGCGCAGCGCTGGACCTGGCCGAGTTCGATATCACCGGGCCCCAGGCCAACCCGCTGCAGTTCTTCATCTTCGGCCCGCGCGACCTGTACCGCCCAGGCGAAACCGTGCTGCTCAACGGCCTGCTGCGCGACCAGGACGGCAAGCCGGTCAAAGCCCAGCCAGTCAGCGTGGAAGTGCGCCGACCCGATGAACAGGTCAGCCGCAAGTTCGTCTGGGAGGCCGACAGCAATGGCCTTTACCAGTACCAGCTGCAACTGGCTACCGAGGCCCCGACCGGCCGCTGGCAACTGCTGCTGGACCTCGGCGGCGGGCGCAAGCAGGTGTATGAATTCCTTGTCGAAGACTTCCTGCCCGAGCGCCTGGCGCTGGAGCTCAAGGGCAGCAGCACCCCGCTGTCGCCTGACGAGAATGCGCGCATCCGGGTCAATGGCCGTTACCTCTACGGCGCCCCGGCAGCCGGCAATCGCCTGAGCGGCCAGGCTTATGTGCGCCCGCTGCGCGAGGCGGTCCCCGCGCTGCCCGGCTACCAGTTCGGTTCGGTCACCGAAACCGAGCTGAACCAGGACCTGGAGCTGGACGAAGTGACCCTCGACCAGGCCGGCAAGGCCGTGGTCGAAATCGAGAGCCGTTGGGCTGAAGCCCGTTCGCCGCTGCAACTGACCGTGCAGGCCAGCCTGCAGGAGTCGGGTGGTCGGCCGATTACCCGGCGCCTGGAACAACCCATCTGGCCGGCTGAGCGTCTGCCAGGCCTGCGTGGCCTGTTTGACGGTGAGGAAACCGACAGCGACGCGCCGGTGGAATTCGAGTTCCTGGTAGCCGACCGCGACGGCAACAAGTTGGCCGCCGAAGACCTCAAGGTGCGCTTGATCCGCGAGCGCCGCGACTATTACTGGAACTACTCGCAGAGCGATGGCTGGAGCTACGCCTACAACGAGAAGTTCCTCACCCAGAGCGAGGAGACCATCAGCGTCAAGGCCGGCTCCACCGCCAAGCTGAGCTTCCCGGTTGAATGGGGCCCGTACCGCGTCGAGGTGGAAGACCCGCAGACCGGCCTGGTGTCCAGCGAGCGTTTCTGGGCTGGCTACCGTGCCCAGGACAACGCCGAAGGCGGCGCGGTGCGCCCGGACCAGGTCAAGCTGGCGCTGGACAAGCCATCCTATGCCGACGGCGCTACCGCCAAGGTCACCGTTACCCCACCGGCGGCCGGCAGCGGCTACCTGATGATCGAATCCAGCGACGGCCCGCTGTGGTGGCAGGAGATCGACGTGCCCGCCGAAGGCAAGACCTTCGATGTGGAGCTGGACGAGAAGTGGGCCCGCCATGACCTGTACATCAGCGCACTGGTGATCCGCCCCGGTGAGCGCAAGGCCAATGCCACGCCGAAACGCGCGGTGGGCGTGCTGCACCTGCCGCTGGACCGTGCCGAGCGCAAACTGGCGGTGAGCCTGCAGGCACCGGAAAAGATGCGCCCGAAACAGCCGCTGACAGTCAAGGTCAAGGCCGCCAATGCCGATGGCAGTATCCCCAAGCAGGTGCATGTGCTGTTGTCGGCGGTGGACGTGGGTATCCTCAACATCACCGACTTCAAAACCCCCGACCCGTTCGCCAGCCTGTTCGGGCGCAAGGCCTATGGTGCCGACCAGCTGGATATCTACGGCCAGCTGATCGAAGCCGGCCAGGGCCGCCTGGCCAGCCTGGCATTCGGCGGTGACGCGGCGATGGCCAAGGGTGGCAAGCGCCCCAACACCACCGTGACCATCGTTGCCCAGCAGAGCCTGCCGGTGACCCTGGACGCCAAGGGCGAGGGCCAGGCCACGGTCGATATCCCCGATTTCAACGGCGAACTGCGGCTGATGGCCCAGGCCTGGACCGATGAGCACTTCGGCATGGCCGAAGGCAAGACGGTAGTCGCCGCGCCACTGATTGCCGAGCTGTCGGCGCCGCGCTTCCTCGCCGGTGGCGACCGCACCAGCCTGGCGCTGGACCTGGCCAACCTGTCCGGCCGCGCCCAGCAGCTGAACGTTGAAATCAGCACCGAAGGCCAGCTGAGCCTGGCGGCCAGCGCCCAGCAGAACGTCAACCTGGCTGAGGGCCAGCGTTCGACGCTGATGATCCCGGTACAGGCCCAGGGTGGCCTGGGCCAGGGCAAGGTGCGTGTGCGGGTCACCGGCCTGCAGCTACCGAACGAGCCGAGCAGGGCGTTCGAACGTGACTGGACCCTGGGCGTGCGCCCGGCCTACCCGGCCATGCTCAAGCATTACCGCGTGGCCTTGAAGGATCAGCCGTGGACCCTGCCTGAAGCAGACCTGGCCGCCTTCGAGCCTGCCGGCCTGGAAGCCACCCTGGCCTTGTCGAGCCGGCCGCCGCTGAACCTGGGCGAGCAGATCCGCGCCCTCGAGGCCTACCCTTACGGGTGCCTGGAGCAGACCACCAGTGGCCTGTACCCGTCGCTGTACGCGGATGCCGACAGCCTCAAGCGCCTGGGCATCAAGGGCGAACCGGCGGATGTGCGCAAGCGCAAGATCGAAATGGGCATCGAGCACCTGCTGGGCATGCAGCGCTACAACGGCAGCTTCGGCCTGTGGAGCTCGGACAGCGAAGAAGAGTACTGGCTGACCGCCTATGTCACCGACTTCTTGCTGCGTGCCCGTGACCAGGGCTACGGCGTGCCGGCCGAAGCACTGAAGAAGGCCAGCGAGCGCTTGCTGCGTTATGTGCAGGAGCGCAACCTGATCGAAGTCGACTACAGCGACAACGCCGAGCACACCCGCTTTGCCGTACAGGCCTACGCCGCATTGGTGTTGGCGCGCAGCCAGCAGGCACCGTTGGGCGCCCTGCGTGGCCTGTTCGAACGCCGCGCCGACGCCCGTTCCGGCCTGCCACTGGTGCAGCTGGCGGTGGCACTGGACAAGATGGGCGACAAGCCACGCGCCAACCAAGCCTTGCAGGCTGGCCTGGCCATCAGCCGCAGCAAAGGCTGGATGGCTGATTACGGCAGTTCGCTGCGAGACCAGGCGCTGATCCTGGCACTACTGCAGGAGAACGACATGGCCAGCAGCAAGGTCGACCAGCGCCTGTTCGCCTTGTCGGACGAGCTGGCAGCCAACCGCTGGTTGTCGACCCAGGAACGCAATGCGCTGTTCCTGGCTGGCCGTGGCCTGCTGGGCAAGCCGGAAGGCCAGTGGCAGGCACGCCTGGACAGCGCCGGTGAGGTACGTGAGTTCAACAATGCCGAGTCCGGCATGAAGCTGGAAGGCCCACTGCTGGCCTCGCCGCTGAGTGTGCAGAACCAGGGCAGCGAGACGCTGTACCAGCAGCTGACCTTGTCGGGTTACCCACGCCAGGCACAGCCAGCGGGTGGCAACGGCATGCAGATCCGCCGTGAGTACCTGGGCATGAATGGCCAGCCGCTGGACCTGCACAGCCTGCGCAGTGGCGACTTGGTGCTGGTGCACCTGGCGCTCAAGGCGGAAAACCCGGTGCCGGACGCGTTGGTAGTGGATCTGCTGCCGGCGGGCCTGGAGCTGGAAAACCAGAACCTGGCACAAAGTGCCGCCAGCCTGGACAACGCCAGCAGCGCGGTGAAGGAATGGCGCGATTCCATGCAGAACGCCAGCCTGGTGCACCAGGAGTACCGTGACGACCGTTACGTCGCCGCGCTCAAGCTCGACGGCTACGGCACCACCCACCTGCTGTACCTGGCGCGGGCGGTAACCCCGGGCACCTACCGTGTGCCAGCGCCGCAGGTCGAGTCGATGTACCGGCCCAACCTGCAGGCCGTGGGCGATGGGCAAGGGGAAATGACCGTCAGAGCCCGCTAGGGCGATGCGGTCTGGTGTAGGAGCGGCCTTGTGTCGCGAAAGGGCCGCAACGCGGCCCCATTGCCTGGGTACGCGGAACGGCGGGTAGACCGCGTCGCCAGGTTTTGCGGCCGCTGCGCGCCCGATCGCGACGCAAGGCCGCTCCTACACGATCGCCGCATCAGTCAGTGAATCACCCAGCTCATCACCCACAACCCCAGCATCAGCCAGATGATCCCGAGGATGATCGAGGCGCGCATGAACGCACGGATGGCCGAATACAGCAGCATCAGCCCGATGATCAGGGCCAGGATGCTGAGCAATGAGGTGTCCATGCCCAAGGTGCGTGCCAGGCCATCGATGAAATTGCCACCGGCGTTGGCCAGCAGATTGAACAACCCGCTGAATATGTCGACGATGAAGCGGATCAACGAGCCCAATGCCTGGCCCAGCCACTCGAAAAAACCTTCTACATGCATAGTTGCTTCCTGATGAACGAATCGGCGAGGTTACCGTTCCCCAGCCTTTGGCCATCACCTGGCCAGGTCGGTTCCCGATGCCAAGCTTAACGCGGCTGCGTAGCCGTGCGCGCCGGCTGTTGCGCATTGCCGTGCCTGGCATGCTGGTGGTGCTCGGTCTGTTGTGGCTGGCCGACCGCCTGTGGCCGCTGCCCATGCCTGGCGATGACCTGGCGCGGGTGGTGCTGGCCGAGGACGGCACGCCGTTGTGGCGCTTTGCCGATGCCGATGGCGTGTGGCGGTACCCGGTCAGCCCCGACGAGGTGTCGCCGTTGTACCTGCAGGCGCTGCTGACCTACGAGGACCGCTGGTTCTACCGCCACCCTGGGGTCAACCCACTGGCCCTGGCCCGCGCCGCCTGGCTCAACCTGCGCGGCGGGCGGGTGGTGTCGGGCGGCAGTACGCTGTCGATGCAGGTGGCACGCCTGCTCGACCCGCATGACCGCACCCTGGCCGGCAAGCTGCGGCAGTTGTGGCGTACCGCGCAGCTGGAGTGGCATCTGTCGAAACGCGAGATCCTGCAGATCTACCTGGACCGTGCGCCTTTCGGTGGCACCCTGCAGGGTGTTGCCGCTGCCAGCTGGGCCTACCTGGGCAAGTCGCCCATGCACCTGACCCCGGCCGAAGCGGCGCTGCTGGCGGTGCTGCCGCAGGCACCCAGCCGGCTGCGCCCGGATCGCCACCCCGAACGCGCCCAGCGCGCCCGTGACAAGGTGCTGCAACGCCTGGCCGAATACCAGGTATGGCCGGAGCGGCAAATCCGCGAGGCAACTGAAGAGCCGCTGGTGCTGGCGCCACGCCAGGAACCTGCCCTGGCGCCGCTGCTGGCGCGGCGCCTGAACAGCGCCGACAGCCCGCCGCTGATCCGCACCACGCTCGACGCCGCCTTGCAGCGGCGCCTCGAAGACCTGCTGCTGGGCTGGCGAGCACGGCTGCCGGAGCGGACCTCCGCCGCCATCCTGGTGGTCGAGGCGCAGACCATGGCGGTGCGCGCCTACCTGGGGTCGATCGACCTCGCCGACGAGCGCCGCTTCGGGCATGTCGACATGGTGCGCTCGCTGCGCTCGCCAGGTTCCACGCTCAAGCCGTTTCTCTACGGCATGGCCTTGGACGACGGCCTGATCCATTCCGAGTCGTTGCTGCAGGACGTACCGCGGCGCTATGGCGACTACCGCCCCGGCAACTTCTCCATGGGCTTCAGCGGGCCGGTGTCGGCCAGTTCGGCTTTGGCGCTTTCGCTCAACCTGCCGGCAGTGCAGTTGCTGGAAGCCTACGGCCCGAAACGCTTTGCCGCGCAGTTGCGCATGGCTGGCATGCCGCTGACCTTGCCGCCCCTGGCCGAGCCCAACCTGTCGTTGATCCTGGGCGGCGCGGGCAGCCGCCTGGAAGACCTGGTGGGTGGCTATGCGGCGCTGGCACGGGGTGGCAACAGTGCACGGGTGCGCCTGCAACCGCAGGACCCGTTGCTGGAACGCCGCCTGCTGTCGCCCGGGGCGGCCTGGATCATCCGGCGTATCCTCAGCGGGCAGGCGCGCCCCGACCGCGACCCGCATGCCGAGTTGGTGCAACGCCCGCAACTGGCCTGGAAGACTGGCACCAGTTACGGCTTTCGTGACGCCTGGTCGATTGGCGTGGGGCCACGCTACCTGATCGGTGTGTGGATCGGCCGCCCCGACGGTACGCCGGTGCCCGGGCAGTTCGGCCTGGCTTCGGCGGCGCCGCTGATGCTGCAGGTGCACGACCTGTTGAGCAACCGCGACAGCCAACGTGGCATCAGTGTGCCGGTCGAACGGGTACCGGCGAATGTTGGCGTGGCAGCGATCTGTTGGCCGCTGGGCCAGCCATTGCACAAGCAGGACCCGAATTGCCGGCGTCAGCGTTTCGCCTGGACGTTGGACGGCACTACACCGCCCACCCTGCAGGCGGCCGACCAGCCGCTCGGCCTGGGCCTGCGTGAAAGCGTGTGGGTCAACGACCAAGGGCTCCGCGTCGATGGTAGCTGCCCCGGCGCCAAGGCGCGCGACATCGCGTTGTGGCCGGCCCCGCTGGAGCCTTGGCTACCTCGTGTCGAGCGGCGGGCGGCGCGCCTGCCGGCCATCGACCCGGTGTGCCCGCCGCAGGTGCCGGCCAGTGCGCCGCCGCTATCGATCGTGGGCGTGCGCCCGGGCGACAACCTGCGTCGTCCGGCGACCAGCAGCGAGCCGTTGCAGCTGCATGTGTCAGCGCTGGGTGGCGGCGGCCGGCGTTGGTGGTTCCTCAACGGCCAGCCGTTGGGCGAGACCCAGGGGCAGGACAGCTTGCTGGTCCGCTTCCAGCAGGTCGGTCAGGCCGAAATCAGCGCGCTGGATGAAAGCGGCGAGACGGCGCGGGTGGCGTTCCAGATCAGCGAATAGCGGTTGCTTCAATGGCGGGTGAAGCGCTGCTGTATCGGCGATGAACTGGGCGTCAGCGCCAAGGCCAGTTGGGTGCGGTTGTGCATGTGGGTCAGGCGCAATACCTGTGACACATACAGCTTCACGGTATTTTCGGTAATGCCCAGCTCGCAGGCGATCTGGTAATTGGTCTTGCCGGTGCTCACCAGCCGCGCCACTTCCAGCTGGCGCGGTGATAGCTTCTCGAACGCAGCAGGCAGCTCGCTTTCAGCGTCTTCGGCATCGTTGGCACGCCGATGCACACCTTGGCCGCGGGCTTTTTCCAGGTCCCGATACAGCTCGTCCACGGACTCGGCCAACTCCTGCAAACGTTGGTTCAGCCCGCCCAGGTCGCGGATATTGCGTTGGCGCTCCAGTACCACCTGTTCCTGCCGACGCACCCCTTCCAGCAGTTCATCGAGGTCCATGGGCTTCTGGTAGTAATCGGCAAAGCCTTCACGCAATGCGCGAATAACGTCCTGCTTCTCGGCACGCCCGGTCAGCAGGATGGCCTCGAAAATACGCTGGTCACCCAGTGCCTTCAACGCGCGGACCAGCTCGATACCATCTCGCCCGGGCATGCTCAGGTCACAGATGACCAGGCCGATGGCCTCGTCGGCCTGGTAACGGTCGATGGCTTCGTCAGTGCAATGGGCTGGCAGGCATTGATAACCCTGGGCCCCGAGGAACTCACAGAGTTGCTCGACGATTACGGCTTGGTCATCCACCACCAGGATTTTCACTTGGCTGAATGCTTTGGACACGATCGACTCCCTGTTCTTATGCAGTCCTGCTCCCGAGCCAGACGCTGTGGCAAGTAAAAATAGTCGCGGGGAGCGGCTTTGTACAAGTTATGTACAGGTATCGGACCAAGGGATCGTTCATTGGATCCATACAGCGGTCAAAAGAAAACCGCTGAGTACATAGGGGACGAATGCCTGCTTGTCGCCCATTTCCTCGGTAAGGGCCTGCAAACGCTTTTTCACCTTGGGGTTGAGCAAGGTCCACAGGCGTCGGCGGGTGAGTAGCCACACCAGCACGCTGACGCCGGCGCCGATGAAGGTGCCGAGCACATAGTGCGGGCTGGTGGCCAGGGCCAGGGCGCCCATCAGCTTGACATCATCGGCGCCGAAACGGCCGAGCATGTAGCCGGGCAGGGTCAGCAACATGACGATGGCCAGTGCCCAGCCGGCATCGCTGGCATCGGCGCCGATCCAGCTGCGCCCGGTGGCGAACAGCCAGACCAGGGCGCAGGTCGCCACGCCCAGTGTCAGCAGGTTGGAGATCTGGCGTTGACGCACGTCCTGTTCGGAGCACAAGGCAAGCCACAGCAGGAGAACAATGCTTTGCATGGGCGGGGCGCCTTCCAAAGGTTGAACACATCTACCCGGTCAGTCAGGTTTCCTTAAGTGAAGATAGACCTGCAGGAACAGGCTTGCCCGCTCCTGCAGGACATCACTTCCGGCTGCCAGGCGGATAATTGCCCAGCACCTTGGCCACGGTGTTCTGGATTGCGCTGTTGCGTTCTTCCGGGCTTGGCGGGTAGTTGTTCATGATCTGCTCGGCACTGCCGCGCCATACCAGCTTGCCATCACGCCCGTCGAACAGGTCGATCTGAATGGTGGCGACCTTGTAGTCGACACTGCGGGTTTCGTTGTACATCGGGCCGCCCCAGTAGCCACCCCAGTATCCGCCCCAGCCACCGCCGTAGTTGGTGGTGATCTGTTGCTGGCGCTGCTCGACGATCAGGTAGGTGCGCACGGTCAGGTCCGGCCGTGCGCCGCCCTGGGCCGGGCGCAGGCCGCGTTGGTCGAGCTGGTCGGCGACCGCCTGGCGAATGCGTTGTTCGGTCAGGTCGCTCTTGATCCGTGGGTCGTCCGGGCGGTATTGCAGGCCCGGTTCCTGCCAGGCCCAGCTGCGGTAGGCGGCAAAATCGCGGCTGGCGTCGAAATCCTGCTGGACGTTATTGCTGGAGCAGGCGGCCAGCAACAACGCGAATGACAGTAGAACGAGGCGGCGCAACATGATGGTTCTCCGTTAGGCACTAACTGGGAGGATAGCCGCTGAGCGCCTTGTATACCGAGTCGCGCACGGCACTTTCGCGTTCTCGCGGCGAGTCCCTGTCACTGCCGCTTTCGGCGCTGGCGCTCCACACCGGCTGGCCGCTGCGGGCGTCGTACAGGTCGATGCGGACCACCATCACCTGCACTTCGTAGGTACGTACGACAGGCACATTGGCATAGCCCCCATAACCATTGCGGTAGCCGCCATAGCCGATACCGCCGTAGGGGTAGGGGCCGTAATAGGGGTCGTAGGTGTCGTAGTCACGCACTTGGCGCAAGCGCTTTTCCAGGCGTATGTCGGCGCTCACCAGCAGGTCGCCGGGGCCACTGTGGGCCGGGCGCAGGCCGTGCTGGTCGAGGGCACCGCTGACGGCATCGGCCAGTTGCGCCGGGTCGGTATTCGCCGAGCCGCTGGGCAACTGGCCGTTGCGCCAGCTCCAGCTGCGGTAGTGCCCGTAGTCTCGCGTGGGCGCCGGGTAGGCACTGGCATCGAAGGTGGTCGCCGCCTGGGCAGGGGCGGGGGGCAACGGGCGGCTGCTGGCCACGTACGGGTTGCTGCCCTGGCAGCCAGCCAGGGCAAGCGGCAGCAGCGCCAGGCACAACAGACGGTACGGCATGTAGTCCTCCGACGGATGAGTCAGCGGGGGCGGCAGACCCAGTGCAGGTAGCGGCCGAGCCCGGCGAAACTGGGGTGGCGACGGTAGGCCAGTTCCATTTCCAGCAGGTCGAGCAGCTCGGCCTTGCCTTGGAATTCCTTGGGCATGTAGTCATGGAACACGCGCACGCCACTTTCGCTTTCAACCTGCCACATAGGCTCAAGTTGCGCCCTGAGTTGGCGCGGATCAAGTGGTTTTTGTGGCGTGAGGCTCTGCTTTTCGCCTTCCAGCCGGTTGCTGCGCAACTTGCGGAAATGGCCCTTGAGCAGGTTGCGATAGACCAGTGCGTCACGGTTGTAGAAAGCCAGCGACAGCCACCCGGAAGGGGCGGTGAGCTGATGCAGCACAGGCAGGATGCTTTCCGGTTCGGCCAGCCATTCGAGCACAGCGTGGCACAGCACCAGGTCATAGCGTTCGGTGAGCTGGCCAAGCAGGTCTTGCCACGGGGCCTGGATGAAGGTGGCCGGCTGGCCCGCTTCGGCGAAGCGTGCCCGGGCGCCATCGAGCATCGGCGCGGCGGGCTCGGCCAGGGTCAGCTGGTGGCCACGTTGTGCCAGCCACAAGGCCATGTGGCCCAACCCGGCGCCAATATCGAGAATGCGCAGGGGGCGGTCGGGCAAGGCTTCGGCCAGGTCGGCCTGGAGCACGGCCAGGCGGATCGCGCCCTTGGCGCCGCCATAGATCTTCTCGGCAAAGCGGGTGGCCAGCTCATCGAAATGACGGTCGTTCATCGGGCGAAGCGCCTCTCGCTGTCGGCCAGCTTGGCCCGCACCACCTGGTCCATGTCCAGGCCAAGTTCGCTGCACAACAGCAGCAGGTAGAGCACTACGTCACCGATTTCCTGGCCGGCATGGGCCAGCTTGTCGGCGGGCAGCTGGCGCGATTGGTCTTCGCTCAGCCACTGAAAGATTTCCACCAGCTCGGCCATTTCGACGCTGGCGGCCATGGCCAGGTTCTTCGGGCTATGGAAGCCGCGCCAGTCGTTGTTGTCGCGGATTTGGTGCAGGCGTTGGGTGAGTTCTTGCAGGTTCATCGGGGTCTCCTAATGCTGCATAGCTTCAGCGCAGGCCCGATGCAAAGCAAGCGTGTTCCGCCACGGCAGGCGGGGTTCATGTAGGCGCGACACAAGGCCGCGCCTACAAGGGCTCCCAACGCCCGACCATATGCAGCACGCCGCCATGCCCGTCCAGCCGCAGCGTTCCCTGCGGCCCTGCCTCACTGGCACTGAGCAGCACCTCCGACGGCAACCGCACCGGCTTGCGGAAACCCACCTCGAAGGCATAACCACTGTGCGGCAGGTGGCCACGCAACGCTGCCAGGGCCATGGCCTTGCTCCACATGCCATGGGCGATGGCGGTGGGGAAGCCGAACAGCCGGGCACTGGCGGCGCTGAGGTGGATCGGGTTGTAATCCCCGCAGACCTTGGCATAACGCCGGCCAATATCGCTGTCGGCGTACCAGCGGGTCGCCTCCGGCAATGCCGCCGGTTGCTCTTCGGCCGGCTCGTCCGCCGCGCCATCCAGCTTCAGCCCGCGCACCAGCATGCGGCTGGTCTCGCGCCAGAGCAGGCCGATGCCGTCTTCGGCTTCGCTGACCAGGTCGAAGGTGCCGCCCTTGGCGTGCGCTTGCAGGTTGTCCGTATACACCGCAAAGCGCAGCCCTTCGACAGCGCCGAGCGGGCGTAGCACTTCGATGCGGTTGTGCAGGTGCACCAGGCCCAGCAGGGGGAAGGGGAAATCGTCGGCGGTCATCAATTGCAACTGCAAGGTGAACGCCATCACGTGCGGGTAAGTAGCCGGCAGGCGGCCATCGTCGGTGAAATGGCACAGCCGCCGATAGGCTGCCAGGTTGCCCGGCTGGACGCCGATGAGGCAACGCAGGCCATCGCCCGGCAGGCGGTCACCGCTGATCTTGCGCTTGCTGGCTGCGCGCAGGTACAGGCTGGCGCGCGAAGCCGGGCTGTGCAGGTCGTGCCAGTGTCGGCTCATGTTCACGCTCCCATCAAGGCCTGGCCGCAAACGCGCAGCACCTGGCCGTTGATCGCCCCGGAGCCGGGCTGGCTGAGCCAGGCGATGGCTTCGGCGACGTCCTGCGGGCGCCCGCCCTGGCCCAGCGAACTCAAGCGTCGCCCGGCCTCGCGCAGGCCCATGGGCATGACGGCGGTCATGTGGGTTTCGATGAACCCGGGGGCCACGGCATTGATGCTGCCGCCACGCTCGGCAAGGCGTGGCGCCCAGGCCTGGGCCAGGCCGATCAAACCAGCCTTGCTGGCGGCATAGTTGGCCTGCCCGCGGTTGCCGGCGATGCCGCTGACCGAGGCCAGCAAGGTGATCCGCGCATTGTCACCGAGGGCGCCGTGGTCAAGCAGCGCCTGGGTCAGTACCTGCGGCGCCTTGAGGTTTACCGCCAGCACCGCATCCCAGTATTCCGGGGTCATGTTGGCCAGGGTCTTGTCGCGGGTGATACCGGCATTGTGCACCACGATGTCGATGCCCTCCGGCAGCGCTGCGAGCAAGCGGCTGGCCGCGTCGCCCGCGCAGATATCCAGCGCCAGCGCCTTGCCACCCAGGCGCGCGGCCAGGGCGTCGAGGTCCTGGCTGGCCTGCGGCACGTCCAGCAACAACACGTCGGCGCCATCCCGCGCCAGGGTTTCGGCAATCGCAGCGCCGATGCCGCGTGCGGCGCCGGTGACCAGGGCGCGGCGGCCCGCCAGTGGCCGGGTCCAGTCCTCGACCTGGCTGGCGCAGGCTTCCAGGCGCAGCACCTGGCCGGAAACGAAGGCGCTTTTCGGCGACAGGAAGAAACGCAATGCGCCCTCCAGCTGGCTGTCTGCGCCGGGGGCGACATACAGCAGCTGCGCGGTCGCGCCATTGCGCAGTTCCTTGGCCAGCGAGCGGCTGAAGCCCTCCAGGGCCCGTTGCGCAATGCTCGCCAGCGGGTCAGCGAGGCTTTCCGGGGCGCGCCCCAGCAGCACCACGTGGGCGCACGGTGCCAGGCTGCGCAGCAACGGCTGGAAGAATTCGCGCAACTGCTTCAACGCGTCGCTGTCGGACAAATGCGTGGCATCGAACACCACGGCCTTGATTTTCGGCCCCAGGCCGGCCACCCACGGCTCGGCCTGGAGGTTGTCGGTATTGAAGCGGTAAAGCGTGTCGGTAAGGCGCGGGGCGAGGGCTTCGACCTGGCTTGCCAGCGGCCCGCCACCCAGCACCAGGGCGCCCTCCACCGGGCGCAGGCGGCCGGCCTGCCAGCGCTCCAGCGGAGCCGGGTGTGGCAGGCCAAGGGCATCCACAAGCCGGCGGCCGAGGGTGGAGTTGGCAAAGCCGAGGTAGCGATCGCTCATGAGTGGTCTCCCGGAAGGCAAGCTTGAAAGTGTGGACCAAGTTTGTAGCAAGGTCGTTCGAATGCGCTAAAAACACCTAGGCTGTACGGATCAAATTGTTTCAGGAGGAACCAACGCATGCGTTCACCTCGCCGGGTCGCGATCCTGGGCGGCAACCGAATTCCCTTCGCCCGCTCCAATGGTGCCTATGCCACCGCCAGCAACCAGGCGATGCTCACTGCCACGCTCGAGGGGCTGATCGAACGTTATCGCCTGCATGGCTTGCGCATGGGCGAAGTGGTCGCCGGTACGGTGCTCAAGCACTCGCGTGACATGAACCTGACCCGTGAATGCGTGCTGGGTTCGCGCCTGTCGCCGCAAACCCCGGCCTATGACATTCAGCAAGCCTGTGGCACCGGGCTGGAGGCGGCGCTGCTGGTGGCCAACAAGATTGCCCTGGGGCAGATCGACTGCGGCATTGCCGGTGGCGTGGACACCACCTCCGATGCACCGATTGCGGTAAATGAAGGCTTGCGCTACATCCTGCTGCAGGCCAACCGTGGCAAAAGCCTGGGCGAACGGCTCAAGCCGCTGCTGAAGCTGCGCCCCCACCACCTGAAACCCGAGTTGCCGCGCAATGGCGAGCCGCGTACCGGCTTGTCGATGGGCGAGCACTGCGAACGCATGGCCCAGGCCTGGCACAGCGAGCGTGCCGAGCAGGACCAGCTGGCACTGCTAAGCCACCAGCGGCTGGCCGCTGCCTACGCCGAAGGCTGGCAGGATGACCTGCTGACGCCGTTCCTGGCGCTGACCCGCGACAACAACCTGCGCCCTGACCTGACCCTGGAGCAACTGGCCCGGCTCAAGCCAGCCTTCGACCGCAGCGGCCAGGGCACGCTGACGGCCGGTAACTCCACACCGCTCACCGACGGTGCTTCGCTGGTGCTGTTGGGCACTGAGGAGTGGGCGGCGCAGCAAGGGCTGTCGGTGCTGGCGTATCTGGTCGATGGTGAAACGGCGGCGGTGGATTTCGTCACTGGCCGCGAAGGGCTGTTGATGGCGCCGGTGTATGCGGTACCGCGGCTGCTGGCGCGTAATGGGTTGAGCTTGCAGGATTTTGACTACTACGAGATTCACGAAGCCTTTGCCGCCCAGGTGCTGTGTACGCTCAAGGCCTGGGAGGATGCCGACTACTGCCGCCAGCGGCTGGGGCTGGAGGCGCCGCTTGGGGCAATCGACCGCAGCAAGCTCAACGTCAAGGGCAGTTCGCTGGCGGCCGGACACCCGTTCGCGGCGACCGGCGGGCGGATCCTGGCCAACCTGGCGAAGCTGTTGGCTCAGGCCGGGCGGGGGCGTGGGTTGATTTCGATCTGCGCGGCGGGTGGGCAGGGGGTGACTGTCATCGTCGAGCGCTGAAACCAAGCCCTGTAGGAGCGGCCTTGTGTCGCGATAGGGCTGCAAAGCAGCCCCAGCAATTTGTGCGTCTGCGCTGAAACCCTGGGGCTGCCTTGCAGCCCTATCGCGACACAAGGCCGCTCCTACACGTTGACCGATCAGCTGTCCCGGCTGTTAGGCTTGTCTGCTCAGAACTACAAGAAACCGCCATGCCGACCATCGGACAACCCCGCGCCATCCCGGCGCTGGCCCGCCTGCCCAGGCCTTTGTACGCCCGCGCCGAAAGCCTTGGCGCCGGCTCCTGGACCACTCGCCACCAGCACGACTGGGTGCAATTTTCCTACGCCATCAGCGGTGTACTGGGCGTCTATACCCAAGAAGGCAGCTACTTCGCCCCGCCGCAGTGGGGGGTGTGGATACCTGCCGATGCCGAACACGAAGTGGTTACCTCGATGCAGGCCGAAATGCGCAGCCTGTACGTGCGCCGTGACGCCTGCGCGTGGGCGCCGGCGCGATGCCGGGTGCTGGAGGTGACACCGTTGGCGCGCGAACTGATCAAGCAGTTCTGCCTGTTCCCGGCAGATTACCCGGAAGGCGACAGCGCCGAAGCGCGGCTGGTGGCGGTGCTGCTCGACCAGTTGCGCACGCTACCCGAGGTCGGCTTCTCGCTGCCGTTACCGCGCCATCCGGGGTTGCTGGCGTTGTGCAACGGCCTGATCGCTGCCCCGGAACAGCCGCAGACCTTGCAGCAATGGGCGCGCCAGCTGGGCTGTTCGGAAAAGACCTTGATGCGGCTGTTCCAGCGGGAAACCGGCTTGAGCTTTCGTAACTGGCGCCAGCGCATGCGGCTGCTGTCGTCGCTGGCCTTGCTGGAGGCGGGGGAGAATGTGACCGCAGCGGCGTTGGGCTGTGGCTATGACTCTACGTCGGCCTATATTGCGGCGTTCAAGCAGCTGTTCGGGGCGACGCCGGGTGAGTTGAAACTCTGATCGTAGGTCCCCGGTACTGGCTGCTTCGCCGCTGATCCCGCGAAGCAGCCAGTACCGGTATTGCATCAGGTACGGAACCTGCGTACCAGCGCATCCAGTTCGTTGGACAGCCCGGCCAGGCTCTCCGAATCCACCCGGGCTGCATGGGCCAGTTCGGCAACCAGCTGCGCATCCCCGTGAATCTGGCTGATGTGCCGGTTGATGTCCTCGGCCACCTGATGCTGTTCCTCGGCCGCCGTGGCGATCTGGGTGTTCATGTCGCGGATCACGTCCACCGACTCGCGAATCTGCCCGAAGCTGTCACGGGCCATGCCGATGCGGCTTACCGATTGCTGGGAAACTTCCAGGCTGGCATGCATCTGAGCGGCCACTTCGGCGGTGCGGCTGGCCAGGTTGCCGAGCAGGCCATCGATCTCGGCGGTGGAGTCGGCGGTGCGCTTGGCCAGCGCCCGCACTTCGTCGGCGACCACGGCAAAGCCGCGGCCCTGCTCACCGGCGCGGGCCGCCTCGATGGCGGCGTTGAGGGCCAGCAGGTTGGTCTGTTCGGCAATCGAGCGGATGGTGCCCAGGATCGACTGGATAGCGTTGCTGTCGCGCTCCAGCTGCTGGATCGACTGCGCCGATTGCTCGATCTCCTGGCTCAGGCGGTCGACACTGTGCACCGCTGCGTCGATCTGCTGCTGGCCTTCCCGGGCCTGCTGCTGGCCGCTGTCGGCCGATTGCGCCGCCTGGCTGCAGGAACGCGCTACTTCGTTGGCAGTGGCGACCATCTCGTGGAAAGCGGTCGAGACCATGTCCACGGCTTCGCGCTGGCGGCCCGCCGCTTCGGCCATGTCGCTGGACACGCGGGTGGAGCTGGTCGAGGTGCTGAGAATCTTGCCGGCTGCAGCCCCGATGTGCTGGATGAGGCTGCGAATGGCACCGAGGAACTGGTTGAACCAGTTGGCCAGTTGTGCGGTTTCGTCGCGGCCGCGAATTTCCAGGTTGCGGGTCAGGTCGCCTTCGCCCTGGGCGATGTCTTCCAGGCCGCTGGTGACGCTGTTGATCGGCCGCACGATCAGCTTGGCGAAGGTTGCACCGACCACGGCGAACAGTGCCGCCAGCACCACGGCCACGATACCGATCAGCCAGGTCAGGCGGGTGGTGGTCTGCATCACTTCGCTTTGCTCGATCAGGCCGATCAAGGTCCAGCCCAGCTGTTCATCCGGGTAGATGTTGGCCATGTAGCGCACGCCACCAAGCTCCACTTCAGCCAACCCTTTGCCATGCTTGGCCAGTTCGGCGTAGCCGTCGCCAAAACTCGCCAGTGGCTTGAAGTTGTGCTTGGCGTCACGCGGGTCGACCAGCACGTTGCCGTTGTTTTCCACCAGCAGCACGTAGCCGCTCTCGCCCAGCTTGATCTGCTGCACGATCTCGGTCAGGCCTTTGAGCGAGACGTCGACGTTGACCACGCCGCCGGGGTTGCCCAGCTGGTTGGCGACGGTACGCACGGTGCTGACCAGCACGGCATCGTCGGGCGCCCAGTAGTAGGCTTCGGTGCGCAGGGTCTTGCCAGGGTTGGCCATGGCCAACTGGTACCAGGGGCGGGTGCGGGGGTCGTAGTTGACGAACTTCTGCCCGGCCGGCCAGCCGACGTAACCACCGTCACTCACCCCGTAGGACAGGTAGGCATAGGCGGGGTGCGAGGTGGCCAGGCGGGTCATGAACTCCAGCACTTTGCTGGCCTGCTCGCCCAGTTCGTAGGACGGCGTCGCGCTCATGTACTTGTTCAGTTCGCTGCCGGTGGCGGCGACCAGGGGCTGCGCCGCCATGTACTCGACGTTCTGGTTGATGCCCTGGAAGAAGATGTTCATCGCGTTGCTGACCTGGCGGATTTCTCGGCTGCTGCCGTCCAGGAAGCCGTCGCGTGCTTCGCCACGCAGATTGAGGACCACCAAGGTGGCCACCAGGACGATGGGCAAGCCGGCAATGACCGCGAATGCCCAGGTCAGTTTTTGTTTGATGCTCATCGATGCCCCCGGATTGTTATTGTCGCTACTCGAAGCAGGTAACAATTACATCGGCAGCATCTGGGTTTAATGTAGGAAAAGTCCCCGTATTTATTGGATCAAGTCGCGGGCGAGTGACTAGCGGTCGTGTTTGAACCGATGGGGCCTGCTGCAGGCACGGGGCGCCTCAGTGACAGCAGCCGCCCGCAGCGCCATTTGCCAGGTCCTTGAGGATCGGGCAATCCGGGCGGTCGTCCCCCTGGCAGTGGGAAACCAGCTCCCCGAGGGTGTCGCGCAGGCTCACCAGTTCCTCGATGCGGCGGTTCAGCTCATCGATGTGCTGCAGGGCCAGCGCCTTGACATCGGCGCTGGCACGCTGGCGGTCTTGCCACAAGGTCAGCAGCTTGCCAACTTCCTCAAGGGAGAAGCCCAGGTCGCGGGAGCGCTTGATGAATGCCAGGCTGTGCAGGTCTTCGGCCTGGTACAGGCGGTAGCCGCTGTCGCTGCGTGTGGCGGGCTTGAGCAGGCCGATGGACTCGTAGTACCGGATCATCTTGGTGCTGAGCCCGCTGCGGCGGGCGGCCTGGCCGATGTTCATGGAGCCTCCTGGGTATCGCTGGTGGGTTTCCAGGCCTTGAGCCACAACGCGTTGCTCACCACGCTGACGCTGGACAGGGCCATGGCGGCGCCCGCCAGTACCGGGTTGAGGTAACCCAGCGCGGCCAGCGGGATGCCGATGAGGTTATAGATGAACGCCCAGAACAGGTTCTGGCGGATCTTCGCGTAGGTCTTGCGGCAGATCTCCAACGCAGCCGGCACCAGGCGCGGGTCACCGCGCATCAAGGTGATGCCGGCGGCCTGCATGGCCACGTCGGTGCCGCCGCCCATGGCAATGCCGATATCGGCGGCGGCCAGCGCCGGCGCATCGTTGATGCCGTCGCCGACCATGGCGACCACGCCATCGCGCTTCAATGCGGCCACGGTTGCCGCCTTGTCGGCCGGCAGCACTTCGGCATGCACATCGTCGATGCCCAGCGCGTCAGCCACCACCTTGGCGCTGCCGCGGTTGTCGCCGGTCAGCAGGTGGCTGCTGATGGCTTGTGCATGCAGGGCCTCGATCGCCTGCGCGGCGCCGGGCTTGAGGCTGTCACCAAAGGCGAACAGGCCCAGCACACGGGGCTGCGTGCCGCGTTCGACCAACCACGACAGGGTGCGCCCTTCGGCTTCCCAGGCTTGGGCCAGGGCAGCCAGGTCTCCGGCTGGCAGGGCGCTTTCGTCGAGCAGGCGGCGGTTGCCAAGGGCCAGCTCGCGGCCTTCCACCCAGCCGGCGATGCCGCGCCCGGCCAGCGCCTGGCTGCCGGTGACGGCGGGGACATCCAGCCCTTGTTCGGCACAGGCAGCCAGCACCGCCTTGGCCAGCGGGTGTTCGCTGCCGCGCTGCAGGGCGCCAGCCAGGCGGTGCAGGTCGGCGCTGCTGCCTACCTGCGCCTGGCTGTGCACTACCCGCGGGCTGCCGGAGGTGAGGGTGCCGGTCTTGTCGAACACCACGCGGTTGACCGCATGCGCACGTTCCAGGGCTTCAGCGTCCTTGATCAGGATGCCGTGGCGGGCGGCGACCCCGGTGCCGGCCATGATCGCGGCGGGGGTGGCCAGGCCGAGTGCACAGGGGCAGGCGATGACCAGCACGGCAACGGCGTTGATCAACGCGATTTCCAGCGGCGCGCCGGCCAGCCACCAGCCGCCCAGGGTAACCAGCGCCAGCACCAGCACGGCCGGGACGAACACCTGGCTGACCCGGTCGACCAGCTTCTGGATCGGGGCCTTGGCGGCCTGGGCGTCTTCGACCAGGCGGATGATGCGTGCCAGCACGGTTTCGGTGCCCAGCGCCTGGGTGCGTATCAGCAGCCGGCCTTCGCCATTGATGGCGCCGCCGGTGACGTTGTCGCCAGGTTGCTTGGGCACCGGCAGGCTTTCGCCACTGATGAGCGCTTCATCGGCATGGCTGTTGCCGTCCTCGACCTTGCCATCGACCGGAAAGCGCTCGCCAGGCTTGACCAGCACCAGGTCGCCGAGGCGCAGCTGGGCGATGGCAACGTCTTCTTCGCGGCCATCGACGACGCGCACGGCCCGTTCCGGGCGCAGGGCTTCGAGGGCGCGGATGGCGCTGGCGGTCTGGCGTTTGGCGCGGCTTTCCAGGTACTTGCCCAGCAGCACCAGGGCAATCACCACGGCCGAGGCTTCGAAATACAAGTGTGGCGCCATGCCCGCCGAAGCCTGCGCCCATTGGTACAGGCTCAGGCCGTAACCGGCGCTGGTACCCAGGGCCACCAGCAGGTCCATGTTGCCGGCGCCGGCGCGCACGGCCTTCCAGGCCGCCACGTAGAAGCGGGCCCCGAGCACGAACTGCACTGGCGTGGCGAGCACGAACTGCACCCAGGCGGGCAACATCCAGTGCACACCAAACGGTTGTAGCAGCATGGGCAACACCAGCGGCAAGGCCAGCACCAGGGCCGCGCCGACGGCCAGGCGTTCGTGGCGCAGGCGCCGCTGGGCGGCAGCTTGGTCGTCCCGGGCCGTTTGCGGCAGGCTGGCGCTGTAGCCGGCCTTTTGCACCGCGTCGATCAGCAGGTTGTCGTCGACGGTCGGCAGCACTGCGAGGTGTGCCCGTTCGCTTGCCAGGTTGACACTCACCTGCTCCACACCGGGCAGCTTGGCAAGGGCACGCTCCACGCGCCCGACGCAGCTGGCGCAGGTCATGCCGCCGATCTGCAGCTCGACGGTGCGGGTGGGCACGCTGTAGCCGGCTTCGCGTACGGCATCGACCAGCGCAGGCAGGCTGTTGGCCGGGGCCTGGATCCGGGCCTGTTCGGTGGCGAGGTTGACACTGACCTGCTCGGCGCCGGTGACCTTGCGCAGGGCGCGTTCGACCCGGCCGGCACAGCTGGCGCAGGTCATGCCGGCGATCGGCAGGTCATAAGTGGTAGATGCGGGCATGGGCTCTCCTCCTTGGGCATGCCGCCAGCATCAACCTTGCCACGCGGGTAAGGTCAATAGCCCAGGCCGGCTCGTTGCAACTCCAGCCCATGTTGCCCCATGGCGATGCGGTATTTGTTGATCTGGCCCGCCTGCAGGTTCAATCGTGTGCTGCGTTGGTCCTCGATGCCTGGCGCGCAGCCCGGCATTTGCCCGGGCAACATGCGCAGGCGCACATCCACGGGGCCTGCTGGCAGGTTGAACGAGGTGGACTGCTCCTGGAATACGCGCCCGGAGAGCTGGTCGTTGAGGTAGATGCCGATTTCACAACTGGTGGCCACTTCCAGGCGCTCGCGGGAAATGATCAGTACGCTGTAGTCCGAGTTGCCCTCGGCGCTGGCCGGTGGCACCGCAGCCAGCGTGCTCAATAGCCCGACGGCGCCCAATACTGCCCTGAACATGAAGAATCTCCTGCTTGCCTGATCGTCAAAGGCGCAGCTTGGCCGACGCGCGCGCGGATTTCCACCCCGGCAGTTGTTGGCAAGACTTGACCTTGACCCGGTGGCAAGCTTGAGACTGGCCAAAACTGAAGGAGGTAACCATGCAAGTGTTCAATGTACAAGGCATGACCTGTGGCCACTGTGTGAAGGCCGTGATCCAGGCGGTGCAGGCGCAGGATGCTGCGGCCAAGGTGGAAGTCGACCTGGCGGCCAGGCAGGTACGGGTGCACAGCGAGCTGGCGCAGGAGCAGATCCTCAACGCCATTCGGGAAGAAGGCTATCAAGCCGAAGTGGCATGACCGGCCAAGGCCGCTCCTCCACGGGCCGCGGCGAACAGGCAAGATTGTTGCAAATGTTTTCGTACTGATGGGGTGCATAGCAGGTAGAATCAAATACTTGCTTAGCCTGCTATGGATTCCTGATGAACCTGCGAATGGTGCTCATCCTGGGCGCACTCAGTGCGTTCGGGCCCTTGGCGATCGACTTCTACCTGCCAGCCTTCCCGGCCATGGCGCAGGCGTTCGCCACCGATGAAAAACACGTCCAGATCACCTTGGCGGCCTATTTCCTCGGTTTGTCCATCGGCCAACTGGCCTATGGCCCGGTGGCTGACCGCTTTGGTCGACGCAAACCGCTGATGTTCGGCGTGACCCTGTTCACCCTGGCGTCGCTGGCCTGTGCCTATGCTCCCAACCTCGACACCCTGGTGCTGGCGCGGTTTGTCCAGGCATTGGGCGGTTGCGCCGGTATGGTGCTGTCGCGCGCCATCGTCAGCGACAAGTGCGACCCGGTGGCCTCGGCCAAGGTGTTTTCGCAATTGATGCTGGTCATGGGCCTGGCGCCGATCCTGGCGCCGATGCTCGGTGGGGTACTGGTGAACCTGGCCGGCTGGCAATCGATCTTCCTCGCCCTGAGCCTGTTCAGTGCCGGTTGCCTGCTGGCAATCAGCCTCGGCCTGCCGGAAAGCCTGCCTGCGCACATGCCGCGCCAGCCGTTGTCTGGCGCCTTGCGCCAATACCTGCGGCTGTTCGCTGACCGGGTGTTCCTCGGCCATGCCTTGACCGGCGGCATCGCGATTGCCGGGATGTTCGCCTACATTGCCGGCTCACCGTTCGTCTTCATCAAGCTCTACGGTGTGCCGGCCGAGCATTACGGCTGGTTGTTCGGCACCAATGCTGCCGGTTTCATCCTCGTGGCGCAGGTGAATGCCCGTTTGCTGGCCAAGCGTGGCCCGGCATTCCTGCTGGCCCGGGCGGTTTGGCTATACCTGGCTGCCGGGCTGGTGCTGCTGGGCGTGGCGGCGCTGCGGCCGGCGCAGTTGTGGCCATTGTTGGTGCCATTGTTCGTGTGCATCGCCAGCCTCGGCTGCATCATCCCCAATGCTTCGGCTTGTGCCATGAGCGGGCAGGGTGCCCGGGCTGGCAGTGCCTCGGCGCTGATGGGCTGCCTGCAGTTCAGTGTCGCTGCCGGCGCGGCGGCGCTGGTCGGGCTGCTGCATGACGGCAGTGCGATACCGATGGCGCTGGTAATCAGTTTGTGCGGCGCGCTGGTCGTCAGTGTCGCGCTGCTGACCCGGCGCTTGCAGGCCAGGGCTCGCGCATAAGCGGGTGAGGTGCCTGCAGGCGGGTTTCCAGCGTGGCGACGAAGGCACGCGCTTCGGCCTCGCTGCGGAAACTGACCACGTGTTGATCGAGTTGCACCTGCCACGGGCAGGCAGGGTTTCGGCTAGACGTGCTGACGACAATCTTCATCGCGGCATACCTCCACAGGGAAACAGCCGCTGTAGTGTAGCGCCGCCCCTCCTGCCTGCCATGGCCTGCAACAGCGTCCTGACTGACGGTCGAGCAGGCTGGTTCGCCAGTCCTTCTGCACCCCAGGGCGCAACGCCCATGAGCGCGTGGAACCTTCGCTTTGGTCTGCGTTATTTGTGGAAGGCAACTGTCGGGCACATCCGAAGTTGTGCCTGGTGTTTCTACCGTGCTACGTCGCGGCCCAGCAGGCTGTGCGCCCCGGCTGCTTCAGCGCGCGGCTTGGGGTGGGTTTGCAGGTTTGTTCCCGGTTCACCATGGGTACACCTACCCAGTTGTTTCCGCGCGGAGGTGCCGCCGCGCTAGGGCTGCCTGAGTGGCGTTTTTTGCGGCTTATACTGGCGAGCCAGGCCAGTGCCAGCGAGAGGTGCTTCCCTGCCAGGGTTGGCCATCGCATCCACACAGTGAACTTGCAGGGAGTTACAGGGACATGAACGCAGCCAGCAGTATCAGCCAGATCGCCAGCCTGATGGCCGACCCCAAGCGCAGTGCCATGTTGTGGGCATTGATCGATGGCACACCACGCTTGGCCAAAGAGCTTGCGGTGATGACCGGCCTGACCTCGTCATCGGCCTGCGCTCACCTTTCCTTGTTGTCGTCTGCCGGCTTGCTCCGGCATGAAGCGCGCGGGCGCAAGCGCTATTTCTGCCTGGCGACTCCGCAGGTCGGGGCCGCAGTGGAGGCGCTGGCCAGTGTCCAGCTGGAAAGCGCCAAGGGGACGCAGGCCAAGGCATCGGTGGCACCCTTGCCCATGTCGGTACGCCGGGCGCGCCGCTGTGGTGATCATCTGGGCGGGGAGCTGGCCAGTGAGCTGTATCACCGCCTGGTGGTCGCCGGCTGGCTGGAGGGCAGTGGTCGGCAGCTGATGGTCAGTGATGAAGGGCGGGCGCAGTTGGCGCTGGTCGGGGTCTACATAGATGCGCTGGCGCCTCACCAGCAACGTGGCTGTGTGATCTGCCACTGCACCGAGCGCAACGACCAGGGGCCGCATCTGGGCGGCGTGCTGGGGCAGGCCTTGTTCAGGTTGTTCCTTCAATCTGGCTGGATGCGCGAGGCCGAGGATACGCGAGCCTTGCATATCTCGGCGTTGGGCATCCAGCAGATCAATCGCATTGCCCGCGTGGCGACGTTGCAGGTCGGCTGACCGCAACACCGTCCTTCATTCAGACCAACCGCGCATCCAGGCTATTCTGGGCCAAGCGACGGGCCTGGGCTTCGGTCATGCTCAGGTGGGTGTACAGGGCGTGGAAGTTTTCGGTGACGTAGCCACCGAAGTAGGCCGGGTCGTCCGAGTTGACCGTCACTTTCACGCCGCGCTCGAGCATGTCGAGGATGTTGTGCTGGCTCATGTGGTCGAACACACAGAGCTTGGTGTTCGACAGCGGGCACACCGTGAGCGGGATCTGCTCGTCGATGATGCGCTGCATCAGGCGCTCGTCCTCGATAGCGCGCACACCGTGGTCGATGCGCTTGACCTTCAGCAGGTCCAGGGCCTCCCAGATGTACTCGGGTGGGCCTTCTTCACCGGCATGGGCAACGGCGGCGAAGCCTTCGCTACGAGCGCGATCGAACACACGCTGGAACTTGCTGGGCGGGTGGCCCATTTCCGAGCTGTCCAGGCCAACGGCAATGAACGCATCGCGGAACGGCAGCGCCTGGTCGAGGGTTTTCTGCGCTTCTTCTTCGCTGAGGTGGCGCAGGAAGCTGAGGATCAGGCCACTGCTGATGCCCAGTTGTTTGCGGCCATCCTTGAGCGCGTGGTCGATGCCATTGAGCACCACTTCGAAGGGGATGCCACGGTCGGTGTGGGTTTGCGGGTCGAAAAACGGTTCGGTGTGGATGACATTCTGTGCCTTGCAGCGTTGCAGGTAGGCCCAGGTCAGGTCGTAGAAGTCCTGCTCGGTGCGCAGCACGTCGGCGCCCTGGTAATACAAGTCGAGGAATTCCTGCAGGTTGTTGAAGGCATAGGCACCACGCAAGGTTTCCACGTCGGCCCACGGCAAGGCGATCTTGTTGCGCTCGGCAAGGGCGAACAGCAACTCGGGCTCCAGCGAGCCTTCCAGGTGCAGGTGCAGTTCGGCCTTGGGCAGGGCGTTCAACCAGTCATACATAGTGGGTCATCTCGATCAGGTACGGTTGCTGCCATTCTACAGGGCCTGGCTGGGCAATGCGCCCGGCCAGGCTGCAACCCGCTGAATCACCAGACCAGGGGTTCGCCCTTGTAGTTGATGAAACGCAGGCCGCCGTGGCCGCTTTGCGCCTTGATCTGTTCGAGCATGCCGCGGGTACTGGTCAGCACGTCAATCTCGGCGTTCTCGCCGCCCATGTCGGTCTTTACCCAGCCTGGGTGCATGGCCAGCACACACAGGTCGGGACGTTGCTGCTCGACGACGAAGCTGTTGATCATCGAGTTGAGTGCTGCCTTGCTGGCCTTGTACAGGCAGATCTCGCCACCGTCGGGGATGGTCACGCTGCCCAGGATCGAGCTCATGAAGGCCAGCACACCGCTACCTTCACGGACCTGGCCGACCAGGCGGCGGGCCACGCGGATCGGTGCCACGGCGTTGGTCATGAACAGCTCACCGATGTCCCTGTTCTGCACGGCTTCCAGGTCTTGGGGCAGGGGCCCCATGATGCCGGCGTTGACGAAGACCAGGTCGAACACCTGGCCTTGCAGGCGCTGCTTGAGGCCATCCAGCTGGGCCGTGTCGTTCATTTCCAACTGCTCGATACGCACGCCGGGCACATCGGCCAGCGCCCCGGGCTGCTGCGGGTTGCGCACGGTGGCGGTAATGTTCCAGCCGTCCTCATGCAGGCGTTGCACCAGGCCAAGGCCCAATCCGCGCGAGGCGCCGATGATGAGGGCCGATCTTGAAGAAGCCATAGGATCATTCCTTTATCGGTGTATGAAAGGTAATGAGCATACGTCACCGTGGGCACCGGTGCCCGTTCTCTGAGTGGATAAAAATTGACCAGTTACCCACGGTCCTGCGTGGCCGGGCGCCTGGCCTGTTGGCGCACGGGTTATCCACAAGCTGTTCCACAGTTATTGTGTGCAAGTTCAGAGGGAAGGTGGGTGGTTTGGCCGTTGCATTGGGGATAACTCGTGAGGTTTCAGCTGTTCGAAGCTATCCCAATGTTCTGGTTAAAAAATGACCATGGCTCTGTAGGCCTTGAAAACATTGGCCTGCAAGCGAGTGCCCCAAGCTTATCCACAGGCCGGCCCACAGTTGTTGTGGGCAATGTTCAGCGCGCTTCGAGCAGAATACGCCCCCGGCTCAGGTCGGCCAGTTGTTGCTGCAATGACGCCAGGTGGGCATCGCCGAGGGCAATCAGCAGATCAACACCATTGGCAGTGAACTGCTCGTCGAGCACCAACCCGTCAACCTCCGCCAGGCGCAACTTCACCAGCGCCAGTTCGCTGAAACCGCAGCTGCAGGTGAATTCGCTGCGTTGCACCAGCAGCCGCTTCGGGGCCTGTTGCAGGCACTTGTTGGCACCGCCGCCGTAGGCCCTGGCCAGGCCACCGGTGCCCAGCTGGATACCGCCGTACCAGCGGATCACCAGCACCACCACCTGGTCGCAGTCCTGCGCTTCGATGGCTGCCAGGATCGGTCGCCCGGCGGTGCCCCCCGGTTCGCCGTCATCACTGCTGCGGTACTGGGCGCCAAGCTTCCAGGCCCAGCAGTTGTGGGTAGCGGCCAGGTCGCTGTGGCGTTCGATGAAGCTCATCGCTTCCGCGGCACTGCTGATGGGCCCGGCGAGGGTGATGAAGCGGCTTTTGCGGATTTCCTCGCGGAATTCGCACAGGTCAAGCAGGGTAGAAGGCATAAATGACGGTCAGGCAGCCGGCTTGATGCCGCAGCCTTTCAGGATGATGTGGATAAGGTTGTTGCTCGCGTCTTCCATGTCCTGCTTGGTCAGGCGGCTACGACCGGTAACCTGGCAGATCTGGGTAGCGAAGTCGGCGTAATGCTGGGTACTGCCCCAGAGCAGGAAGATCAGGTGCACCGGGTCGACCGGGTCCATCTTGCCGGCCTCGATCCAGGCCTGGAACACCGCGGCCCGGCCGCGGAACCATTCGCGGTAGTCGGCACTGAAGTACTCGGTCAGGCAGGTGCCACCGCTGATCACTTCCATGGCGAAAATCCGCGAGGCTTGCGGGTTGCGCCGGGAGAATTCCATCTTGGTGCGGATGTACTGGCTCAGGGCTTCGGCGGGGTCGTCGTCGACGCTCAAGGCGTTGAAGGTGCTGTCCCACAACTCGATGATGTTGCTGAGCACGGCAATGTACAGGCCCAGCTTGTTGGTGAAGTAGTAGTGCAGGTTGGCCTTGGGCAACCCTGCCTTGAGGGCGATGGTGTTCATGCTGGTGCCCTTGAAACCATGGCGGGCGAACTCGTCTTCGGCGGCCTGGATAATGGCCTGTTCGTTCTTCTGGCGGATGCGGCCCGCGGGCTTGCCCGAGGTGGCGAGGCGATGCGCAGGGACTTCTAGGGTCATGGACGATTCCGTACGGGTCAGTGGCTGCGGCTGTCGGACAAGATTACCTGCCTGCGCCGAAGTGACAAGCGTTAGCGGCAAAGACTGGCATCAGCGTGTCGCAGCCAGGCTCTCGAGGAAGCTTTCCAGCACCAGGTTTGGCCGCCGGCCCTTGCGCGTTACCCAACTGAGGCTCAGGTCATAGAAGCGTTGCCGGGGCTTGAGCGCGCGCAGGCGGCCTTGCTGGACCCAGAACGTGGCGTAGTGGTCTGGCAGGTAGCCGATGTAACGCCCGGTAAGGATGAGAAACGCCATGCCCTCGCGGTCCGAAGCGCTGGCCGTGCAGTTCAGGGCCTGGTAATGGGCCTGGATCTCGGCCGGCAGGCGGAAGGTGGGGGCGATGGCTTCCTGGCTGTTGAGGCGGTCGTCATCTACCTGCTGGTCATCGGCGTAGAACAGCGGGTGGCCGACGGCGCAGTACAGCAGCGAACGCTCGCTGTACAACGGCTGGTACTCCAGGCCCGACAGCGGGCTGGTCTGCGGCACCACGCCGACGTGCAGGCTGCCGTCGAGCACGCCGTGTTCGACCTGGCTGGGGGCGATCATGCGGATCTGGATGCGTACATCGGGGCCACGGTCCTTGAGTTCGGCCAGGGCATGGGTGATGCGCATGTGCGGCAAGGTGACCAGGTTGTCGGTCAGGCCAATGTTCAGCTCACCACGCAAATGCTGGTGCAGGCCGTTGACTTCGGTGCGGAAGCTTTCCAGGGCGCTGAGCAATTGCAGGGCCGAATGGTAGACCTCGCGGCCTTCCTCGGTCAGCGAGAACCCGGCGCGACCGCGCTGGCACAGGCGCAGGCCCAGGCGTTGCTCCAGGTCGTTCATTTGCTGGCTGATGGCCGAGCGACCTATGCCCAGCACGTTCTCGGCAGCCGAGAAGCCCCCGCACTCGACGACGCTGCGGTAGATCTTCAGCAGGCGGATGTCGAAATCGCTGACTTGGGCGAGTGGATCGGGGCGTCGGCTCATCAGTTTAGTCAGGGCCTGTCTGAAGGTTAGAAATGTTGGCTTTTTCAGACTTTATCGCCGTGCCACCTTAGCTGCAACAACATCCATCGTTGCCTAATCGTCTTCCGAGGAACCGCAATGAACATGCCCGAAACCGCCAGCGCCGGTATCGCCAGCCAGCTCAAGCTGGATGCCCACTGGATGCCCTACACCGCCAACCGCAACTTCCAGCGCGACCCGCGCCTGATCGTGGCGGCCGAAGGCAACCACCTGGTCGATGACACGGGGCGCAAGATCTTCGACGCGCTGTCCGGCCTGTGGACCTGTGGCGCCGGGCACACCCGCAAGGAGATCACCGAGGCGGTAGCCCGCCAGGTCGGTACCCTGGATTACTCTCCGGCCTTCCAGTTCGGCCACCCACTGTCGTTCCAGCTGGCCGAGAAAATTACCGAGCTGACCCCGGGCGACCTGAACCATGTGTTCTATACCAACTCCGGTTCCGAGTGTGCCGACACCGCCCTGAAGATGGTGCGCGCCTACTGGCGCCTGAAAGGCCAGGCGACCAAGACCAAGATCATCGGCCGTGCCCGCGGCTACCACGGCGTGAATATCGCCGGCACCAGCCTGGGGGGTGTCAACGGCAACCGCAAGCTGTTCGGCCAGTTGCTGGATGTCGACCACCTGCCTCACACCGTGCTGCCGGTGAACGCGTTCACCAAGGGCCTGCCGGAAGAGGGCGGCATCGCCCTGGCCGACGAGATGCTCAAGCTGATCGAGCTGCACGATGCGTCCAATATCGCGGCGGTGATCGTCGAGCCACTGGCGGGTTCGGCTGGCGTACTGCCGCCGCCAAAGGGTTATCTGAAACGTCTGCGTGAAATCTGCACCCAGCACAACATCCTGCTGATCTTCGACGAAGTGATCACCGGTTTCGGTCGCATGGGTGCAATGACGGGTGCCGAAGCCTTCGGCGTGACCCCGGACCTGATGTGCATCGCCAAGCAGGTGACCAACGGCGCCATCCCGATGGGCGCGGTCATTGCCAGCAGCGAGATCTACCAGACCTTCATGAACCAGCCGACCCCGGAATACGCCGTGGAATTCCCACATGGCTACACCTACTCGGCCCACCCGGTAGCTTGCGCCGCCGGTATCGCGGCACTGGACCTGCTGCAGAAGGAAAACCTGGTGCAGTCGGCTGCCGAGCTGGCGCCGCTCTTCGAGAAGCTGCTGCACGGCGTGAAGGGCACGAAGAACATCGTCGACATCCGCAACTACGGCCTGGCCGGCGCGATCCAGATCGCGGCCCGTGACGGTGATGCCATTGTGCGTCCGTACGAAGCGGCGATGAAGCTGTGGAAGGCTGGCTTCTATGTGCGCTTTGGTGGCGACACCCTGCAGTTTGGCCCAACCTTCAACACCACGCCGCAGCAACTGGACCGCCTGTTCGACGCAGTGGGCGAGACCCTGAACCTGATCGACTGATCTGTCCGATTCTGAGGTCAGGTGCGCGAGCAGATCGCGCGCTTGGCTCAACCTTCTTATCTGGAGTTTTGCATGAGCATTGTTCAGCACCTGATCAACGGCGAGCTGGTTACCAAGGGTGAGCGCAGCGCCGATGTCTTCAACCCGTCCACTGGCCAGGCTGTACGCAAGGTCGAGCTGGCCAGCCGCGCGACCGTGCAGCAGGCGATCGACTCGGCCAAGGCGGCCTTCCCGGCGTGGCGCAACACCCCACCGGCCAAGCGTGCCCAGGTCATGTTCCGCTTCAAGCAGCTGCTGGAGCAGAACGAAGCTCGCATTGCGCAGATGATCAGCGAAGAACATGGCAAGACCCTGGAAGACGCTGCCGGCGAACTGAAGCGTGGCATCGAGAACGTCGAGTTCGCCTGTGCAGCGCCAGAAGTGCTGAAAGGCGAGTACAGCCGCAACGTCGGCCCCAACATCGACGCCTGGTCCGACTTCCAGCCGCTGGGCGTGGTTGCCGGTATCACCCCGTTCAACTTCCCGGCCATGGTGCCGCTGTGGATGTATCCGTTGGCCATCGCCTGCGGTAACGCGTTCATCCTCAAGCCTTCCGAGCGTGACCCGAGCTCGACCCTGTACATCGCCCAGCTGCTGCACGAAGCCGGCCTGCCGAAGGGCATCCTCAACGTGGTGCATGGTGACAAGGAAGCGGTGGATGCGCTGATCGAAGCGCCGGAGGTGAAGGCCCTGAGCTTCGTCGGTTCGACCCCGATCGCCGAGTACATCTATGCCGAAGGCACCAAGCGTGGCAAGCGCGTGCAAGCCCTGGGTGGTGCCAAGAACCACGCAGTGCTGATGCCCGATGCCGACCTGGACAATGCGGTCAGCGCACTGATGGGCGCGGCCTATGGTTCCTGCGGCGAGCGTTGCATGGCCATTTCGGTAGCGGTGTGCGTGGGTGACCAGGTGGCGGATGCGCTGATTGCCAAGCTCGAACCGCAGATCAAGGCGCTGAAGATCGGTGCTGGCACTTCGTGCGGCCTGGACATGGGCCCGTTGGTGACTGCTGCAGCCCGTGACAAGGTGGTGGGCTACATCGACGAGGGTGTTGCTGCTGGCGCCAAGCTGGTGGTGGATGGCCGAGGCTACCGAGTAGCCGGTAATGAGGATGGCTACTTTGTGGGTGGCACCTTGTTCGACAAAGTGACCCCGCAGATGCGCATCTATAAGGAAGAGATCTTTGGCCCGGTGCTGTGCGTGGTGCGCGTGAACAGCCTGGAGCAGGCCATGCAGCTGATCAATGATCACGAATATGGCAATGGCACCTGCATCTTCACCCGTGACGGTGAAGCGGCGCGGCTGTTCTGCGACGAGATCGAAGTGGGCATGGTCGGTGTGAACGTACCGTTGCCAGTGCCGGTGGCTTACCACAGCTTTGGTGGCTGGAAGCGTTCGCTGTTTGGTGACCTGCATGCCTATGGGCCGGACGGGGTGCGTTTCTATACCCGTCGCAAGGCGATCACCCAGCGCTGGCCGCAACGCGCCAGCCATGAGGCTTCGCAGTTTGCCTTCCCTAGTTTGTAAGGGATAGTGAAGAAGCGGGGAGGCCGGTAGGCCTCCCCGCTTTGTTTTTGGGGTGCTGGGTGGTTTGCCTTGGTTTTTGGGGTGGGGCGTGAATCGAGCGCCGCCCGCGCGGCGCTCGATCTCATGGGCGCCGAAGGTGTAGGCGAGCATCTGGTGGCCTTGATAGGGTCTTCGCCTGAAATATTCCAGCCTAATGAAATTAAAGGTTGACGCGGTTTCGAATGCCCTTATAATGCGCCCCACTTCCAGCGACATCGGAACGAAAAACTCCTTGCTCATCAAAGAGTTAAGTAGTAACGAAGAAGCTGAAAGTGCTACGATCGAATGATCGGCAGCGGTCGAGATGAAGGTTGACAGCGTTTCAAAACGCTGTATGATTCGCCTCCCGCTACGAGAGATCGCAGCGAGTCAAGTGTTTGAAGCTAAACGAGTTTCTCGCAAAAAACTTCAAAATAAACGCTTGACAGCAAATGAGGAAGGCGTAGAATGCGCGCCTCGGTTGAGACGAAACGCTCTTAGCCAAACGCTCTTTAACAAATCGAATCAAGCAATTCGTGTGGGTGCTTGTGAGTACGGACTGATAGTCACAAAGATTATCAGCATCACAAGTGGCCATGCGAGAAATCACATAGTCATTTGAGATTGCTGAGCCAAGTTTAGGGTTTCTTAAAAACCCAAGCAGTATTGAACTGAAGAGTTTGATCATGGCTCAGATTGAACGCTGGCGGCAGGCCTAACACATGCAAGTCGAGCGGATGAGGGGAGCTTGCTCCTTGATTCAGCGGCGGACGGGTGAGTAATGCCTAGGAATCTGCCTGGTAGTGGGGGACAACGTTTCGAAAGGAACGCTAATACCGCATACGTCCTACGGGAGAAAGTGGGGGATCTTCGGACCTCACGCTATCAGATGAGCCTAGGTCGGATTAGCTAGTTGGTGAGGTAATGGCTCACCAAGGCGACGATCCGTAACTGGTCTGAGAGGATGATCAGTCACACTGGAACTGAGACACGGTCCAGACTCCTACGGGAGGCAGCAGTGGGGAATATTGGACAATGGGCGAAAGCCTGATCCAGCCATGCCGCGTGTGTGAAGAAGGTCTTCGGATTGTAAAGCACTTTAAGTTGGGAGGAAGGGCAGTAAGTTAATACCTTGCTGTTTTGACGTTACCGACAGAATAAGCACCGGCTAACTCTGTGCCAGCAGCCGCGGTAATACAGAGGGTGCAAGCGTTAATCGGAATTACTGGGCGTAAAGCGCGCGTAGGTGGTTCGTTAAGTTGGATGTGAAAGCCCCGGGCTCAACCTGGGAACTGCATCCAAAACTGGCGAGCTAGAGTACGGTAGAGGGTGGTGGAATTTCCTGTGTAGCGGTGAAATGCGTAGATATAGGAAGGAACACCAGTGGCGAAGGCGACCACCTGGACTGATACTGACACTGAGGTGCGAAAGCGTGGGGAGCAAACAGGATTAGATACCCTGGTAGTCCACGCCGTAAACGATGTCAACTAGCCGTTGGAATCCTTGAGATTTTAGTGGCGCAGCTAACGCATTAAGTTGACCGCCTGGGGAGTACGGCCGCAAGGTTAAAACTCAAATGAATTGACGGGGGCCCGCACAAGCGGTGGAGCATGTGGTTTAATTCGAAGCAACGCGAAGAACCTTACCAGGCCTTGACATGCAGAGAACTTTCCAGAGATGGATTGGTGCCTTCGGGAACTCTGACACAGGTGCTGCATGGCTGTCGTCAGCTCGTGTCGTGAGATGTTGGGTTAAGTCCCGTAACGAGCGCAACCCTTGTCCTTAGTTACCAGCACGTTATGGTGGGCACTCTAAGGAGACTGCCGGTGACAAACCGGAGGAAGGTGGGGATGACGTCAAGTCATCATGGCCCTTACGGCCTGGGCTACACACGTGCTACAATGGTCGGTACAGAGGGTTGCCAAGCCGCGAGGTGGAGCTAATCTCACAAAACCGATCGTAGTCCGGATCGCAGTCTGCAACTCGACTGCGTGAAGTCGGAATCGCTAGTAATCGCGAATCAGAATGTCGCGGTGAATACGTTCCCGGGCCTTGTACACACCGCCCGTCACACCATGGGAGTGGGTTGCACCAGAAGTAGCTAGTCTAACCTTCGGGAGGACGGTTACCACGGTGTGATTCATGACTGGGGTGAAGTCGTAACAAGGTAGCCGTAGGGGAACCTGCGGCTGGATCACCTCCTTAATCGACGACATCAGCCTGCTGATGAGCTCCCACACGAATTGCTTGATTCATTGTAAAAGACGATGCTGTAACGCGACCCTGTTATAGGTCTGTAGCTCAGTTGGTTAGAGCGCACCCCTGATAAGGGTGAGGTCGGCAGTTCAAATCTGCCCAGACCTACCAATTACTTGGTGCGGCCTAGAATACACGGGGCCATAGCTCAGCTGGGAGAGCGCCTGCCTTGCACGCAGGAGGTCAGCGGTTCGATCCCGCTTGGCTCCACCACTCTTTCAGGTTTCGCAGCACTGCTCAGAACTTAGAAATGAGCATTCCAATGTGAATGTTGATTTCTGGCTTTTGTCAGATCGTTCTTTAAAAATTCGGATATGTGATAGATATAGACTGATGGCCAGTTTCACTGCTGGTTAATCAGGCTAAGGTAAAATTTGTGAGTTCTGCTCGAAAGAGCAACATGCGAATTTTCGGCGAATGTCGTCTTCACAGTATAACCAGATTGCTTGGGGTTATATGGTCAAGTGAAGAAGCGCATACGGTGGATGCCTTGGCAGTCAGAGGCGATGAAAGACGTGGTAGCCTGCGATAAGCTTTGGGGAGTCGGCAAACAGACTGTGATCCAGAGATCTCTGAATGGGGGAACCCACTCAGCACAAGCTGAGTATCTTGTACTGAATACATAGGTGCAAGAGGCGAACCAGGGGAACTGAAACATCTAAGTACCCTGAGGAAAAGAAATCAACCGAGATTCCCTTAGTAGTGGCGAGCGAACGGGGACCAGCCCTTAAGTTGATTTGAGATTAGTGGAACGCTCTGGAAAGTGCGGCCATAGTGGGTGATAGCCCCGTACACGAAAATCTCTTGTCAATGAAATCGAGTAGGACGGAGCACGAGAAACTTTGTCTGAACATGGGGGGACCATCCTCCAAGGCTAAATACTACTGACTGACCGATAGTGAACCAGTACCGTGAGGGAAAGGCGAAAAGAACCCCGGAGAGGGGAGTGAAATAGAACCTGAAACCGTATGCGTACAAGCAGTGGGAGCCTACTTTGTTAGGTGACTGCGTACCTTTTGTATAATGGGTCAGCGACTTATATTCAGTGGCGAGCTTAACCGAATAGGGGAGGCGTAGCGAAAGCGAGTCTTAATAGGGCGTTTAGTCGCTGGGTATAGACCCGAAACCGGGCGATCTATCCATGGGCAGGTTGAAGGTTAGGTAACACTGACTGGAGGACCGAACCGACTACCGTTGAAAAGTTAGCGGATGACCTGTGGATCGGAGTGAAAGGCTAATCAAGCTCGGAGATAGCTGGTTCTCCTCGAAAGCTATTTAGGTAGCGCCTCATGTATCACTCCAGGGGGTAGAGCACTGTTTCGGCTAGGGGGTCATCCCGACTTACCAAACCGATGCAAACTCCGAATACCTGGAAGTGCCGAGCATGGGAGACACACGGCGGGTGCTAACGTCCGTCGTGAAAAGGGAAACAACCCAGACCGTCAGCTAAGGTCCCAAAGTCATGGTTAAGTGGGAAACGATGTGGGAAGGCTTAGACAGCTAGGAGGTTGGCTTAGAAGCAGCCACCCTTTAAAGAAAGCGTAATAGCTCACTAGTCGAGTCGGCCTGCGCGGAAGATGTAACGGGGCTCAAACCATGCACCGAAGCTACGGGTGTCATCTTTGATGACGCGGTAGAGGAGCGTTCTGTAAGCCTGTGAAGGTGAGTTGAGAAGCTTGCTGGAGGTATCAGAAGTGCGAATGCTGACATGAGTAACGACAATGCGAGTGAAAAACTCGCACGCCGAAAGACCAAGGTTTCCTGCGCAACGTTAATCGACGCAGGGTTAGTCGGTCCCTAAGGCGAGGCTGAAAAGCGTAGTCGATGGAAAACAGGTTAATATTCCTGTACTTCCAGTTATTGCGATGGAGGGACGGAGAAGGTTAGGCCAGCCTGGCGTTGGTTGTCCAGGTTTAAGGTGGTAGGCTGAAATCTTAGGCAAATCCGGGATTTCAAGGCCGAGAGCTGATGACGAGTTGCCTTTAGGCGACGAAGTGGTTGATACCATGCTTCCAAGAAAAGCTCCTAAGCTTCAGATAACTGGGAACCGTACCCCAAACCGACACAGGTGGTTAGGTAGAGAATACCAAGGCGCTTGAGAGAACTCGGGTGAAGGAACTAGGCAAAATGGCACCGTAACTTCGGGAGAAGGTGCGCCGGCGAGGGTGAAGGACTTGCTCCGTAAGCCCATGCCGGTCGAAGATACCAGGCCGCTGCGACTGTTTATTAAAAACACAGCACTCTGCAAACACGAAAGTGGACGTATAGGGTGTGACGCCTGCCCGGTGCCGGAAGGTTAATTGATGGGGTTAGCGCAAGCGAAGCTCTTGATCGAAGCCCCGGTAAACGGCGGCCGTAACTATAACGGTCCTAAGGTAGCGAAATTCCTTGTCGGGTAAGTTCCGACCTGCACGAATGGCGTAACGATGGCGGCGCTGTCTCCACCCGAGACTCAGTGAAATTGAAATCGCTGTGAAGATGCAGTGTATCCGCGGCTAGACGGAAAGACCCCGTGAACCTTTACTATAGCTTTGCACTGGACTTTGAATTTGCTTGTGTAGGATAGGTGGGAGGCTTTGAAGTGGGGACGCCAGTTCTCATGGAGCCATCCTTGAAATACCACCCTGGCAACTTTGAGGTTCTAACTCAGGTCCGTTATCCGGATCGAGGACAGTGTATGGTGGGTAGTTTGACTGGGGCGGTCTCCTCCCAAAGAGTAACGGAGGAGTACGAAGGTGCGCTCAGACCGGTCGGAAATCGGTCGTAGAGTATAAAGGCAAAAGCGCGCTTGACTGCGAGACAAACACGTCGAGCAGGTACGAAAGTAGGTCTTAGTGATCCGGTGGTTCTGTATGGAAGGGCCATCGCTCAACGGATAAAAGGTACTCCGGGGATAACAGGCTGATACCGCCCAAGAGTTCATATCGACGGCGGTGTTTGGCACCTCGATGTCGGCTCATCACATCCTGGGGCTGAAGCCGGTCCCAAGGGTATGGCTGTTCGCCATTTAAAGTGGTACGCGAGCTGGGTTTAGAACGTCGTGAGACAGTTCGGTCCCTATCTGCCGTGGACGTTTGAGATTTGAGAGGGGCTGCTCCTAGTACGAGAGGACCGGAGTGGACGAACCTCTGGTGTTCCGGTTGTCACGCCAGTGGCATTGCCGGGTAGCTATGTTCGGAAGAGATAACCGCTGAAAGCATCTAAGCGGGAAACTTGCCTCAAGATGAGATCTCACTGGAACCTTGAGTTCCCTGAAGGGCCGTCGAAGACTACGACGTTGATAGGTTGGGTGTGTAAGCGCTGTGAGGCGTTGAGCTAACCAATACTAATTGCCCGTGAGGCTTGACCATATAACACCCAAGCAATTTGCTGACGCAGATTGCGGTGGTGAAGATGATACGAACCGAAAGTTCGCAACGAACCACGAACATCACATATCCGAATTCGCTGGAGTGTCTACCAAGACCTTCTGGCAACAGAATTTCTTGACGACCATAGAGCATTGGAACCACCTGATCCCATCCCGAACTCAGCAGTGAAACGATGCATCGCCGATGGTAGTGTGGGGCTTCCCCATGTGAGAGTAGGTCATCGTCAAGATTCATTTCGCAAAACCCCTATCTGCGCATGCAGGTAGGGGTTTTGTCTTTGCGCCGGCAAAACAAGCGCGCGCCCTGTAGGAGCGGCCTTGCGTCGCGACCGGCCGCACAGCGGCCGCCACCCTGCAACGCCGAGCTACCTGGCAAACCGCGTCGCCGGTTTCGCGGCTAAAGCCGCTCCTACACCGATCGCACGAAAGGCCCGCTCCCACTATCCAGGCAAGAACACTAGAATAGCCCCACGCACCTATTCAGAAGCGCTATATGCCCAACCCTGTCGAACCCGAATCATTGGCCCGCTTGCCGTTGGACGAGCTGGTTGCCTGCCATGAATGCGATTTGCTGCTGCGCAAGCCCGTACTCCAGCATGATGAAAAGGCCTTGTGCCCACGCTGCGGCTACGAGCTCTATGCCCATCGGCACAACGTGGTCAACCGTAGCCTGGCGTTGGTGCTGACTGCCCTGCTGCTGTTCGTGCCGGCCAATTTCCTGCCAATCATGCAACTGCACCTGCTGGGCCAGACATCGGACGATACCGTGTGGAGCGGCGTGTTGGGCCTGTACAACTCAGGCATGCGCGGCGTGGCCGTAGTGGTATTCCTTTGCAGCATGGCCATACCCCTGGCAAAACTCCTGTGCCAACTGGCCGTACTGTTGAGCATCCGGTTGGACATCGGGCGTGATTACGGCCTGCTGTTCTACCGCATCTATCACCACTTGCGTGACTGGGGCATGCTTGAGGTCTATTTCATGGGAGTGCTGGTGGCCATCGTCAAACTGGTGGACCTGGCTGAACTGACCGTGGGCCTGGGGTTGTTCTGCTTCATCAGCCTGCTGTTGATCCAGGTATGGCTCGAAGTGGTGATGTCGCCGCACCAGATCTGGAGTGCGTTATCGGGGGAGGACCTGCATGCGGGCGATTGATGCGGGCATTCTGGTCTGCAACGAATGTCACGAGCTGAACCGGCAAGAGCCGGGCAGCACTTCCCAAACCTGCACACGCTGCGGCGCCATCGTGCATGCCCGCCGCCCGAACAGCATCGTGCGTACCTGGGCGCTGCTGATCGCTGCATCGATCCTGTACATTCCGGCCAACATGCTGCCGATCATGACCGTGAGTACCCTCGGCCAAGGTAGCCCTGACACGATCATGTCCGGCGTCATTACCTTGCTCAAGCATGGCATGGTGCCCATTGCTGCGGTGGTGTTCATTGCCAGTATCCTGGTGCCCACCTTCAAGCTGGTGGGCATTGGCCTGCTGTTGTATTCCGTTCAGCGGCGGCAGCCGCTTTCGGCGCGGCAACGGATATTGATGTACCGCTTCATCGAATTCATCGGGCGCTGGTCCATGCTTGATATCTTCGTTATCGCCATCCTGGTGGCGGTGGTGAATTTTGGCCGTATCGCCAGTGTCGAAGCCAACCTGGGCGCTGTCGCCTTTGCAACTGTGGTGATCCTGACAATGCTTGCTGCTTTAACTTTCGATCCCCGACTGATTTGGGATAACACGGAGTCGGATGACGACCATGAGTGACCTGCCAACGGCTAAAACCCGCCCAGCCTCGAACTGGTCGGCCATCTGGATACTGCCTTTGATCGCCTTGATGATCGGTGGTTGGCTGGCCTGGCAGGCTTACCGTGATGCCGGGGTGGAAATTGAAGTGCGCTTCGAATCGGGTGAGGGGATCGTCGCCAACAAGACCGAGGTCATCTACAAGGGCATGCCGGTTGGCAAGGTGACCCGCCTGGTCCTGGATGCCAAGGGCGAGAACCAAGGGGTGATCGCCACCATCGAGATGAACAAGGCTGCCGAGCCCCACCTGACCAAGGGCACGCGCTTCTGGCTGGTGAAGCCAAGTGTCAGCCTGGCGGGTATTTCCGGTCTTGAGACATTGGTGTCAGGTAACTA
This sequence comes from Pseudomonas anuradhapurensis, assembly GCF_014269225.2. Classification (NCBI taxonomy): domain Bacteria; kingdom Pseudomonadati; phylum Pseudomonadota; class Gammaproteobacteria; order Pseudomonadales; family Pseudomonadaceae; genus Pseudomonas; species Pseudomonas anuradhapurensis. The sequence goes on from NZ_CP077097.1 coordinate 702,455, forward strand.
CATCGCCGTCAGCCCGGGGGAGGGTGAACGTACCAAGCGCTTCACCGCGTTGAAAGTGGCACCGCCGCTGTCGGACACCGAGCCCGGCCTGCACCTGACCCTCAAGGCCGACCGGCTGGGCTCGCTTAACCGTGACAGCCCTGTGTTCTACAAGCAGATCCAGGTCGGCCGGGTGAAAAGCTATCGTCTTTCCGACGACCAGAGCACCGTCGAAATCAAAGTTTTCATCGAGCCGGCATACGCCAGCCTGGTGCGCAAGCACACACGTTTCTGGAACGCCAGCGGCGTCAGCATCGATGCGTCGCTGTCGGGGGTGAAGGTGCGCAGCGAGTCGCTGTCGAGCATCGTGGCTGGTGGTATCGCCTTCGCCACGCCGGAACACCGCAAGGACAGCCCGCCTACCGACTCCAGCCTGCCGTTCCGCCTGTATGAAGATTTCGACGCGGCCCAGGCCGGTATCCGGGTAAAGCTGAAGCTGAGCGACTATGAAGGCCTGCAGGCGGGGCGTACGCCGGTAATGTACAAGGGAATCCAGGTCGGCTCGCTGAAAACCCTGAAGATGGAAGACAACCTGGCCAGCGCATCGGCCGAATTGACGCTGGACCCATTGACCGAGGACTACCTGGTCGAGGGCACGCAGTTCTGGGTGGTCAAACCATCGATTTCGTTGGCGGGTATAACCGGCCTGGAGGCGTTGGTCAAAGGCAACTACATCGCTATCCGTCCCGGCGAGAAGGGCGCGCGCCCCGAGCGTGAGTTCGAGGCCCGTGCCAAGGCGCCGCCACTCGATCTGAAGGCACCTGGCCTGCACATGGTGTTGTTCGCCGACACCCTGGGCTCGCTGGAGATCGGTAGCCCGGTCATGTACCGCCAGGTCAAGGTGGGTAGCGTGCAGAGCTACCAGTTTGCGCGTAACAGCAACCGCATCCTGATCGGCGTGCATATCGAGAAGGAATACGAAAAACTGGTCAACGGCTCGTCGCGCTTCTGGAACGTCAGTGGTATCACGCTGAGTGGCGGTCTGTCCGGCATCAAGATCAAGAGTGAGTCGCTGCAGACGCTGATGGCCGGTGGTATCGCCTTCGACACGCCGCGACCCGATGTGGCGCTCAAACGCCATATTCCGCGCTTCCGCCTGCATGACAGCCAGGAAGCGGCCAACCGCGCTGGAACGTTGGTCACCATCCGTGTCGACCGTGCCGATGGTTTGAAGCCGGGTACGGCTATCCGCTTCCGTGGCCTGGATGTAGGCAGCATCGAGAGCGTCGACCTCACGGATGACCTGCAGGCGGTATTGCTGCGGGCACGTATTACCGAAGCTGCAGACCGTATTGCCCGGGTCGGCACGCAGTTCTGGGTGGTCAAGCCGGCTTTTGGCCTGGTGCGCACCCAGAACCTCGACACCCTGGTCGGCGGGCAATACCTGGAAGTGCAGCCGGCAGCCAAGGACCGTGGCCCGCAGCGTGACTTCATCGCGCTGGCCGAGGCTCCGCAAGTGGCTGGGCCGGAAGTCGGCCTGCCGTTGACGCTCAGCGCGCCGCGCCGTGGCTCGATCAAGCCGGGCGTGCCGGTGACCTACCGCGAGGTTGCGGTGGGCAAGGTGACAGGCTTCGAGTTGGGCCAGAGTGCTGACCGCGTGCTGATCCATATCCTGATCGAGCCGCGCTATGCGGCCCTGGTACGCAGCGGCAGTCGCTTCTGGAACAGCAGTGGCTTCGGTTTCGACTGGGGGCTGTTCAAAGGGGCTTCGGTGCGTACCGAGTCGGTGGAGACCCTGATCGACGGCGGTATCGCCTTCGCCACGCCGGATGGTGACCAGATGGGCACCCCGGCACGGCCGCAGCAGACGTTTGCCTTGTTTGATCAGGCCGAAGAAGACTGGCTGAAGTGGGCGCCGAAGATTCAGATAGCCAAGTAGTACCGGGCCACCTCAGGCTCGCCTCTTTGTAGGAGCGGCCTTGTGTCGCGATCGGGCTGCAAGGCAGCCCCAGCGGTATCTGCGTTGCAGCTGCAATCGAGGGGCTGCTACGCAGCCCGATCGCGACACAAGGCCGCTCCTACAAAAAGCGGTGCGGCGATGGAGTAGTGCCGAAGCACAAATCGCAGGCAATAAAAAACCGACCCTGAGGTCGGTTTTTTGACTAGCGCGTCGCTTAGGCAGCTGCAGCTTCTTTCAGCGCCTTGATGTGGCCATTCAGACGGCCTTTGTGACGAGCAGCCTTGTTCTTGTGGATGATGCCCTTGTCGGCCATACGGTCGATTACAGGCACAGCCAGAACGTAAGCGGCTTGCGCTTTTTCGGCGTCTTTTGCGTCGATGGCTTTGACTACATTCTTGATGTAGGTGCGGACCATGGAACGCAGGCTGGCGTTGTGGCTGCGACGCTTCTCAGCCTGTTTTGCACGTTTCTTGGCGGAAGGTGTGTTGGCCACCGTCGAGCTCCTCGAAAGACTTTAGGTAAATAGCAAACAAAATAGGCCGCGAATCATGCCGATCAGTCGAGCGGATGTCAAGGCCACCTGCAAGGTTCCGCCGAGCGGTGCGCCAACAGGAGGGAAAGATTCCTTTCTGCTGCGCGACCTGTAAACTCGGGAATTTTTGGCTCCCCTGCGAAGGCGCGGGAGTATCGCACATTCGGACGCTGTCTGGCAGCGTCCTCTGCCCTTGGCGTGAATCTTTTCGATGAACCTGCTCAAATCCCTGGCTGCGGTAAGCTCGATCACCATGATTTCGCGGGTGCTGGGCTTTGTCCGCGACACCATCCTGGCGCGTATCTTCGGCGCCGGCATCGCCACCGATGCCTTCTTCATCGCCTTCAAGCTGCCCAACCTGCTGCGGCGCATCTTCGCCGAAGGTGCGTTTTCCCAGGCGTTCGTGCCGATCCTGGCCGAATACAAGACCCAGCAAGGCGAGGAGGCCACCCGTACCTTCGTCGCCTATGTCAGCGGCCTGCTGACCCTGGTCCTGGCGCTGGTCACCGCCATCGGCATCCTGGCCGCGCCGTGGGTGGTCTGGGCGACCGCCCCCGGCTTCGTCGACAGTGCCGAAAAGTACCAGCTGACCACCGCCCTGCTGCGGGTGACGTTTCCTTATATATTGCTGATCTCGCTGTCTTCGCTGGTCGGGGCCATCCTCAATACCTGGAACCGCTTCTCGGTACCGGCCTTCACCCCGACCCTGTTGAACGTGGCGATGATCGCCTTCGCCGTACTGCTGACGCCGTACTTCGACCCGCCGATCATGGCCCTGGCCTGGGGTGTGCTGGTCGGCGGCCTGGCGCAGCTGCTGTACCAGCTGCCCGCGCTGAAGCGGATCGGCATGCTCGTGCTGCCGCGCCTGAACCTGCGCGACACCGGGGTATGGCGGGTGCTCAAGCAGATGCTGCCGGCGATCCTCGGGGTGTCGGTGAGCCAGATCTCGCTGATCATCAACACCATCTTCGCCTCGTTCCTGGTGGCTGGCTCGGTGTCGTGGATGTACTACGCTGACCGCCTCATGGAACTGCCTTCAGGCGTGCTGGGCGTGGCCTTGGGCACCATCCTCCTGCCGACCCTGGCCAAGACCTACGCCAACAAGGACCGCGAAGAGTACTCGCGGATCCTCGACTGGGGCCTGCGCCTGTGCTTCCTGCTGGTGCTGCCTTGCACCCTGGCCCTGGCCATCCTCGCCGAGCCGCTGACCGTGGCGCTGTTCCAGTACGGCAAGTTCACCGCCACCGACGCGGCGATGACCCAGCGGGCGCTGATTGCCTATTCGGTGGGCTTGCTGGCGATCATTCTGGTCAAGGTACTGGCCCCGGGCTTCTATGCGCAGCAGAATATCCGCACGCCGGTGAAGATCGCGGTGTTCACCCTGGTCTGCACCCAGCTGTTCAACCTGGCCCTGATCGGCCCGCTGGCTCATGCCGGGCTGGCACTGGCGATCAGCCTGGGTGCCTGCCTGAATGCCGGCCTGCTGTTCTGGAAGCTGCGCAGCCAACAACTGTTCCAGCCGCAGCCAGGCTGGGCGATGTTCCTGCTCAAGCTGCTGCTGGCAGTGGGGCTGATGTCGGCGGTGTTGCTGGCTGGCATGCACTTCCTGCCGGCCTGGGAGCAGGGCAACATGCTCGAGCGCCTGCTACGCCTGGCAGCGCTGGTACTGGCCGGCGTCGTGAGCTATTTCGGCTGCCTGTACCTGTGCGGCTTCCGCCCACGGCATTTCGCCCGCAAGGCCTTGCACTAGGGCAACGGGTGGGTCAGGCGTCGGTTTTTCGCATTCCACGCCGCCCTTGGGCGCTGCTGCCTGTCACCGGCGCCCGGGTGTGGTTATAATCGGCCACTTTATGAGCAAGAAGCGCGTTATGCAGCTGGTTCGAGGTCTTCACAACCTGCGCCCCGAGCACCGGGGCTGTGTCGCCACCATTGGCAACTTCGACGGGGTTCACCGCGGCCACCAGGCGATCCTGGCGCGCCTGCGCGAGCGCGGCCAGGCCTTGGGCCTGCCAACCTGCGTGGTGATCTTCGAACCCCAACCACGCGAGTACTTCGCCCCTGATAGCGCGCCGGCGCGCCTGGCGCGCCTGCGCGACAAGATCGAGCTGCTGGCAGCCGAAGGCATCGACCAGGTCCTGTGCCTGGCATTCAACCAGCGCCTGAGCCAGCTCGGTGCCGATGCCTTCGTCAAGACCATCCTCGTCGACGGCCTGGGGGTACGCCACCTTGAAGTGGGTGATGACTTCCGCTTTGGTTGCGATCGCGCCGGTGACTTTGCCTTCCTGGTCGATGCCGGCAAGCAGTACGGCTTCTCTGTCGAGGCCGCCAATACGGTGATCCAGGACGGCCTGCGGGTCAGCAGCACCGAAGTGCGCAAGGCGCTGTCCGAGGGCAACTTCGAACTCGCCGAGCACCTGCTGGGCCGCCCCTACAGTATCAGCGGCCGCGTGCTGCACGGCCAGAAGCTGGCCCGCCAGCTCGGTACACCCACTGCCAACATCCAGCTCAAGCGCCGTCGGGTGCCGTTGTCCGGGGTCTACCTGGCCAGCATCGAGATCGACGGCAAGGCCTGGCCGGGTGTCGGCAATATCGGCGTGCGCCCCACCGTTGCCGGTGACGGGCGCCCGCACCTGGAAATTCATCTGCTGGACTATGCCGGCGACCTGTATGGCCGGCGCCTGACGGTGAAGTTCCACCACAAGCTGCGTGAAGAGCAGCGTTTCGCCTCCCTGGAGGCGCTGAAGTCGGCGATCGATGCGGATATCGCCGCCGCACGTGCACATTGGCACGCTCAACCGTTAACGAAGAGCCTGAAATGACCGACTACAAAGCCACGCTAAACCTTCCGGACACCGCCTTCCCCATGAAGGCCGGCCTGCCACAGCGCGAACCGCAGATCCTGCAGCGCTGGGACAGCATTGGCCTGTACCAGAAGCTGCGCGAAATTGGCAAGGATCGTCCCAAGTTCGTCCTGCACGACGGCCCGCCCTATGCCAACGGCAAGATTCACATCGGTCATGCGCTGAACAAGATCCTCAAGGACATGATCGTCCGTTCCAAGACCCTGGCCGGCTTCGATGCGCCTTACGTGCCGGGTTGGGACTGCCATGGCCTGCCGATCGAGCACAAGGTCGAGGTCACCCACGGCAAGCACCTGTCCGCCGACCGCACCCGCGAGCTGTGCCGCGAGTATGCCGCCGAGCAGATCGAAGGGCAGAAGACCGAGTTCATTCGCCTGGGCGTGCTGGGTGACTGGGACAACCCGTACAAGACCATGAACTTTGCCAACGAGGCCGGGGAAATCCGCGCCCTGGCCGAGATGGTCAAGCAAGGCTTCGTGTTCAAGGGCCTGAAGCCGGTGAACTGGTGCTTCGACTGCGGTTCGGCGCTGGCCGAAGCCGAGGTCGAGTACGCCGACAAGAAATCGCAGACCATCGACGTGGCCTTCCCGGTTGCCGACGAGGCCAAGCTGGCCGCCGCGTTCGGCCTTGATGCGCTGGCCAAGCCGGCCGCCATCGTGATCTGGACCACCACTCCGTGGACCATCCCGGCCAACCAGGCGCTGAACATTCACCCGGAGTTCAAGTACGCCCTGGTCGATACCGGCGCGCGCCTGCTAGTGCTGGCCGAAGAACTGGTCGAAGCGTGCCTGAAGCGCTACAACCTGGAAGGCTCGGTCATCGCCACCGCCCAGGGTTCGGCACTGGAGCTGATCAACTTCCGTCACCCGTTCTACGATCGCCTGTCGCCGGTGTACCTGGCCGACTACGTCGAACTGGGCGCCGGTACCGGCGTGGTGCACTCCTCGCCAGCCTACGGTGAAGACGACTTCGTCACCTGCAAGCGCTACGGCATGGTCAACGACGACATCCTCACCCCGGTGCAGAGCAACGGCGTGTACGTGGATTCGCTGCCGTTCTTCGGCGGCCAGTTCATCTGGAAGGCCAACCCGGCCATCGTCGACAAGCTGAGCGAAGTCGGTGCGCTGATGCACACCGAAACCATCAGCCACAGCTACATGCACTGCTGGCGCCACAAGACCCCGCTGATCTACCGCGCCACCGCGCAGTGGTTCGTGGGCATGGACAAACAGCCGTCCACTGGCGAGCCGCTGCGTGAGCGCGCGCTGAAAGCCATCGAGGACACCAAGTTCGTACCCGCCTGGGGCCAGGCGCGCCTGCACGCGATGATCGCCAACCGCCCGGACTGGTGCATCTCGCGTCAGCGCAACTGGGGCGTGCCGATCCCGTTCTTCCTGCACAAGCAGACCGGCGAACTGCACCCGCGCACCGTCGAATTGATGGAAGAAGTGGCCAAGCGCGTCGAGCAGCAAGGTATCGAGGCCTGGTTCAAGCTGGACGCTGCCGAACTGCTGGGCGCCGAAGCCGAGCAATACGACAAGATCGCCGACACCCTCGACGTGTGGTTCGACTCGGGGACCACCCACTGGCATGTGCTGCGTGGTTCGCACGACATCGGCCACGCCACCGGCCCACGTGCCGACCTGTACCTGGAAGGTTCCGACCAGCACCGCGGCTGGTTCCACTCTTCGCTGCTGACCGGCTGCGCCATCGACGGCCATGCGCCGTACCGCGAGCTGCTGACCCACGGCTTCACCGTGGACGAGAACGGCCGCAAGATGTCCAAGTCGCTGGGTAACACCATCGAGCCGGAAAAGGTCAACAACACCCTGGGTGCCGACATCCTGCGCCTGTGGGTCGCCGCCACCGACTACTCCGGCGAGATGGCCGTTTCCGAGCAGATCCTGCAGCGTAGCGCCGACGCCTACCGTCGTATCCGCAATACCGCACGCTTCCTGCTGTCCAACCTGTCCGGCTTCGACCCGGCGCGCGACCTGCTGGCCCCGCAAGACATGCTGGCGCTGGACCGCTGGGCAGTCGACCGCACCCTGCTGCTGCAGCGCGAGCTGGAAGAGCACTACAGCGAGTACCGTTTCTGGAACGTCTACTCCAAGGTGCACAACTTCTGCGTGCAGGAACTGGGTGGCTTCTACCTCGACATCATCAAGGACCGCCAGTACACCACCGGCGCCAATAGTGTCGCCCGTCGTTCCTGCCAGACCGCGCTGTACCACATCAGCGAGGCGCTGGTGCGCTGGATCGCTCCGATCCTGGCGTTCACCGCCGACGAAATCTGGCAATACCTGCCGGGCGAGCGCAACGAGTCGGTGATGCTCAATGGCTGGTACCAGGGCCTGAGCGAGCTGCCGGAAGGCACCGAGCTGGACCGTGCCTACTGGGACCGCGTGATGGCGGTGAAGGCATCGGTCAACAAGGAGCTGGAAAACCAGCGTACCGCCAAGGTCATCGGCGGCAACCTGCAGGCCGAAGTCACCCTGTACGCCGACGAAGGCCTGAGCGCCGACCTGGGCAAGCTGGGCGACGAACTGCGCTTCGTGCTGATCACCTCGGCTGCCAGCGTGGTGCCGTTCGCCCAGGCGCCGGCCGAAGCCGTGGCCACCGAAGTCGAAGGCCTCAAGCTGAAGGTGGTCAAGTCCGGCCACGCCAAGTGCGGCCGTTGCTGGCACTTCCGCGCCGACGTCGGCAGCCACCCGGAGCATCCGGAAATCTGCGGCCGTTGCGTCGACAACCTGAGCGGCTCGGGTGAGGTGCGCCACTATGCCTAACCCTGCAGCGGGGCGCTTCGGGCGCCTTGCATGGCTTTGGCTGAGCCTGCTGGTCCTGGTCCTCGACCAGGCCACCAAGCTGTATTTCAACAATGCCCTGACCATGTACCAGCAGATCGTCGTGATTCCCGACTACTTCAGCTGGACCCTGGCCTACAACACCGGCGCGGCCTTCAGCTTCCTCGCGGAAAGCTCCGGCTGGCAGCGCTGGCTGTTCGCCCTGATCGCCGTGGTGGTCAGTGCCGTGCTGGTGGTATGGCTCAAGCGCCTGGGGCGCAACGAGACCTGGCTGGCCGTGGCGCTGGCGCTGGTACTGGGTGGTGCGATCGGCAACCTGTACGACCGCGTCGTGCTCGGCCATGTGGTCGACTTCATCCTGGTGCACTGGCAGAACCGCCATTACTTCCCGGCCTTCAACCTGGCCGACAGCGCCATCACCGTTGGTGCGGTGATGCTGGCGCTGGATATGTTCAAGAGCAAGAAGTCCGAGGATCCGGTTCATGACTGACACCCGTATCGGCCAGAACACCGAAGTCACCCTGCACTTCGCGCTGCACCTGGAAAACGGCGATACCGTCGACAGCACCTTCGACAAGGCCCCGGCCACCTTCAAGGTGGGCGATGGCAACCTGCTGCCAGGTTTCGAGAACGCCCTGTTCGGCTTCAAGGCCGGCGACAAGCGTAACGTGGTGGTGGCCCCAGAGAATGCCTTCGGCCAGCCTAACCCACAGAACGTGCAAGTCATGCCGCGGTCCCAGTTCGAGGGCATGGAGCTGTCCGAAGGATTGCTGATCATCTTCAACGATGCCGCCAACACCGAGCTGCCGGGTGTGGTCAAAGCGTTCGATGACGACCAGGTGACCATCGACTTCAATCACCCACTGGCTGGCAAGACCCTGACCTTCGAGGTGGAGATCCTCGAGGTCAAGGCCCTGTGAGCCTGGAGCCGAGCATGCAAATCAAACTCGCCAACCCTCGCGGCTTCTGCGCGGGGGTCGACCGGGCGATCGAGATCGTCAACCGCGCGCTGGAAGTCTTCGGCCCGCCGATCTATGTGCGTCACGAAGTGGTGCACAACAAGTTCGTGGTCGAAGACCTGCGCAACCGTGGGGCGATCTTCGTCGAGGAGCTGGACCAGGTGCCGGACGACGTCATCGTCATCTTCAGCGCCCACGGGGTTTCCCAGGCCGTGCGCCAGGAAGCCGCTGGCCGTGGCCTGAAAGTGTTCGACGCCACCTGCCCGCTGGTGACCAAGGTGCACATCGAAGTGGCCAAGTACAGCCGCGATGGCCGTGAGTGCATCCTCATCGGCCACGCAGGGCACCCGGAAGTCGAAGGCACCATGGGCCAGTACGACGCCAGCAACGGTGGCGCCATCTATCTCGTCGAGGACGAGGAGGATGTCGCCAACCTGCAGGTGAAAGACCCGGACCACCTGGCCTTCGTCACCCAGACCACGCTGTCGATGGACGACACCAGCCGCGTCATCGACGCCCTGCGCGCCCGCTTCCCGAACATCGGCGGCCCACGCAAGGACGACATCTGTTACGCAACCCAGAACCGCCAGGATGCGGTGAAGCAGCTGGCAGACGAATGCGACGTGGTACTGGTGGTCGGCAGCCCGAACAGCTCCAATTCCAACCGCCTGCGCGAGCTGGCCGAGCGCATGGGCACCCCGGCTTACCTGATCGACGGCGCCGAAGACCTGCAACGTGGCTGGTTCGAGCAGAAGGCGCGAATCGGCATTACCGCCGGCGCTTCGGCCCCCGAAGTGCTGGTGCGTGGCGTGATCGAGCAGCTCAAGGCCTGGGGCGCTACCGGCGCTGAAGAGCTGGATGGGCGAGAAGAGAACATCACCTTCTCCATGCCCAAAGAGCTGCGGGTTCGTTCGCTGATTTAAGGTGACCCTGTCCCGGCCCTATCGCTGGCTTGCCGGCGATAGGTGGCTACGGCTTGTTCAGGGCTGGGCGGCCGGACACTGGGTGTCTGGGCCGGCCTCTGTATCCAGCCTGACCCTGCCGGTCGATGCCAGCACCACCTTGTAGCGGCTGTCGCCTGGCGACCGCTCGCAAACACGCAGCGTGGCAGCCAGCAACTGGTTGCCCACCCCCAGCGGAACACCCTGCGCACTGAATTTCACCTGCCCGCCACGATTGCCAGCAATGTCCAGAGGCCGGGAAAGACGCTGTTCACGCAACACTTGCTGGTTATGTTCCAGCAGTACCCGCCAACCGTTCCCCCACTTACCGTTCAGGGCCTGCACCAGCACCGGCTGGCCTTGCAACATGGCATGGCTGCGCGCACTGCGCAGGGCCTGCGCCAGGTCGCGGGCGGCAGCTGCCCTGTGCAAGTCGTCGCTCAACCGGGCATAGGCGGGCATGCCGAGCTGAGTCAACAGAACTGCCACTGCCAAGGCCGACAACATTTGAATCAGTGTTACGCCGCGTTGCTTCACCGTGCATTCCTCCCTGGAAGTGCTTGGCTATAGCTTCTCGGTCGTTGGACAGGAGCACCAGTCGCCCGAGTTCAAGGCAATTGCAGGAAAAGTCCTAGGAGGTGCAGGGATGCACGGAGTTCAACGAGGCATGACACTGCTGGAAGTACTCTTGGCAGTGGTGGTAGTGGCGGTCGGCCTGTTTGCAGCAGCAGGCCTGCAACTGCAGGCATTGCAGGCCGTGGAGGACGCGCGCCGCGATGGACAGGCAGCAATGGCGGCGCACAGCGAGCGAGAACGGAGGCTGCAGTGAAGCGCAGGCAACGCGGGTTTGGTCTGCATGAGGTGATGATCGCCCTGGCGTTTGGCCTGATGTTGCTGGCGGCGGCTAGCCAGGTCTTTGTTTCGGCACACCAGGGCTGGCGACTACAGAGTACGGCAGCACACATGCAGGACGAGGCCCGCCTGGCACTGCTGCGCATGGCACAGGATATCCGCATGACGGGCATGTTCGGCTGCTTGCGCCTGCAGCCTGGCGATTTTGCCGATGCGGCAGCACGTCAGTCGTTCGGCCGCCCGTTGCAAGTCGAAGGCACCACGCTCAGCCTGGTGGTGACAGAGTTGCCCGGGCAGGCCGGGGCGCCAGACTGGTACTTGCACACAGACTGTCGGAGTAGGGTGCTTGTCGATGCGCAGCGCAAGGCGGGCTTCCCAGTGGTGCATCCGATCAGCAGGTATACCTATCAGCTGCAAGGCACCAGGCTGAGGTTCAAGCGCGGTGAAAGAGCGTTCCAACCGCTGCTCGAGAACGTGCAGGCGATGCGTCTCGAGCATGTGCAAATGCCGGAGGGAGAGCGGATAGACATTGCCCTGACGCTGTACGAACCGACGCTCGGGCTCGAACAGCGGCATGAGCTGAGCGTGGCAATCCGCAACCCGGTGCCTGCCTCATGAACCGCCAGCGTGGCCTGGTCCTGTTGCTGGCACTGCTATTGAGCATGCTGTTAAGCCTGCTGGCAGCTTCTGCCCTACGCGCGGCGCTGGTAGAAACGCGAATGGTCGGCTACCTGAGCGATGGCCTGCTGGCGCTGGAGCAGGCCGAGGAAGCCTTGCTGGCAGGGGAGGGCGAGGTGCATCGGGCACCGCCTGCCCCTTGTGATGCATGCCCGCCCCCGGTCCGCCCGCATGATCTGGCCGGGCAATGGCAGCGCACGCGCATGGGCTATTTCCAGTTGCAGAACCTGGGGTCAAGCAGCCGCGCCGCGCACATGCCGGAAGGACAGCAGGTCGCCCTGTTCAGGGTTACCGCCGTCAGCCTGCAAGCCCAGCCACGCTATGTACTGGAGGCGGTCTATGCCGTGGGAGACGACGGTGCACGGCGCATTGCCTGGCGGCAGAGATTGCAAGGAGACTGACATGCAGCAAGGCTTGAGCCTGATTGAGTTGTTGATTGTGCTGGCGGTCACCGGCATTCTGGCAGCCATTGCCTACCCAAGTTACAACGATCAGCTCCGGCGCGCTGCACGCAGCGAGGTGGTCGGCCTGCTGCACGATACCGCCCTGCGCCTGGAGCGCCATCGCGTGCTCACCGGCCAGTACGCCGAGGGCGAGCCGGACTTGCCCATGGGTAACCGCTACTACCGCCTGCAGGCCCAGCGTGACAGGGATACCTTCACGCTGCGTGCCCGGCGGCTGCCGGGCGCACTGATGGCGCAGGATAGCTGTGGTGATTTCCAGCTCGACCAGGCCGGTGTACGGAGTAATCCGGGCGCCGTTGGTGGCAGCGAACACTGCTGGGGAAGCTGAAGGTTGAATGATGCCGGGTGCATCGCGAATTTACTTCAGGTGTTGGATCGACAGATGAGCAAGCGAGTAGTGGTGGTCGGCGGCGGGGTGATCGGCCTGCTGACGGCGTTCAACCTGGCCGCGAAGGTCGGGCAGGTGGTGCTGTGTGACCAGGGCGAGGTCGGTCGCGAGTCGTCCTGGGCCGGCGGTGGCATTGTTTCGCCGCTGTACCCGTGGCGCTACAGCCCGGCAGTGACGGCCCTGGCGCACTGGTCGCAGGACTTTTATCCACAGCTGGGCGAGCGGCTGTTCGCCAGCACTGGCGTCGACCCTGAAGTGCACACCACTGGCCTGTACTGGCTCGATCTGGACGACGAGGCCGAAGCGCTGGCCTGGGCCGAGCGTGAGCAGCGGCCGCTGAGTGCCGTGGATATCTCGGCGGCCTATGACGCAGTGCCGGTGCTGGGCCCAGGCTTCAAGCGTGCCATCTACATGGCCGGCGTGGCCAACGTGCGCAACCCGCGCCTGGTGAAGTCGCTCAAGGCGGCGTTGCTGGCGTTGCCCAACGTGACCTTGCGTGAGCACTGCCAGATTACCGGCTTCGTCGGGCAAGGCGGCCGCGTGACCGGTGTGCAGACGGCAGACGGCGTGCTGGCAGCGGATGCGGTGGTGCTCAGCGCCGGGGCCTGGAGTGGTGAGCTGCTGGGTACGCTTGGCCTCGCGCTGCCGGTGGAGCCGGTGAAAGGCCAGATGATCCTGTTCAAGTGTGCCGAAGACTTCCTGCCGAGCATGGTGCTGGCCAAGGGGCGCTATGCGATCCCGCGGCGTGACGGGCATATTCTGGTAGGTAGCACGCTGGAGCATGCCGGGTACGACAAGACCCCGACCGGGGAGGCGTTGGAGAGCCTGAAAGCGTCGGCGGTGGAGTTGTTGCCTGAACTGGAGGGGGCTCCGGTGGTGGCGCATTGGGCCGGGTTGCGGCCGGGGTCACCGGAAGGTATTCCGTATATCGGACCGGTGCCGGGGCATGAGGGGTTGTGGTTGAACTGCGGGCATTACCGCAACGGTCTGGTGCTGGCGCCGGCTTCGTGCCAGCTGTTTACCGACCTGTTGACCGGGGCAGAGCCGATCATTGACCCGGCGCCGTATGCGCCAGCCGGGCGTTTGAGCTGAGATTGCCGGGGCCGCTGTGCGGCCCTTTCGCCGGCAGCCAGCTCCCACAGGTTCACCGACAGCCTCGGGACTTGTGCTTTACCTGTGGGAGCCGGCTGGCCGGCGATGAGGCCAGCAAGGCCAGTAAATATTTCAACCGGCGGGGCCAATGGAGCACTTAGCCGGTAATGGGGGCTTGCAAGTGCCGGCCAGGATAATGCTGCTCATACACCTTGCACACTCGCAGCACCTGCTCATCGGCAAAGCGCCCGGCCACCACCTGCAGCCCCACCGGCAACCCCTCGCGGGTGAACCCGCACGGCACCGAAGCCGCCGGCTGCTGAGTCAGGTTGAAGGGATAGCTGAACGGCGTCCATTCCATCCACTGCGCCATCCCCGACCCAGGCGGCACATTGTGCCCTGTCTCGAATGCCACCAGTGGCAGCATCGGCGATACCAGCACGTCATAGCGCTGGTGGAAGGCATTCATCCTGGCGATCAACTCTGCCCGTGCCTCCAGGGCCTGGGTGTATTCGCCCAGGTTGATCCGCGCCCCCTGTTCGGCAATCCAGTGCAGCCCTGGGTCAAGCAGCGCCCGCTGTTCATTGCTGAGCGCACTGGCCAACCGCGCCGCGCCGGCAAACCACAGGGTGTTGAACGTCTCCAGCGGGTCGCCGAACCCCGGGTCGACCTCTTCAACCTGCGCGCCCAGCCGTGCCAAGCGTTGCACGGCCTGGGCCACCAGTGCCTGGATTTGCGGGTCGACCTGCACGTAGCCGAAGTTGGCACTGTAGGCGATGCGCAGGCCGCTCAGGTCCTGCTCCTGGCACAGCCACGGCGCCTGCCTGGGTGCGCCAGCCAGCCCGTCACGGGCGTCGGGCCGGGCGACGCAGCCGAGCATCAGTACCGAATCGTCGACGGTGCGCGTCATCGGCCCCAGGTGCGACAGTACGGTCATGGCACTGGCGGGCCATTGCGGTACGTAGCCGAAGGTCGGCTTGATGCCGAACGTGCCGGTAAAGGCGCAGGGGATGCGAATCGAGCCGCCGGCATCGCTACCCTGGTGCAGCACGCCCAGGTTCAGCGCGGCTGCAGCCGCGGCACCACCGGAAGAGCCGCCAGCTGTCAGCCGGGTATTCCAGGGGTTGCGGGTGATGCCATACAGCGGGTTGTCGGTGACCCCCTTCCAGCCGAACTCCGGCGTGGTGGTCTTGCCCACCAATACAGCGCCGGCTTCGCGCATGAAGGCCGTGAAGGGCGCATCGACTTCCCACGGGCCGCTGCCCGAAGTGGTGCGCGAACCCTTGCGTGTGGGCATACCGCGGGTCAGGGTCAGGTCCTTGATCGAGGCGGGTACGCCATCCAGCCGGCCGCAGGGCTCGCCACGTTGCCAGCGCTGTTCGCTGGCGCGGGCGGCGGCGCGGGCACCTTCGCCGTCGACATGGCAATAGGCGTTGACCGCCGGGTTGTGCAGGTCGATGCGTGCCAGTACATCGTCGATCACCTCGACCGGTGACAGTTGGTGGCGCTGGTACAACTCGAGCAGTTCGACGGCGGTGAACTCGCCAATCGCGGTTTTCTGATTCATCTCAGCGGGCTCCCGGGTTGGCGGCCTGGAACATGGCGCGCAGCAGCACGTCGCAGCCATCGGCCAGGTCCTGTGGCGCGGCATTTTCGATTTCGTTGTGGCTGATGCCGCCCTCGCAGGGCACGAAGATCATCCCGGCCGGGCCCAGTTCGGCGAGGAAGATCGCGTCGTGGCCAGCGCCGCTGACGATATCCATGTGGCTCAGGCCCAGCTCCCGCGCGCCTTGGCGCACAGCGTCCACGCACTGCTCGGCGAAGTACAGCGGTGGAAAGTCGGCGGTTGGCGTCAGCTTGTAACTCAGCCCGTGTCTTGCCGTGCTGGTTTCAATGGCCGTGAACACCTCGTTGACCATGGCTGCGAGGTGCTCGGGGTCGAGGTGGCGCAGATCGATGGTCATTTGCACCTGGCCCGGAATGACATTGCGCGAGCCCGGGTGCAGGTTCAGGCAGCCGACGGTGCCGCAGGCATGCGGCTGGTGAGCATGGGCCACGCGGTTGACCGCAGCCACCACCTCGGCGGCACCGACCAGGGCATCCTTGCGCAGGTGCATCGGGGTGGGGCCGGCGTGGGCCTCTACGCCGGTCAGTACCAGGTCGAACCATTTCTGCCCCAGACAGCCCTGGACCACGCCAATGGTGGTGCGCTGGTCTTCCAGCACCGGGCCCTGTTCGATATGCGCCTCGAAGTAGGCGCCGACGGCGTGCCCGGTGGGTACACGCGGGCCAGCGTAACCGATGCGCTGGAGTTCCGCGCCTACCGACAGGCCCTTGTCGTCGACCTTGGCCAGCGTCTCCTGCAGGCCGAACTTACCGGCGAACACCCCCGAGCCCATCATGCATGGCGGGAAACGCGAGCCTTCCTCGTTGGTCCACACCACCACTTCCAGCGGGGCTTCGGTGGTCAGGTTCAGGTCGTTCAGGGTGCGCAGCACCTCGAGGCCGGCCATGACGCCGTAGCAGCCATCGAACTTTCCGCCGGTGGGTTGGGTGTCGATGTGGCTGCCGGTCATCACGGGCGGCAGCGATGGGTTGCGGCCGGGGCGGCGGGCGAAAATGTTGCCGATGGCGTCGATGCTGACGGTACAGCCGGCTTCTTCGCACCAACGCACGAAAAGGTCGCGGGCCTGGCGGTCGAGGTCGGTCAGGGCCAGGCGGCACACGCCGCCCTTGGCGGTGGCGCCGAGGCCGGCCAGGTCCATCAGCGATTGCCAGAGCCGTTCGCGGCTGACCAGCGGGCCCTGGCCGAGCAGGTGTTGCGAGGGATCGATGCGGTTGTTCATGGTTCATCTCTCCTGAAATGACTGGGTTGCTTGTGCCGGCTTCTTCGCGGGTGAACCCGCTCCGCAGGGACATCACTGCCTTCAGGCCTGCGGGCCCCTACGAGGCCTGTATCAGGCACTAAGGGCCAGATAACGGTTCTTGATACTCGGGTCCTCGCGGAACTGCGCGGCACTGCCTTGATAGGCAACCCGACCCTGCTCCAGCACGTAATGGCGGTCAGCCAGGGCATCGCAGACCATCAGGTTCTGCTCCACCAGCAGGATCGACAGGCCTTCGTCCTTGATCCGCCGCAGAATCTTCACCAGTTCGTCGACGATTACCGGGGCCAGGCCTTCGGTGGGCTCGTCGAGGATCAGCAGCTTGGGGCCGTTGAGCAGGGCGCGAGCGATAGCCAGCATCTGCTGTTCGCCGCCGGAAAGGGCGAAACCGCCGTTGCGGCGCCGTTCCTTCAGCCGCGGGAACATGCTGTACACGTCTTCCAGCTGCCAGCGGCTGTCCTTGCGTACGGCAATCCTCAGGTTTTCCTCCACGCTGAGCTGGCGAAAGATGCCGCGGTGCTCCGGCACCAGGGCAATGCCGAGCCGCGCGATATCGAAGATTTCGCGGCCGACCAGCTGCTGGCCGTTGAAGCTGATCTGCCCCTGTCGTGGGCGGACGATGCCGAGGATGCTGCGTAGGGTGGTGGTCTTGCCGGCGCCGTTGCGCCCCAGCAAGGTCACCAGTTCGCCAGCCTCGACCTTGAGCGAGACGCCTTCGAGCACATGGCTCTTGTCATAGTAGGAGTGGATCGAATCGACTTTGAGCATCAGGCGGCCTCTCCAAGGTAGGCGGTGCGGACACGCTCGTCGTTGCGCACCTGTTCAGGGGTACCCTCGACCAGGATCTGGCCGTGGCTCATCACTGTGATGCGCTGGCTGATTGACATGACGATGCTCATGTTGTGCTCGATCAGCAGCACGGTGTGGTCGCGGCCGAGGTCGCTGATCAGGTTGGTCATCACCGGGATGTCGTCGATGCCCATGCCCGAAGTGGGCTCGTCGAGCATCAGCAACGTCGGTTTGGCGCAGATCGACATGCCCACCTCCAGCACCCGTTGCTGGCCGTGCGACAACTCGCCGGCCAGGGTCTCGGCGCGGGCGGTCAGCTTCAGGCGCTCCAGCACCTGGTCGGCAGTGTCCCAGTGGCTGCGCTTGTGCTCGACGCTGCGCCAGAAGTTCAGCGCACCCAGACCATCGCGCCCCTGGGCGGCCAGGCGCAGGTTCTCGCGCACCGACAGGTTCTGGAACAGGCTGGTGAGCTGGAACGAACGGGCCATACCCAGCGCCACGCGCCCGTGGGACGGTTTGCGGATGATGTCCTGGCCGTTGAACAGGATCTTGCCCGCGGTGGCCTGGCGCTCGCCGGTCAGGCAGTGGAACAGGCTGGTCTTGCCGGCGCCGTTGGGGCCGATGATGGTGTGGATTGAGCCGGCGCTGACCTTGAGGTCGACGCCTGCAACCGCCTTGAACGGCCCGTAGGCCAGCTCCAGCTGGCGGGTTTCCAGAAGGTAGTCGCTCATCACAGGGTCTCCTTGGTCTTGGCCTGGGGTTTGTCATTGGCGTTGCGGGTAGCCAGCAGGCGCTTGCCCAGTCCGGCGAGGCCGCCCCACAGGCCACCGCGCATGAACACCACCACCAGGATCAGGATCACCCCCAGCAGCATCAGCCAGCGCGGCCACAGCTCCGACAGCACATCACCCAGCAACACGATGGCGCCGGCCCCCAGCAGCGAGCCGAACAGCGAGCCGGTGCCACCGACGATGGTCATGATCAGGATGTTCTCGCTCATCATCAGGTCGATGTTCGACAGTGGCGCAAAGTGCAGCAGCATGGCGTACAGCGCCCCGGCGATACCGGTGATGGCACCCGACAGCATGAACACCAGGATCTTGAAGTGGCGGGTGTCGTAGCCGATGGCTGCGGCGCGGGTCTCGTTTTCGCGGATGGCCAGCAGGGTACTGCCGAACGGTGAGCGGATCACCCGCAGGGCGCCGGCAAAGATCAGCAGGAACAGCACCGCAACGAACACATAGAAATGCCGTGGGTCGGCCAGGTCGAATAGCACATGGCCGGCGATTTCGATGTTGGGCCGGGGCACATCGAGCAGGCCGTTGTCACCGCCGGTCCAGCCGCTGAGGGTGTAGGCCAGGAAGTAGGCCATCTGGCTGAAGGCCAGGGTCAGCATGACGAAGTAGATACCCGTGCGGCGGATCGCCAGGGCACCTACCAGCAGCGCCAGGAAGGCACCGAACACGGCTGCGCCAAGCAGCGCGGCGAACATGCCCCACTGCAGGTGGATCATCAGCAACGCCGCGCCATAGGCGCCCACGCCAAAGAAGATGCCCTGGCCGAACGACAGCAGGCCGGTGTAGCCGAGCAGCAGGTTGCAGGCCAGCGCCGCCAGGGCAAAGATCAGGATCTCGGTGGCCAGGGTGGCAGATGGAAGCAGCAGCGGCAGCGCCACCAGGCTGGCGACCACCAGCAACAACAGGGCCGGGGCGCGGCCCTTGGCGACCGGCAATGGGTTTTTCTCGCTCATCTCAGGCTCTCCCGAACAGGCCATAGGGACGGACCAGGATCACGGCGGCCATGGCGCCGTAGATCATCAGGCTGGCGCCTTGCGGCCAGAGACTGGTCATCATGCTTTGCACCACACCCACCAGCAGGCCGCCGACCAGTGCACCGCCGAACGAGCCCATGCCGCCGATCACCACCACCACGAAGGCGATGCCGAGGATTTCCGGGCCGACGAAGGGCTGGGCGCCACGCAGCGGTGCGAATAGCACGCCCGCCACGCCGGCCAGGCCCACGCCCAGGGCGAAGGTCAGGGAGAACAGGCGGAAGATGTTGGTGCCCAGCAGCGACACGGTTTCGGTGCTTTCGCTGCCGGCCCGGACCAGGGCGCCGAAGCGGGTGCGCTCCAGCAGCAGCCACAGGCCAAGGCCGATCAGTGCGGCGAAAGCGATCAGGAACAGCCGGTAGTAGGGGTAGATGAAGTCACCGACGATCAGCACCCCGCGCAGCTCCGGCGGCACCGCGATGTTCTTGCCCACCGGGCCCCAGATCAGTACCGAGGCTTCCTGGATGATCAGCGCGATACCAAGGGTGACGAGGATCTGGAACGTGTGCGGCAGGTGGTAGATGCGCTTGATCAGCAGCCGCTCGACCGCCCAGGCCAGCGCCGCCACCACCAGTGGTGCGATCAGCAGGGCAAGCCAGAAGCTGCCGGTAATGGCCACGGCGGTATAGCACAGGTAGGCGCCCAGCAAGAAAAACGCGCCGTGGGCGAAGTTGACGAAGTTGAGCAGGCCGAAAATGATCGTCAGGCCCACGGCGATGAGGAAGTAGATCATCCCCAGGCCCAGGCCGTTGAGCAGTTGGAACAGGTACAAATCGAGCATGAACGTGCCCTCGACAGCGCGCGGTGCGGCTGCCTGTACGAGTGGGTGTGACTGACGCCGCGGCTTCAGGCCAGGGCGCAACCGGTGTGGTCGACTTCGACGAACGAGCGACCCGAGCTGATGACTTCGGCCAGGTCGTCCTCGTCGCGCATCTGCCCCTGGGGCTTGCCGCGCAGCAGGTAGTAGTCCTTGAGCACCTGGTGGTCGCCCGGACGGATAAGTTCATCACCCGTCGGGCCCTGGAAGCGCATGCCCTGCAGTGCCGCGGACACGGCCGCGCCATCCAGGCTGCCGGCCTTGATGATGGCCTCGAGCATGACCTTGGTGCCGATGTAGTCGGCCGCCAGCGGGTAGTTGGGGTTGATGCCATAGGCCTTGCGGGTGGCGGCGACCAGCTGTTTGTTCAGTGGGGTATCGACCTGGTGCCAGTACTGCGCGCCTAGGTACACGCCTTCGAGCACGTCGCTGCCCAGCTCCTGGAACTGATCGAGGCCGGCGGACCACACCATCAGCACTTTCATGCGCTCCTTGATACCGAAGTTCACTGCCTGGCGCAGGGCGTTGGACGCCTGGCTGCCGAAGTTGAGCAGCACCAGCACGTCGGGCTTGGCGGCGATGGCGTTGGTCAGGTAGCCGGAAAATTCCTGCTCCTGCAGCGAGTGGTAGCTGTTGCCGATGTGTTCCACGCCGAGCTCGGCAAACACCTTGCGGGCATTGTCCAGCAGGGCATCGCCGAACACGTACTGCGGGGTGATGGTGTACCAGCGCTTGGCCTGGGGCAGTTGGCGGATCATCGGCACCAGCGTTTCGCGGATGGCGCCGTAGGTGGGCACCGACCAGCGGAAGGTCGAGGCATTGCAGTCCTTGCCGGTAATCTCGTCGGCGCCGACCGGGGTCATGAATATGCCGCCGGCCTTGTGGATTTCCTTCGACACCGCCAGTGCCGAGGACGACAGGGTGCAGCCCTGGAAGAAGCGTGCGCCATCCTGGCCGATGGCTTCCTGCACCTTGCGCACCGCCTTGCCGGCGTTGCCTTCAGTGTCGATGACCTTGTACTTGAGCGGGTGGCCAAGCAGTTGCGGGTGTTCGGCGATAGCCAGGCGCGAGCCCATGTCGGCGTACTTGCCGTAGCTGGCGAAGGCGCCAGACATGGACTTGAGCCCATAGAAGGTCAACGGTTGGTCGGCGAATGCCCGGTGCGACCCCAGGGGGAGGCTACCTAAGGCACCCAGGGCAAGGCCTGCCTTGAGCAGGGTACGTCTTTGCATGAGTAACTCCTTGGTTGTGGTTATTAGGCAGGAGTAGCAATGACAAAGCGGGTACGGCCGGGCCTGTGTGCAGGCCTCTTTCCAGGTGGATCAGTGGTGGTGTTCGAACTCCAGCAGGAAGTTGCGGGCAACCTCGCCTTCCAGCGCGGTCATGTGGTGTTCGGCGTCGCACATGTGATCGTGCATCAGCCGGCGTACGGCAGGCTCGTCGCTGGCGCGCAGGGCGGTGAGCAATTGCTTGTGGTAGGCGATGTTGGCGGCGGCGAACTGCTGGCGCTTGGGCAGGTAGGCCTTTTTCAGCACCACCAGGTCGCGCAGCAGGTCATTGAGGAACACCGCCATGAAACGCAGCAATGGGTTGGAGCAGCGGTCGGCCAGCAGGGTGTGGAACTCCAGCTCGGCCAGGCGCTGTTCGCGCTGTCCTTCCTCGCTGTCCTCCGGTGCGCTGCAGAAGTCGATGTTGGCCTGCAGTGCGGCGTAGTCGGCTTCGCTCAGCTTGCCCATCACCGACACCGCCAGCTCCACCTCGATGACCTTGCGCAGCTGGTACACCTGCTCGCCGTCCAGGTGCTGGAAGTGCAGGTAGTTGCGCAGCGCGCGGCTGGCAGGTTCGGTGCCCACTTCGTTGAGGTAGGCACCGCCGCTCGGGCCGGTGCGGGTGCTGACCAGGCCCTCGACCTCCAGGGCCTTGAGCGCTTCGCGGGCGGTACCCTTGGAGCATTCGAAATGCTCCATCAGCTCGCGCTCGGTGGGCAGGCGGTCGCCGGGGTGCAGCGCTTCGGTGACGATCGAGCGCTTTACCGATTCGACAATCACGTCGGACAGCTTCTGGCGCTTGCGTTTGGGTTTGAGCATTTCGCTATTTTTCATATTTATGCGGATAAATAGGATTTAGCGAGTTTTGCCGGGGTGGGTCAATGCTGGTGGCGGGGGAGGGGTCGCAAATGGTGCGAAAGGGTCGGGGAGGGATAAGTGAAGAGGCGATCAACCGCGCAACCTGTGGGAGCGGGTTTGCCCGCGAATGCTGCAGTGAAGCCAGCGACGCATTCGCGGATGAACCCGCTTCCACAGGCTACCGTGTTCAGTTCTGGCGGCCGGGCCCCTGCTGCAGGTGCGCCTGGCTGCAATACCACTCGTTGCCCTGCTGCAGCGCCCGGTCATTGGGCAGGTGCACACCACAATGGGCGCAGCGCACCATCTTCAGTGGCGCATCCAGCTTGGCCTCGGGGCGTGACTGCTGGCTGACTTTGAATTTGCGCCACAGCCAGAACGCGGCGGCGATCAGGGCGATCCAGAAAAGTAGGCGAACCATGGTGTCCAGCTTGTCGGTTGAAGAAGTCGACAGTCTAGGACGCGGCCAATAAAAAAGGGAGGCCCAAGGCCTCCCTTTCACCTACCGCAGCAGATCAGTCGAACAGACCAAAGGTCATGTAGCTGAACCAGGAGCGGTCTTGCTCGGCTTCCTTCGGCCCTTCCGGCACGATCGGGTCGCCGTTCTCGTCCTTCGGCAGCAGCTCTTCCGGCATCTCGTCGCGCGCGTCCTGGAACTGCTTGACCACGTCCTGGTTGGCGCGGGTTTCGCCCGGCGGCAGCGGGGTTTCGGTTTCGATCAGGCCCAGGGTGGCCTTGGACAGCCAGCCACGGCCGTCAGACTCGGTCTGCTTGGGCTGGAACTCACCATCCGCCAGGCTCGGGTGGTCCGGGTAGTTGAGCTTGAGGGTTTCCAGGCTGGTGGCCGCCAGTTCGTCCAGGTGCATCTTCTGGTACGACTCGACCATCACCGCCAGGCCATCACCGACCGACGGGGTTTCCTGGAAGTTTTCCACCACGTAGCGGCCACGGTTGGCTGCGGCCACATAGGCCTGGCGGCTCAGGTAGTAGTCGGCCACATGGATTTCATACGCGGCCAGCAGGTTGCGCAGGTAGATCATGCGCTGCTTGGCATCAGGCGCGTAGCGGCTGTTGGGGAAACGGCTGGTCAGCTGGGCGAACTCGTTGTACGAGTCGCGCGCGGCACCCGGGTCACGCTTGGTCATGTCCAGCGGCAGGAAGCGCGCCAGCAGGCCACGGTCCTGGTCGAACGAGGTCAGGCCCTTGAGGTAGTAGGCATAGTCGACGTTCGGGTGCTGCGGGTGCAGGCGGATGAAGCGCTCGGCGGCCGACTTGGCAGCCTCGGGCTCCGAGTTCTTGTAGTTGGCGTAGATCAGCTCGAGCTGCGCCTGGTCGGCATAACGGCCGAACGGGTAGCGCGACTCCAGGGCCTTGAGCTTGTTCACGGCGCTGGTGTAGCTGGAGTTGTCCAGGTCAGCCTGCGCCTGCTGGTACAGCTCGGCCTCGCTGAGGTTCTCGTCAATGACTTCCTTATTCGAGGAACAGGCCGCGGTGAGCCCGAGGATGGCGATCAGCAGCAGGTGTTTCACTTGCATGGCGGCTTGCGTCCCTTTGACGGCCGCTGTCTTGGGCGGTGCCGTCCTGTTATGATGAGCGCCCCGGCCAACCCCGGGACAAAAGAAGCCGTATTTAACCACAAGCTCGCAGCCGAAACCAAAGGCTGTGCGCCCGCCGAATCGAGCATGTCCGAGATCATTCAACTTAGCGCAGAGGTGCCGTCCGAACTGGGCGGTCAACGCCTCGACCAGGTCGCCGCCCAATTGTTCGCCGAGTACTCGCGTTCGCGGCTAACTTCGTGGATCAAAGAAGGCCGCCTGACGGTCGATGGCGCGGTAGTGCGCCCTCGCGACCTCGTCCATGGTGGCTCGCAGCTTATCCTGGAGGCCGAGCAAGAGGCCCAGGGTGAGTGGGTCGCAGAAGATATCGAACTGGATATCGTCTACGAGGACGACCACATCATGGTGATCAACAAGCCTGCCGGGCTGGTTGTGCACCCAGCCGCCGGGCATGCCAGTGGCACCCTGCTCAATGCCTTGCTGCACCACGTGCCGGATATCGTCAACGTACCGCGCGCCGGTATTGTTCATCGCCTGGACAAGGACACCACCGGCCTGATGGTGGTGGCCAAGACCTTGCAGGCGCAGACCCGGCTGGTCGAGCAGATGCAGGCGCGCAAGGTCAGCCGCATCTACGAGTGCATCGTGATTGGCGTGGTGACAGCTGGTGGCAAGATCGATGCCCCGATCGGTCGCCATGGCGGCATGCGTCAGCGCATGGCGGTCACCGACGGCGGCAAGCCGGCGGTCAGCCACTACCGTGTGCTCAAGCGCTTCCGCTCGCACACCCACGTGCGGGTCAAGCTGGAAACCGGCCGTACCCATCAGATTCGCGTGCATATGGCGCATGTCGGTTTCCCGCTGGTCGGCGACCAGACCTACGGTGGCCGCTTCCGGATTCCACCGGCGGCCAGCCCGACCATGGTCGAGGCAGTGAAAACCTTCCCGCGTCAGGCACTGCATGCACGCTTCCTCGCGTTGGCCCACCCGATTACCGGTGAAGTCATGAAGTGGGAATCGCCACTGCCGGACGACTTCGTCTGGTTGCTGTCGCTGCTGAACCAGGACCGCGAGAGCTTTATCGGATGAGTGGCCTGACGCAGACGCTGCTGTACCCCGACTGGCCGGCCCCGGCCTCGGTGCGCGCCTGCGTCACCACTCGCCAGGGCGGCGTCAGCCTGCCGCCCTATGAAACCTTCAACCTTGGCGACCACGTTGGCGATGACCCGGCAGCGGTGGCCGAGAACCGTCGCCGCCTGAGCGACGCATTCGCCATTCAGCCGGCCTGGCTCAAGCAGGTACATGGGCTGGTGGTGGCGGATGCCGACCCGGCGATGGTGGCCGAAGCTGACGCCAGCTGGACCGACCAGCCTGGCATTGCCTGTGCCGTGATGACTGCCGACTGCCTGCCCGCGCTGTTCTGCGACCGGGCGGGTACCCGCGTGGCGGCGGCGCATGCTGGCTGGCGCGGGCTGGCCGGTGGTGTGCTGGAGGCCACGCTTGACCGTTTGGCAGTGGCCCCGGAAGAGGTGCTGGTGTGGTTGGGGCCGGCAATTGGCCCCCAGGCATTCGAAGTCGGGCTGGAAGTGCGTGATGCGTTTACTGCCGTTCATCCTGAAGCGGCCCGGGCGTTTGTCGACGGCGAACGGCCAGGCAAGCTGATGGCTGACATCTACGAACTGGCGCGCATTCGCCTGGCTGCCCGTGGGGTGACTGCCGTTTATGGCGGTGGCTGGTGCACGGTCAGCGATGAGCGCTTCTTCTCCTATCGCCGTACCCCGCAGGGGGGGCGGTTTGCTTCGCTGGTGTGGCTGGAGCCGCGCTGACCTGCACCGGCCTCTTCGCGGGTGAACCCGCTCCCACAGGATAATCACAGTCTCTGAGAGCAGTGCAGTACTTTTGGGAGCGGGTTCACCCGCGAATGGCCCGGCATTAATCCAACAGGTTGACTTTGGTCAACCCCGCTACGCTTGAATCTTCCACAATCAGCCTTATCTATAAGGTCATCTCAGGCAGGTTTCTTCATCAACAGGCGCTGTCCATCGCTCCGACCTGCCCTTTAAAGGAAGGTATCCCATGCGAATAGACCGTTTGACCAGCAAGCTGCAGCTTGCCATATCCGATGCCCAGTCCCTGGCCGTTGGCATGGACCACCCAGCCATCGAGCCCGTGCACCTGCTGCAGGCGCTGCTCGAGCAGCAGGGCGGTTCGATCAAGCCGCTGCTGATGCAGGTAGGTTTCGACATCAACAGCTTGCGCCAGGCGCTGGTGAAGGAGCTCGACCACCTGCCGAAAATCCAGAACCCGACCGGCGACGTGAACATGTCGCAGGACCTGGCGCGCCTGCTCAACCAGGCCGACCGCCTGGCCCAGCAGAAGGGTGACCAGTTCATTTCCAGCGAGCTGGTGTTGCTTGCTGCCATGGACGAGAACAGCAAGCTCGGCAAGTTGCTGCTCGGCCAGGGCGTCAGCAAGAAGGCCCTGGAAAACGCCATCAACAACCTGCGCGGCGGTGCGGCAGTCAACGACGCCAACGCCGAGGAATCGCGCCAGGCGCTGGACAAGTACACCGTCGACCTGACCAAGCGTGCCGAGGAAGGCAAGCTGGACCCGGTGATCGGCCGTGACGATGAAATCCGCCGTACCGTGCAGGTATTGCAACGCCGGACCAAGAACAACCCGGTGCTGATCGGCGAACCTGGGGTCGGCAAGACCGCCATCGCCGAAGGCCTGGCGCAGCGCATCATCAACGGTGAAGTGCCTGACGGCCTCAAGGGCAAGCGCCTGTTGGCGCTGGACATGGGCGCGCTGATCGCCGGTGCCAAGTACCGCGGCGAGTTCGAAGAGCGCCTCAAAGGCCTGCTCAATGAGCTGTCCAAGCAGGAAGGCCAGATCATCCTGTTCATCGACGAACTGCACACCATGGTCGGTGCCGGCAAGGGCGAGGGCGCCATGGACGCCGGCAACATGCTCAAGCCGGCCCTGGCCCGTGGCGAGCTGCACTGTGTGGGCGCGACCACGCTCAACGAATACCGCCAGTTCATCGAGAAGGACGCTGCCCTGGAGCGGCGCTTCCAGAAGGTGCTGGTCGAGGAGCCGAGCGAGGAAGACACCATTGCCATCCTGCGTGGCTTGAAGGAGCGCTATGAAGTGCACCACAAGGTGGCCATCACCGACGGTGCCATCATCGCCGCGGCCAAGCTCAGCCACCGCTACATCACCGACCGCCAGCTGCCGGACAAGGCCATCGACCTGATCGACGAAGCGGCCAGCCGCATCCGCATGGAGATCGACTCCAAGCCGGAAGTGCTCGACCGCCTCGACCGTCGCCTGATCCAGCTCAAGGTGGAATCGCAGGCGCTGAAGAAGGAAGAAGACGAAGCCGCGAAAAAACGCCTGGAGAAGCTCACCGAGGAAATTACCCGGCTGGAGCGTGAATACGCCGACCTGGAAGAAATCTGGGCGTCGGAAAAGGCCGAAGTGCAGGGCTCGGCGCAGATCCAGCAAAAGATCGAGCAGGCCCGCCAGGAACTGGAAGCCGCCCGGCGCAAAGGCGACCTGAGCCGCATGGCCGAGCTGCAATACGGGGTGATCCCGGACCTGGAGCGCAGCCTGCAGATGGTCGACCAGCACGGCAAGGCCGACAACCAGTTGCTGCGCAACAAGGTCACCGAGGAAGAAATTGCCGAAGTGGTGTCCAAATGGACCGGCATCCCGGTGGCCAAGATGCTCGAAGGCGAGCGCGAGAAGCTGTTGAAGATGGAAGAGCTGCTGCACCAGCGCGTGATTGGCCAGGGCGAGGCGGTAACCGCCGTGTCCAACGCCGTGCGCCGCTCGCGTGCCGGGCTGTCCGACCCGAACCGGCCCAGTGGCTCGTTCCTGTTCCTCGGCCCGACCGGGGTGGGCAAGACCGAGCTGTGCAAGGCGCTGGCCGAGTTCCTGTTCGACACCGAAGAGGCCATGGTGCGTATCGATATGTCCGAGTTCATGGAGAAGCACTCCGTGGCGCGCCTGATCGGCGCCCCGCCAGGCTATGTCGGCTATGAAGAGGGCGGTTACCTGACCGAGGCGGTACGCCGCAAGCCTTACTCGGTGGTGTTGCTGGACGAGGTGGAAAAGGCTCACCCGGATGTGTTCAACGTGCTGTTGCAGGTGCTGGAAGACGGCCGCCTGACCGACAGCCACGGGCGCACCGTGGACTTCCGCAACACGGTGATCGTGATGACCTCCAACCTGGGCTCGGCGCAGATCCAGGAACTGGTGGGTGACCGCGAGGCACAGCGGGCAGCGGTGATGGATGCGGTGGGTTCGCATTTCCGCCCGGAATTCATCAACCGTATCGACGAAGTGGTGGTGTTCGAGCCGTTGGGCCGCGAGCAGATTGCCGGTATTACCGAAATCCAGCTGGGCCGCCTGCGCAGCCGTCTGCAGGAGCGCGAGCTGTCGCTGAGCCTGAGCCCGGAAGCCCTGGACAAGCTGATTGCCGTGGGTTACGACCCGGTGTATGGCGCACGGCCGCTGAAGCGCGCCATCCAGCGCTGGATCGAAAACCCGCTGGCGCAGCTGATCCTGGCAGGCAAGTTCATGCCTGGTACGGCGATTACCGCCAAGGTGGAAGGCGAAGAAATCGTCTTTGCCTGAATAGCAGCACCCAGAGCCCCGCATCTGCGGGGCTTTTTCTTGCCTGTTTTCCTGTGCTGGCCTCTTCGCGGGCATGCCCGCTCCCACAGGAATTGCATAGATTTCGAGGGCTGCGCCGTCCCTGTGGGAGCGGGCGAGCCCGCGAAGAGGCCGGCGCGGCCCCAGCAAATCCGGGGTGTTTAGAATTTCCTGGATAACTTGCTGAAATTTTTGAAATTTTTGCTTGCATCTGAAATCGAGTGCCCCTAATATACGCCGCGTTGTCAGGCACTAAGCGAATCACCAGCAACATCGGGGATCGCAAAACAACTTACAAATCAGTAAGTTGAACGAAAAAAAGTGGTTGACAAGCAAAACGAAGAATGTAGAATAGCCGGCCTCAGCAGCGACAACGCGAAAGCGGATAGCCAAAGAGACCGAAGCTAACACAAGCTTCGAAGTAGTAAAGGTTGTACCGAAGTTCAGTTCCGCGATAGCTCAGTCGGTAGAGCAAATGACTGTTAATCATTGGGTCCCTGGTTCGAGTCCAGGTCGCGGAGCCAATCTCGGGGTGTAGCGCAGTCCGGTAGCGCGCCTGCTTTGGGAGCAGGATGTCAGGAGTTCGAATCCCCTCACCCCGACCATTTTCCGGGTCGTTAGCTCAGTTGGTAGAGCAGTTGGCTTTTAACCAATTGGTCGTAGGTTCGAATCCTACACGACCCACCATGTAAAAAGGGCATCTCGAATGAGATGCCCTTTTTCTTTTGCCTCGATTTTTTCCAGAGCGCCGGCCGTCCGGTGCATCTCGACGCTAGCCTTGCAAGAGGGCTACCAGCCTTGTCGCCGACAAGCCAGCTCCCACAGGTACAGCACAGAACTTGAGGTCTGTGAGCATTGTGTGGAGCCGGCTTGCCGGCGATGGGGCCAGTACAGGCAACCGCTACGGCGTGCCTGTCAGTGCAACTTCAGGCGCGGCTCGGTACCGCGGCCAATCTTGCTGCCCAGCATCATCAGCGCAGTGCGGAAGAAACCGTACAGCGCCATCTGGTGCATGCGGTACAACGACACATAGAACATGCGCGCCAGCCAGCCCTCCAGCTTCACGCTGCCCATCAGGTTACCCATCAGGTTGCCCACCGCCGAGAAGCGCGACAATGACACCAGCGAACCGTAGTCCTTGTACGCATAAGTCGGCAGCGCCTTGTTCTCCAGCCGTGCCTTCAGGCTCTGCGCCAGCATCGAGGCCTGCTGGTGCGCGGCCTGCGCCCGTGGCGGCACGTTGCGGTCGCTGCCGGGTTGCGGGCAGGCGGCGCAGTCGCCGAAGGCAAAGATGTTGTCGTCGCGCGTGGTCTGCAGGGTCGGGCGCACCACCAGCTGGTTGATGCGGTTGGTTTCCAGGCCATCGATGTCCTTGAGGAAGGCTGGCGCACGGATACCCGCCGCCCACACCTTCAGGCTGGCCTGGATCACTTCGCCATCCTTGGTCTTCAGGCCATCCTCGGTCACTTCACTGACGGCGGCGTTGGTCATCACCTTGACCCCGAGTTTTTCCAGGGTCTTGTGCACCGGCACGCTGATGCGCTCGGGCAGTGCCGGCAGCACGCGCGGGCCTGCTTCGATCAGGGTGATGTGCATGTCCTTGGGCTGGATACGGTCCAGGCCATAGGCTGCCAGTTCGTGGGCCGCGTGGTGCAGCTCGGCCGCCAGCTCCACACCGGTGGCACCCGCGCCGACGATGGCCACGCTGATTTTCTCGCTGGCCACGTCACCGGCATGGGCACGCAGGTAGTGGTTGAGCAATTGCTGGTGGAAACGCTCGGCCTGCTTGCGGGTGTCGAGAAACAGGCAGTGCTGCGCTGCGCCCAGGGTGCCGAAGTCGTTGGTATTGGAACCCACGGCAATCACCAGGGTGTCGTAGCCCAAGGTACGCGCAGGCAGCAGCTCGCGGCCCTCTTCGTCGAGGGTGGCGGCCAGCTGGATCTGTTTGCCTTCACGGTCCAGGCCGCTCATGCGCCCCAGCTGGAAGTTGAAGTGGTTCCACTTGGCCTGGGCCACGTAGTTCAGTTCGTCTTCCGAGGAGTTCAGCGAGCCGGCGGCCACTTCGTGCAGCAGCGGTTTCCAGATGTGCGTGAGGTTGGCGTCGACCAGGGTGATCTCGGCCTGCTTGCGCTTGCCCAGGCTTTTACCCAGGCGGGTCGCCAGTTCCAGGCCGCCGGCGCCGCCGCCGACAATCACGATGCGATGAGTCATGGGAATATCTCATAAGGTTTACGGAATTCGGGGCCCAGGGGGCCGGCCGCACACTGCGCGAGGGGAGGGCGAGCGCGAAGCAGCTCATAGCACCAACCCACTCAGCAGGCGGCTGATGAGACCCAACCCGATGGTCACGGCCACCACCAGCACAAGGAGCAGCCACGGCCGGAAGGGCCTGCGCTCGACTTGGTGCTGGGGGGCTCGCAGATACTCATCGACACGACGCTGATCTTCTGGATTCAGACGGCTGGTCATGGTGGGGCCTCGTCAGGTAGACGTTTGTGACTGCGCAAACGCTACAGCGTTCACGCAGGGGCTTGAAACAAATGATAATGCTTTCTATCTCTGGCGCCGAGTGTACGCCATCGCAAACACTCGCTGCACTGGATCAAAGACTGATGCCCACGTCGAACACGATGCTGCGCCCCAGGTTGCCGCGCAGGAAGTCCGGCGCATCCGGGTGGGCGAACAGCACCCGGGCAAAGGTCGGCCCGACCAGCGACAGCGAGCGCCAGCCCTGGCGCAGGTATTCGGTGGGTGGCGGGAAGTGCGTGTTGAGGTCGAGCACCTCGCGCTTGAGGCTGGCGAAGGCGATGATGTCCAGCTCGTTCAGCTCCAGCCCGCGCTCACGGTAGTTGTGTGCCTTCTTGCGCAAGGTCGGCGCCAGGCGCCCCAGCAGTTCGCTGGCACTGATGCGCCGCGGGCGCGCTTCGCGGCGCACCAGTTGCGCCAGGGAAAACGCACTGCGCCGGCGCTGCAGCTCTTCGCGCCATTCATCGTTCAGCCGGCGGCCCTCGTCGAGCACGAAGAACACCTCGAAGGCGGCGTCGCGGAACAGCACGTCTGGCGGCTCCTGGCCGGCCGGGGTGAAGTCCTCGCTGCGGTAGGGGATGTTCAGCCCCTGCAACAGGCGTTGGCACACCCAACGCTCCCGCTCCCACTTGCGGGCGTTGGAGAGAAAGGCATTGGCTTGTTCGGCCTGGATAGTAAGCAGGCGCAGGTAGTCTGAGTCATCCATGGTGCAAGCTTAGACGCTAATCGATGACGGTAAGATGCTGTTTGTGCGTATAAATCAGCGCCGCGTTGGCCCTTGCTGCCGGCCCTGCGTATTCACCGGGCCAAAGCCCGGCCGGCGCTGATGCTGTGGAGCGCTGCTGCCCGCAGCCGAATGAAACGGATAATAGGTGTAGACTCGGCCTTATCCACAGGAAGGCAGGGGGCATTGTTCAGGTGATCAGCGCGCAGGTATTGTCCGGCACCACCCTTACCCTTGGCTGGCTGGGTTACGTACCGTTGCTGATCTGGGCAATCAGCCAGGTGCGCTGGGTAGAGCTGTTCACCGACCGGCGCCGCCAGCACCTGCTGTTCGGCACGGTGTTCTGCCTGTTCGCCCTGTGGCTGGTGAGGCGCGATTTCGACACTGGGGTGTCGTACCACTTCATCGGCATGACGGCGGTGACGCTGTTGCTGGACTGGCCGTTGGCCGTGCTCGGCGGTTTCATGGCGCAGCTCGGTTTGCTGGTGCTCGGGCGCCAGGACCTGGCCGCGCTGGGGATCAATGGCTTGTTGCTGGTTGGATTGCCGGTGTTGATTGCCGAGGCGTGCGCGATAGGGGTCGAGCGCGCTCAACCCAGAAACCTGTTCGTGTATATCTTCTGTTCCGGCTTCTTCCCCGCAGCCCTGACGGTGCTGGCCTGCCTGTCGGCCGGGTTGGGCTTGCTGTGGCTGAACGGGCGCTTCGCCATGCCGGAGTGGCTGAGCGACTTTGTCGGCTACCTGTGGCTGATGATGTTCCCCGAGGCGTTCATCAACGGCACGGTGATCAGTGCGCTGGTGGTGTTTTGCCCGGAGTGGCTGGAAACCTTCAACCGCACACGGTATCTGCAGGCGCCGTGGAAGGAGGATGAGCGATAGCTGTGCAACCACATGCCCCCCTGTGGGGCGGGCTTGTGTCGCGGAAGGGCAGCGAAGCAGCCTCGGCGATAGTGGCCATGAAGCCATTGAAGGGGGCCGCTTTGCGGCCCATCGCGACACAAGGCCGCTCCTACAGGGGCGGAATGCGGCAGCAGGTTGCCAACGAAGGCCGGCATGGCCGGTGTGGTGGACTTAGTGGCGCGGTTCCAGGTCGCCCGAATACAGCTCATCCTCGGACTCGTCCGAACCCGGGATCTTGTGCTCCTCCGCCGCCCAGGCGCCCAGGTCGATCAGCTTGCAACGGTCCGAGCAAAACGGCCGGAACGGGCTTTTCTCGTTCCATTCCACAGGTGCGCCACAGGTCGGGCAATCGACGGTCAATGGCTGGCTCATGGCTGGCCTCCTCGTAAAGTCAGGTAAAAGTGGTGCAGGCGGTCAATCTGTTCATGCAACGCGGCGAGGTCGCCGTCATTGACCACCACATCGTCGGCATGGCGCAGGCGCTCCTCACGCGCCAGTTGGGCCTTGAGTATGGCCTGCACCTGCTCGGTACTGGTGTTGTCCCGCGCCAGGGTTCGCGCCATCTGCAGTTCTTGTGGCGCATCGATCACCAGCACCCGTTGGGTTTTCTGGTATTGCCCCGACTCGATCAACAGCGGCGAGACATACACCGCATACGGCGACTCGGCCTTGGCCAGGTAGCTGAAGATCTCCTGGCCGATCAGTGGGTGCAGCAATTGCTCCAGCCATTTGCGTTGCGCCGGGTCGGCGAAGATCAGCTGGCGCAGGGCCGTGCGGTCGAGCTGGCCGTCCGCTTGCAGCACGCCAGGGCCGAAGCGCTCGACGATGCTGGCCAGCGCCGGTCGGCCAGGTTCGACCACCCAGCGCGCCGCCTGGTCGGCATCGACCAGGTGCACGCCAAGCTCGACGAAGCGCTCGGCAGCGGCGCTCTTGCCGCTGCCGATGCCGCCGGTCAGGCCGAGAATCCAGGGGGTAAAGGCCGCAGTGGTCATCAGAATCCAAGCAGTTGCAGGTATGAGGCGTATATTTCATCACCCCAGAGCACGGCAATCCACCCCGCAATCGCCAGATAGGGCCCAAACGGCATCGCCGTGCCCAAGGCATGCCGGTGCAAGCGCAGCAGGCACAGCCCCACCAACGCCCCGACCAGCGACGACAGCAGCAGCGTCAACGGCAATACCTGCCAGCCCCCCCAGGCGCCGATCAGTGCCATTAGCTTGAAGTCGCCGTAGCCCATGCCCTCCTTGCCGGTGACCAACTTGAACAGCCAGTACACCGTCCACAGGCTGAGGTAGCCGATCACCGCCCCCCACAGCGCCCCGGCCAGGGGCGCATAGAGGCCGAAGGCGTTGACGATCAGCCCCAGCCACAGCATCGGCAGCACCAGCACATCCGGCAACAGCTGGTGCCTGGCATCGATCAGGCTCAGGGCCAGCAGGCACCAGGTCAGCGGCAGTGCCAGCACGGCCTCGAGCGAAACACCAAAGTGCCAGGCCACCACCAGCGAAAGCAGCGCGCTGGCCACCTCCACCAGCGGATAGCGCAGGCTGATGCGGGTCTTGCAGGCTGAACAACGCCCGCGCAAGGCCAGGTAGCTGATCAGCGGAATGTTCTCCCACGCGCGGATTCGATGGCCGCAATGCGGGCAACGCGAGGCTGGCAGCCACAGGTCGAAGCGTTCCTGCGCCGTTGTCGGCAGCCCCAACACCTCCTGCGCCTCACGCTGCCATTGCTGCTCCAGCATGATCGGCAGGCGGTACACCAGCACATTGAGGAAACTGCCCACCAGCAGGCCGAGCAGCGTGGCCAGGGTGAGGAAGTACGCTGGCTGCTCCGCCAGTAAAATCCATGAAGTCATGTTCAGATCAAGCTACCCAACTGGAAGATCGGCAGGTACATCGCCACCACCAGGCCGCCTACCAGCACGCCCAGGATCAGCACGATGGCTGGCTCCAGCAGGCTGGTCAACTGGTCCAGCGCCTGGCTGACCTGTTCCTCGTAATGGCTGGCGGCTTTCTCCAGCATCTGGTCCAGCGTACCGCTGGTTTCACCGATGGCCGTCAGTTGCACCAGCAACGGTGGAAACAGCGGCTCGGCGGCCATCGCCTGGTGCAGCCCCTGCCCATTGGCCATGCCCTGGCGCAACCGCAAAACCGCCTGTTCGTGCAAGTCGCCACCACTCACCCGCGCCACCGTACCCAATGCATCCAGCAAAGGCACTCCGGCGGCATAGGCCGTTGCCAAGCTACGGGCGAACCGCGCCAGCGCCGCCTGCGCCAGCAACCTGCCGAACACCGGCAAGCCCAGCACCTGCCGGGATAGCCACAGGCGCGTCGGTGCATGCTGCCGGTAAATCCGGCGCATGGCGAAACCGAGCACAGCGCTCAGCACCACCAACAGCGGCGCAAACCGGCTCAGCAGCGTGGACAAGTCGATGACCCATTGGGTGTACGCTGGCAATGCCGCGCCCATGCCTGAAAACAGGTTCTCGAATTCGGGTATCACCTCCAGCAGCAGAATCGCCGACACCCCCAACCCGGTCAGCAACAGCAGCAGCGGATAGATCATCGCCTTGCGCACTTTCCTGTGCAGCGCTTGGCGTTGTTCCAGCATGGTCGCCAGCTGTTCCAGCTGCCGGTCGAGCGTGCCGGATTGCTCACCCACCCGCACCAGGTTGCAGTACAGCGCATCGAACCAGCCTGGGTGGCGCTGCAACGCGTCCGCCAGCCCCAGGCCCAAGGCCACATCCTGTTTCAATCTGCCCAGCAACGCCGCCTGCCCCGCGTCGCAGCCACTGCGCCCCATCACCTCGAACGCCTGCAGCAGCGGTACCCCGGCCTTGAGCAAGGTCGCCAATTGCCGGCTGAATCCTGCCGGGTCGGCTTTTGCCTGGCGTTTCGGCAAACTGAAGGTCAGCCCGCCGGCGGGCCGCAAACTTGCCACTTTGATGCCCTGACGAATCAGCCCGGCGCGCACGTGTGCCGGGCTGCGCCCGGGCGTCTGGCCGCTGACCGGCTGGCCGTTGGCGTCGGTGCCGTGCCAGCTGTAGAGAGGAGTCGATGGGTTCATGCCAAGGTCCTTTTTCCTGCCCGTGCGACAAGCTTCGAAACAGCTTGCCGGGTCCATGCCAGGGCGCGCGTCCATGATGCTCACTAGAGTAGTTCAGCGAAGATGACGCCCAAGCGGGCAGGGGTGACAAAAGGTGTCTGTTCAGGCCTACTGCGCCGCTGCCGGTTGGGGCGAGACAGACCTCAACGAGTACACGTAGCAAAAAGGAAACTGTTCATGAAAGGGCAACGCGGTATCACCCTGATCGAACTGATGATCGTTGTCGCGATCATCGGCATTCTGGCGACCATCGCCTTACCGATGTACACCAACCACCAGTCCCGCTCGAAGGCTGCGGCCGGGTTGCTGGAGATCAGCGCGCTGAAGACCGCGATGGACCTGCGCCTGAATGATGGCAAGGACGTGGCGACGGTGGCCGAGCTGGGTGGGCAGCCGGCCACGGCGCATTGTGCGATCACGGCCAGCGGCAAGGCGGCGGACGGCACCGGGAGCATCGTTTGTACCCTGGTGGATGCGCCGGCTACCGTGCTCGGCAAGGCCATTACCCTGACGCGCGCGGCGGCTGGCTGGGCGTGTACGACCGACATTGAAGAAGACCTGGCACCGAAGGGGTGCAAGGCGCCTTGAGGTGGGGTAATAAGGTAGGCGAAACAGGGGTTTGCGTAACGGGTGCGAGCAGTGGTACGTTGCGCTACACGCCGGTGTAGCTCAGTCGGTAGAGCAGCGCACTCGTAACGCGAAGGTCGCAGGTTCGATTCCTGTCTCCGGCACCAGACAGTTTGGTCGATAGTATTCTTTGCTATCGCACCATCAGTAAGCCCGCCTAGTGCGGGCTTTCTTGCGCCTGTTTTTTCTCAACAGGCCTGCAAGTCTCGGACTTAACCGTTCAAACCCCTGCGGCCACCACGCCCATTTTTACAGGCAGCTCCCGCCCTGTAGGAGCGGGTTTACCCGCGATCCCGGGCGAAAATATTGCCGGTTTTGCGAGTACGCCTACGAAACCTTGTCCCGCAATAGAGACCCGTTTTTAAAAGCTCACGAAACACCCCGCAAGGGCTGCAGAGTGAGGGGCTTGGTTCTCCCTATCTGTCTCATGCTGCTGTCGGCTCGCACACTTTGGCCGCAGATATCTCGTATCTCAACAGTCCGGCGGAGGACTTGCGCTACCTATTGACACCAACCCCCCGCCGTTGCTTAATCGATTCGCCCCTCGCGACCTGGCAGGCCCAGATCCCTGTAGTACCTGCCCCCGGCCCATCGCAATCCCTACCCGTCGTGTATTCCCAGTTTCATATAACAACAGGGGTAGTACCGTTCATCTGCCGATTACGTTATGTCCTGATTGAGTAATCCAACCAAGGAATGGCCATGAAAAGGAAATCGAGCGCCCTTGATTCAGTGGACCTGCAAATCCTGTCCATCATGCAATCCGATTGCCGGACAACCCTCTCCAAATTGAGCGAAAAGATCGCCCTGAGCGAGACGCCTTGTTGGCGGCGGCTCAAGCGGCTGGAAGACGATGGCTATATCAAGCGCTACCAGGCGATCCTCGACAAGCAAGTGCTGGGCTTCGACATCACGGCATTCATCCAGCTGTCGGTGGATTCCCATACCCCCGAATGCACGCGTGACCTCGAACAGCGGCTGACCGCCTCGCCCGAAGTGATGGCGCTGTACAACGTCACCGGCGACTTCGATTTCCTGGTCCACATCGTCTGTCCGAACATGGAGATCTATTCGCAGTTCGTCGAGCTGACGTTGCGCTCGCTGAAATGCATCAAACAGATCAAGACCTCGGTCAGCCTACGGGAGATCCGCGCCAGCAACGACCTGCCGATCTTCTCGATCTCCGCTTGAGTCATTTCACGTGGTGGGAGGCTGGGCGTACACGTCCGGGCGGTGGAGTTGCCACAGGTAGTTGGGCCGGTTCACCGGTGTGAAGCCAATTTTCTCGTACAGCCAGGGAGCGGTGGTGGTGGCCAGGAGGATGCGCCGCAGCGAACGGACCTCGGGTACTTCGAGCAACGTTTCCGACAGGCGCCGCCCCAGGCCCCGCCCCCGGTACGCTTCGTCGACGAAGACGTCGCACAGGTAACCGAACGTCGCGTAATCCGTGACCAGCCGGGCGAAGCCCACCTGCTTGTCGCCGTCGTAGGCACCCACGCACAGGCTGTTGTTGATGCTGGTTTCCACCCGCTCCCGGGAGATGCCGGCGGCCCAGCTCGAGGTAGTGAGGAAGCCGTGGACGTACGGGATGTCCAGGCGGGTCTTGTCCAGTGTCAGCGTGATGGTGTCGGTTTCAGTGATGGTGTCCATGAAGCCCTTCCTTGAATGCCGGGTTGTCTTGTTTGCGGTAGAAGGCCACCAGGGCCACCGCCAGTGCCGCAAGCGCGCAGTTAACATACCAGAACAAGGTGAAGTCGCCCGCGGCGACGAAGCGGCTGGCGACCGCGTTGCCTGCCACTGCGCCCAATAGGCCCATCAGGCCCAGCACACCGAAGCCCACCGGGAGCAGGTCGACCGCCAGGCCTTTGCTGAGCAACGCGTCGATCGCCGGGTCGATGGTGATTTCGCCAAGGGTGAACAACAACACGCCAATCAGGAACAGTGGCCGGCCGGACGACTCGGCCAGAAGCCAGAAGGCCAGCAACATGCAAGCGAAGCCCAGGGCCAGGGTGAAATACACCGACAGTCGTTGCGACAGCCACGTGTTCAGGGGAATCTGCAGCGCCATCACCGCGGCGGCGTTCACCCAGAATACGTGGGCCACAGCATCGGTGCCCCACGCGCTGTCGGCGACCAGGGGCAGGGCATACTCCAACTGGATGTAATGGAACTGGTAGCACAGGGTGACGATCATCAGGATCACTGCCAGTGGCATGCCCACCACTGCACGTACGGCCTTGCCGAAGGCTGGTTTCGGCCGGGCAACGCGCTCGGGTGCCGTCGCGGGAGCACGTACGACCCGAAGCACCCACAGCGCCACTACCTGGATGCACGCTGCGAACAAAAAGAAGGCGAATGCCGTCTGGTCGATGAGCGCGGCCCCCAGGGCACTGCCCACCGCTACACCGAGGTTGTTGACCGTGCTTCGGAAGGAAAACAGCAGGTAGTGGTTCTCACCCGGTGTCAGGGCGACGAGTGCGGCCTTCGCTGCAGGTGTGAAAAACGCCTTGCTCACCCCCAGCGCCAGGCTCAGCGCGCAGAGTGCGGGCGCGGCGGACACACCGGTGGCGAACAGGGCATAGGTGGCGATCTGCAACACCAGGCCAACCTTCATCGTCAACAAGGGGTTGGTCCGGTGGCTCAGGTAGGCCCCGGCAAAGGATGCCACGTATTGCCCCGTGAGAAACAACGTGAGCTGCCCCGCGGCGAAGGCCGGGGACTGCCCGAGCACCTTGACCAGGTACACCACGAAGAAGGGAATGACCGAAAAGTAACCCAGTGCGGTCAGGAACTGGACCAGTACGACGCGCCGTGCGTCGCTCGGCATGGTAACCAGCAGGGTGCGTAGGTTCATGGGGCGACAATGACCTCGATGTGGTCGATTTCCAGGTTCAGGCGTGCGTCCAGCAGAGCCCGATCGGGCGCCGAGACGATGATGCCGCCATGACGGTGGAACGAGTCGGTCATGCCTGCGATCCGGTCGCCGGGTGCAAGCTTCATTTCCAGCCAATGCACGTAATCGGCCCTGTTTTCGGGCAGGCGGATCGACCTTACGGTGCCGGCAGGGAAGTCGAAATAGCGGATGGCGGCGCACCCGCGACGAGCGAGCGTCACCTTCACCGGCTCGTCGAGCAGCAGCCGGGCATGGGCGCTGACCATGTCGAACCCGGTTGCTATCTCCACCAGATGCCAGATGCGGTCGCCTCCTGGCCGGTTATGGCATTCAATGATCTCGATTGCCTCGCCGTCGAGCTTGAACTCCAGGTGTCCCGGCCCGTCGCTGAGGCCGATGGCATCCAGGCAGCGGGTGATGTAACGCCAGTGGCTGGCGGACAGGCCGGATGATTCGGGATCGACCACGTGGCCGAGTTCCACCAGCCCGCTTACCCCACCCAGGCGTTTCTCCGTCACGGCCAGCAAATGGTGAACCCCGGCGATGCTGAAGGTCTCGCAACTGTATTCCTTGCCTGGTATCCAGGTTTCGACGATGTAGCGTCGGTTTGCCGCGAGGTTCACGCTGGCACCGGGTTCGACCCGCTGCACGTCGCGGCTGCCGGTACCGTCCACAGGC
The DNA here is from genome assembly GCF_014269225.2 of Pseudomonas anuradhapurensis. Taxonomy (NCBI): domain Bacteria; kingdom Pseudomonadati; phylum Pseudomonadota; class Gammaproteobacteria; order Pseudomonadales; family Pseudomonadaceae; genus Pseudomonas; species Pseudomonas anuradhapurensis. Next base: position 742,080 of record NZ_CP077097.1, read on the forward strand.
TTGACCACAAGCGTATCGCTGCCTTCGTTGTGCAGCGCAGTCTCGCTCGTGCCGGTCCACCGCTCGCAGAAGGCGACCTGGGTGAGCCCATGGTCGCGCAGCGCCTCGCGCGTCAACACCTTGTCCCGCGTGACCAGCGAGGGATGCAGCGGCGGGGCCACGATACCCAGGACTCGGCCGATGATGGCCGCCGGTACGGTACCGAGCTCGGTGAACGACAACACCGCCCGCAACGGCGCGGATGCGTCGATGGCGCTGGCTTTGAACAGCAGGCCAGGGAGGTCGTTGAAATCCGCCAGGTGGATTTCGCACGGTGCCGTACGTTGCCAAGGGGTCAGCCGGTTCGGCTCGGTCAGCACGATGACCGACGGCGCCACGGCCATGACCTTGCGCAAGTAGTCGTCTGTGGGGCCGAGCAATAGCAGGCTCATCGATCACCCTTGCAGGTCGAGGGTCAGTTCGGAGAACACGTGCAGGAACTCGTCCAGCGAGTCCTGGCTGACGGTCAGCGGCACGATCAGCTTCAGCACAGCGGGATCATGCGCGCAGATCGTGGTGCAGACCTGGTTGAGAAACAGCGAGTGCCACAGGTTGAAGCAGGTCTGTGCATCCCGCGCGCGGATGAAGAAGCACGCACCGAGTGCGGTAACCTCCTCGATCACACCCGGGCAGCGTGTCGCGCAGGCGCGCAGTTGCCCGGCAAAGCGCTCCAGTGGGGCCAGCGCATGGTCCGCCCGAAGGTACTCGTCGAGCAGGTCCAGCACAGCGCTGGCCAGGTTCAGCGCCAGGTTGTTGTTGGCGAAGGTGCTGCCGAGGATCTTCTGGCAACCGGGCCGGGCGAACAGTTTGTCGAACAGCGGCGTGCGCAGCAGCAATTGGGCACTGGGTATCATGCCCCCGGTCAGCGCCTTGGCCAGCAACAGCACGTCGGGCCGTTCACGCCAGCCCAGGGCCTGCATCGCCGAATAGGCGCCGCAGCGGCCGAGCCCGGAGAACACCTCGTCGACGATGCTGACGGTGCCGAACTCCCGGCACGCCAGGAGCAAGCGGTCTGCCTCGTCGGCAGTGCAGCAACGGCCGCCGCCGATGGCCTGGACGGGTTCGATGAGCAGGGCGGCGACGTCTTCATGGGCGATCAGTGCCAATGCCTGGTCGATCTCCTCGAAATACACCACTTGCAGGTCGGGGCGCAGCGTCTCGAAACCCGCGCGGTGGGCGGGCTGATCGCTGAGGTGCAGGGTCAAGGCACTGTTGCCATGGAAGCAGCGCTGGCGGACCAGCACCTTGCGCCGCGAGGTGTGAAACAGCGCCGCCTTGACCGCGCCTTCCACCGCTTCGGTGCCGGTGGTCAGGGTACACAGCTTCCATGAGCCGGGCAGTTCGATGCGCTCGACCAGGCGCTCCGCCAGTGGCGCGGCCGCGGTACAAATTCCCAAGGGCGCCCCGGCGGGCAGGTCTTGGCGGAGCAGCGCCACCAGGCACTGCTGGACCGCTTCATGGTTGTGCCCGAGGATCGAAGCCCCGTAGTGGCCGATGAAGTCCAGCCAGCGCTTATTTTCGTTGTCGTACAAGAATTCGCCTTTGGCGCGAAGGAATACCGGGGCCTCGCCCAGCTGCTGCAACAAGCCTGCCCAGTGCGGGTTGACCAGCGCCTGGTATCGCTCCAGAGCCGTCGTTGGGCTCACAGGAAATCTTCCATGGCGAAATTCAGCGGCGGGCGGCGGTTGACGACATGCAGCCGGTGCAGTTCCTCCCAGGCGCGGTGGGTCAGCTCCAGCAGCAGGGCGTAGGCCGTGGCGGTCGAGCACTGTTGTGCCACGCTCAGTTCGCCCACCTCGGACAGCATGATCCGCGAGATGTACTGGTGGGCCAGTTTGTCGTTCAACTGCTCATGCTTGCGCGAAGGGCGGTTGTTGAACAGGGGCGTGCTGCTGAATTGCGCAGACAAGGCATTGAGCAGGTTTTCCTGGCCTGGCAGCCCTTCGGTGATGGTGGCTGCCGCGAAGTACGACACCACGTCGCGGGTCGCGAAATAGGTGTAGAAATCGCACAACAATTGGGCGAAGGGTGTCGGTAGCGCGGTGTGCAATGCCTCTTCGCTCATGCCCAGCGATTTGCAGGTCTTGAGCTCGTAAAGCTCATGTCCGGCTTCTTCCATGTAGTAGCGGCGCGCGAGTTTCTTCAGCGGTCGGGGCAACCGCTGGGCGATGGCCGGGCAGATCAGGTCGATGAACCGGTCGGTGATGTAGTACTCCTGGGCATAGCTCGCGGCGATCAGGGCGTCGCGGCGGTCGTTGTCGGCGTTGAACGAGGCGCGGTACTGGCTGCTGCCTTGCTCGGCGAGGAAATCCAGCCCCCAGCGTTCCAGGCGAATGGCCAGGTTGAGGCCCGAATCCTCGGCATCAACGGCCAGCACGCTCGTGCAGAGCTTATGCGCCCCCGGCTGTTGGCTGCGCACCAGCAGCCAGGTCAGTACCGACAGACATTTGCGCACTTCGCTCACCCAGAACGCGCTGAACTCCACGGCAACCTCGCGCGGCGGCCCGCCCAGCAGCCGCTCAAGCAGCGCGGCGGCTGCGGGTACCGCGGGCGGGCAGATGACCGACCAGCTCTGCAGCGCCACACGGGCATAGACCAGGTAGACGTTCGGGCTGCTGGCGTACAAGGCATCGAAAGGGCGTGGCGAGGTGTCGGCAATGCAGTGCAGTAATTCGCGGACAACGTCGAGGTCGGCGAAGCGCTGTCCTTGCAGGGCCGACCACGCCTCTTCAAGGGCCTGCTGCAACAGTTGGTGTTTCTTCGCCAGGGTGTGTTCGGGCGCCGACTCCCTGATCAGGCCGGCATCGTCGAGTATCGCAACGATGTCCTGCAGCTGCGGGTCGGCGGCTTTCTGCCGCAGCGCCGGCCAATGCTCGCTGTCTTCGCGCATCAGGCCTTTCAATGTCGCGTCGAGAAAGGCCATGGATTCGGAAGACAAGGCGAATTCGGAATCCTTTTCGCCAATCTCGACCGTTCCACTGGCCGCGTCCGAATGGAAATAGCCAACGTCGAGGAACGGTTTGCGGTAGCTGCCAATGGACCACTTTTCCATGTCGGGTTCCTCAGCTGAACAGGCGAAGTTTGACGCTCGTCTCGTAGTACGAGCAGATCTGGTTGTCCCAGCGGCCCATCAGTTCGAGCAGCGAACAGGTGTGAATCAGCGTCACTCGGGCTTCCTCGTCCGAAATCGCCGGGAAGTAGCCGAGTAATTCGTTGGTGATGTTGCCGTGGCCTTCGGACTCGTTGACGTTGGAGTGCCCGATGATTGGGCCCCAGAACGCCTTGGGAATGTCCAGGCGCTGACAGGATTCGATGAACAGCTGGTTGAATTCCGGATAGGGCTCTTCGAACAGGAACAGCGCGCTGATGAACGACAGCAGGTGCTGGCGCGCGTACACACCGAGCGAGGAAAAGATGGAGAAGGTCGAGTCCAGTGGCGCCACCTGGCTGAGCTTGTGCTTGTCGATTCCCACCGCGTGCAGCGCGTCGGCCAGCAGCGACTCATGATCGTGCTCTTCCAGGAACAGCTTCTTGATCCCTTGATACACCTCAGGGCTGGTGTGGTGGGCCAGCGCCGGCGAGATGACTTTCGGCGCCTGCTTGACGATGTGGTAGTACTCGACGGCGAAGCCGATGAGCTGAGTGCGGGTGACACTCTGGTCCTTCATGCGCGTATACAGCGGCGAGTCGCCCTGTTTCCGGTGGAAACTGGCAATACTGGCGTTGAGCTTGCGCGTGAACTCCTTGCCAGAAAGCACCCCTACCGGTTTGCGGTAGCGGCCTTCTGTCAGCAGGTAGTGCTTGTCCAGGTCGGCGATAAGCTCAGCTATTGATTCGGCCTCGAAGCGCGCTTCATGCTTGCGGTAGAGCTCGTCGGTGCTGAGGCAGCCTTCTTTCAGGTCGGCCAGCAATTCCACCAGGCTGGTGTCCTGCGGATCCTCCAGCACCACGCTCTGCAGCCGATAGTCCAGGTGATGGCTGTCACCGACCTGTGTGTGCAGGACGCCCGCCCGGAACTTGGGATAACGAAAACGTTGGCTATGGGTTTGCATGCGGGCGCCCCTTATGGGTTGACTGGCCGGAGAAGGGTGTCGGTGGTCGAGTAGAAATCCCAGACGGCGGAGTGGAAGTTGTCGTACAGCTCGACGAACACATGGGTGTTGGCTTTCATGCTGCGCAACTGGTCTGCTGTCACCACAGGTATTTCGGCGAACAGTTCACGGGTCAGTACGCCGTGCTCGGCGCCGATGTTGATGTTGGCGTGGGCCAGGATCGGGTCGATGAAGGCTTTGTCGACCTTCCCGCTGGCCTGCATCGCCAGGATGTAGCTGTCGACCTCGATGTCCTTGCCTTCGAGAATGCCCATGGTGGTGAAGAAGAACAGCGGATCGGTCGCGGCCCAATAGGCCAGTGCATTGCACAGGGCGAGGGTTTCCGGCAGCGGCACCGATGCGCGTATCTGCTGCTGGGTGATGCCGAGGGTACTCAGCGCCTTGAAGATGAGTTCATCGTGGCCGTACTCTTCACCGTAGAACTCATTCATTTTCAACCGCGCCTTTTCCGACGCCACATAATTGAGTACGGGCGAGTCGAACCAACTTTCGCGGTAGAGGAAGTTGAAATTCTCGATGGCCATGCCGTAATAAACGTTTACCGGTACTTGCTTCGGCGTCTGCAATGCACGCCAGAACTTGTTTGCATAGAGCGTCTTGTGCAGCAACTCCGCCTGCAGGTCCTCGATAACGAGTATGGCTTCATCACCGGTCATGTAGCGTTCGCCGGAGTCGACGCGGTAGGCCAGGTTGTTTTCGGCAAGAGAGTTCAGGAAATCCCCCACCTCCTGGCTGGGCAGGGCGCCGTTGAGCGCACAGACTTCGTCCAGTGTTTTAGTGCCGTCACATAACGCGAGCACCTGGTTCCACTGAGCGGTGTCGCCCGTCAAACCGCTGATTTCATGCTCGCTGCCTGAATACAGAAAGGTTTTTACTGCAGGGTCATTACCCTCTTCGAACCGGCCAAATGCGACAAAAGACTCGCTCATCCCAATGCTCCTGGTCGAAAGAAATAGCCGGGCATTACGCCCGGCCAGTGACGCCTTGTTACAGGTGAGCAGCCATCAGGATCGGGCGCTGATTCTTGGCCTTGATCACGATTTTTTTGCTGGAGGTTTCAACTTTCTTTTCCGATTTGGCAACGGTAGTCGACATAGCTTTATCCCTTCAGTAATGGGTGGTGCCGGTCCGGTCCGATACATGGCGTGCATGCAATTAAACATCGAAATGTCTAAACCCGGCGGGAACTATTCAAGCACCCGCTGAAGGAAAAAAAATTGCTTTTTCGAAGCTTCGCTGGCGCCAGGTTTGGAAGATTTTTCCAAGGCGCTGCTGTTGCTCTGGGCATACCTGGGAGTGGCCGCAGGCGGTCAAGTGCGGTGGAGTCTTGGGGCGTTAAGCGGCTGGTATCCGCGCAGGCCGCTCAAGCGCACGCGGTGGAATCGGGGTCGACATCACAATGGACGTCCGCGTCTCCCCATAGTGGTTGATCTTTTCAATCAACCGCTCCAAATCACCCATGCTCGCCGCCACCACCCGAAAGATGTAGGAGTCCGCCCCCGTTATGTGATGGCACTCCAAAACCTCCGGTATCCCCTCCAACACCTTGAGAAACTTCGCCTTGGCCGGTTGAGGCACGGTCATCGCCAACATTGCGCCAACCAGGTAACCCGCAGCTATCGGGTTGACCCGAGCCGCATAGCCCTCAATCACCCCCTCTTCTTCAAGGCGCCTGATGCGCTCGGTTACAGCGGGCACCGATAGATGCACATGCCGCGCAAGCTCGGTATAGGTCATGCGGCCATTGCCTTGAAGGCGCTCGAGGATTTTCCAGTCAATATCATCCATGTGCCTTAATTCCTTAGGTAGATTTGTTTTTTTCCTTGGAAAACCCATTCTGCACAATCGCCGGTATACCTACCATTCTCCCGAGCCCCCTGCCTATCGTCTGGAGAAACCCATGCTGCTGGCTAAATCATTCGTTATCGGCTTTTCGATTGCTGCGCCTGTGGGCCCGATTGGACTGCTGTGCGTTCAGCGAAGCCTGAAGAACGGCTTCCGTTCGGGGCTCGCGACCGGGCTGGGGGCTGCCAGCGCCGATACGGTCTATGGGTTGATCGGCGCGCTGGGCATTACCGGGATTTTCCTGGCTGCCCCTTCGCTGGCCAGCGTGCTCAAAGTGTTGGGTGGTGCATTTCTGCTGTGGTTGGCCTGGAGCATTGCCCGAGATGCGTTGAAACCCAGGCAGGCTGCGGAGGCGGCCGCTTCTGCGTCGGTGACGCGCGACTTTCTCACAGCGTTTGGGCTAACCCTGTCAAACCCGATGACCATATTGGCCTTCATTGCCATTTTTGCAGCGCTCGATCCCTTGGCCAGCCAGCGACAGCAGAGCGACAGCGCAATGTGGTTCGCCACCTTCCTGATGCTCGCCGGGGTGTTTCTAGGATCGGCTGCCTGGTGGCTCTGCCTGAGCGGGTTTACCGCAGCACTGCGCAAGAAAATGCCTGTTGCCTTCATGCGCGTCATCTCTGCCGTTTCCGCAGTCGCCATCGGCACTTTCGGGTTCGTCCAGGTGTTCTCCGAGTTGTGGCAGGTCGTTCCTCGTTGAGCAGGGGCTGTGAATCGCCGCTGGTTTCAAGCCCGCAGCAAATGCACTACCAGGCCAAGCACGGCACAGCCAAACAGCACCTGAATCACCCCGCGCTTGAAGCGGAACAAGGCGACCGCCGCCGCAACCGCAATCACCGCCGAAGGCCAGTCGAACGCGCCAGCAAACCCCTTCGGCCAAAGCACGTGATAACCGAAGAACATCGCCAGGTTCAGGATCACCCCCACCACCGCCGCCGTAATCCCGGTCAGCGGCGCAGTGAACTTCACCTCGTCATGCGTCGACTCCACCAACGGCCCACCGCCGAGAATGAACAGGAACGACGGCAGGAAGGTGAACCAGGTGACCAGGCTGGCCGAGACCGCGCCAGCGAGGAACGGGTGTTCCGCGCCAAACATCGGGTGCAGGTAACCTCCAACGAAGCCGACAAAGGCCACCACCATGATCAGCGGCCCTGGCGTGGTTTCGCCCAGGGCGAGCCCGTCGATCATCTGCGCCGGTGACAGCCAGCCGTAATGGCCGACAGCGCCCTGGTAGACATAGGGCAACACGGCGTAGGCCCCGCCAAAGGTCAACAACGCGGCCTTGGTGAAGAACCAGCCCATCTGGGTCAGGGTCGCACCCCAGCCAAACGTCAGTGTCAGCAGCGCCATGGGCAGGCACCACAGCGCAGCACCGACCAGCAGCAGGCGCAGCAGGTGTCCCCAGCTGAAACGGGCATGTTCGGGCGTCGGTGTGTCGTCATCGATCAGCGCCGGGCCATAGCTGTTCTTCGCAGCCCCATGGCCACCACCGATCACGAACTTGTCCGGGGCGAAGCGGCCGCCCGCATAGCCGATCAGCGCGGCGGCCAGCACGATCAGCGGGAACGGCACGTTGAGCGCGAAGATGGCCACGAACGAGGCCGCGGCCATGGCCCACAGCCAGCCGTTCTTCAGGGCCCGCGAGCCGATCCGGTGGGCCGCGTGAACGACGATGGCGGTGACCGCCGGCTTGATGCCATAGAAGATGCCGGCGACTACTGGCACCTCACCGAAGGCGATGTAGACCCAGGACAAGCCGATCAGGATGAACAGCGAAGGCAGCACGAACAGCGCGCCGGCAATCACGCCGCCCCACGAGCGGTGCATCAGCCAGCCGATGTACGTGGCGAGTTGCTGGGCCTCGGGGCCGGGCAGCAGCATGCAGTAGTTCAGTGCATGCAGGAAGCGCTTTTCGCTGA